>JAZLBF010000029.1:0-44207 GCA_045613565.1 Bacteroidaceae bacterium
ATAGTGCCAATGCTTATCAGCACCCATTTCTTGAATCTCAATCTTTGTGCCTATGGGATTCTGGTCGCCACAGATCAGTTTTGCTTGCGTTTCGGTCAGCACCGCTTCACCGTAGTTCAGCACAGGAATCTTTTCGCCCGTCAGTGCCGAACGGATACCTCTGAAGTTAAAGTATTCTGGAACAACGTCTTTGCTCCCAGACGTCATAAGCAGTTTTGTGGAGTCGGGTAGCGTTATTGTTGTTTTCATATGTCCAAAACTCATATCTGCATAGAAAAGCTTTTCTACGCCTGGCATTCCACCGTTCGAGGTTAGGGCAGTATGGATATCGCTGGTAATAGTGACATTAAATGTATTGGAAGAAATTTTAGCGAAACTCATCTCATACAGACGGTCATAATAAGGTTCATCGCAAATAGCAGGTGGAGCATAGTATCTCAGCACAAAGTGCATAGCTGCCAGTGTGACCATACCCACCGCCAGCGCCAAAACGCTGACAAGGGTCTGGAACTTGTACTTCATGAGATTGCGGAGGGAGATTTTTAGATTGTGGATAAAGACCCCACCCCAAGCCCTCCCGCAAGGGGAGGGAGTAGAATGTATTGTACTCTTGGTGTCCTTATTGTTATTTGACATGATTGTTTTTATTTTCCTTATTCAATTATATTAGTTATTCAATAGCAGTAGTAACCACTCCCCTCCCTTGTGGAGGGGCTGGGGGAGGGTCCGGTGGTCTGGTGGGTCTTCTATTCCTTCTTCAGCACCTCTGCCGCCTTAATCTGGCTGACGCGGTATATCTTGTTGCCTATGGTGAGAAGGGTGATGGATGCAACGATGAGGATAGAGAGCAGGAGGTAGAGTAGAATCATTATCCAATCTGTTGTGTCAAAACTATTCATATAATCCATGTTTTGGGTGGCCACTGCTATCTTAATCATGAGATTAGCATTGTTGACAAGCATAATGATAAAGGGCAGTGACACTATGCTGACAAAAAGAGCACTGATGCCGAGCAAGCGCAGGTAGTAATTGCCAAACAAATGGATGATGTCGCGCGTGTGTGCACCATGAACCTTTCGCAAAGCCACCTCCTTTTGTCTGCCACGCGATTCGAGTGAAATGGCCGAATACACACTTGCCATGATGCATAAGATGGAAACAATGACCAGCATGAAGCAGAGTTTGCGCATCATTTCAATCAAGCGTATCTCCTTGAACCACTCTTCGTAGAGGTCATATACTTTCAATGGATTCATGTCATCCGGATTCGCCTCGCGATTTATATCGGTAATGGCTTCCATCACCTCATTATACTTACCTTCCTTAGGGAATATCAGGTAATGGTCAGTGGTACCATGGGTCTGAATATTAGGTATTGGCACACACCATCTTGTTTTTTCGCGATATGCGTCGGGTTCTATTACCCAATAGGATGGAACACCATTAAAATCTGTTCTGCACCCCATCAACGATATCGCATAACCAATGAGCGTGTAATCATTATCATGGTAGAGGTTGCGAGTCTGCACATCACTGCTTATGGGCAAATTCCACTTCTCACGCAAACGTTCCACTTCTTCGCTACGCACGTAGAGGGCACTTGTGACGGCCTGGAGCTTCTCGTCTGCAGGTTTTTCTGCGGTAATTTTCACTTTGAGCAAATCCAGGGTCTCCTCGTCGGTTGTAAGTACGCTGACACCATAGATAGTATCTCTATTCTGGTTGAGCATTAAACGGGTATGTACGAAAAGTTCCTCGTCGTATTCGGTTCCGTAAGTTGCTCCACTACTATAAAAATACTTACCGATATGATCCACAAGTCCTGTTTGCATCAGTTTATCCTTAAAGCCGGGAATTTTATCGTCCATAGTAAAAAGGTCAGCCATAATCACATTGCGGTAAGGTTCCTTGTCCTCCTCCATGCCTCCATACTTGGCATCAGCCAATTCGTTGAGTATGTAAAATGCTCCCAGCACGGCAAAGGAGAGCAGCATGCTGATGATAAACTGAATGCATATCATGATGCTCTGTCCTGCGGTTCGCGGACTTCCGCTACGACCGACGCGCATTCCCACTGGGCTGTGCAACTGGCGATAAACGGAACAGATAACTATGACAATTGATCCAGCCAAAGTGACGAGGCAAATCCACAAACTTGTCTCTACCAATTGGTTGGTGTCAATCATGAAATTTTCATGTACGCTTTGTATAATGGGCAGTGCATTGTGAACAAGTTGAATGGTAATGAATGAAGTCAGTAACGCCGTGATAGCAAATACAAGGACTATTTCTGCCATCAACAACCCATACAGATGTCGAGGCTTGGCACCCATCGTACGGCGCAATGCCATTTCGCGCGAACGCAGCCCAAAGAGTTGCAACTGCATCTTCAGGAATCCTGTTACACCAATGAGCAACACACTGACTCCAAGCAGGAAAACGATGCCAAGGATTGAAAATGTTTGCCAGTCAAAGTCGGGCTGTTGCAATTTCACATAGTATTCAGGAAAGGCGCTGACAAGCTGTTCATGCATATCCTCAGCCGTATAACCTTCGTTCAGTTCTATTTGTGCGTATTGTTTAAAGAAAGCATATCTATCATTTATCTGGATAAAGTTTTTATGGCACAAGATGATGTCTTTGTTCAGTATTTTATTACTACGTTCTTTAGTGTTAAGCACATCGAATATGACCCCATTGATTTCTTCTTTGATTAGGGATCCGCTTACATGAAATCCACGTGGGTCCACATCCTTGCCATAAACCTGATCACGTAATTGGTCGGTGATGAGAATTTCGCCTTCGTTCAGTTCGGGAATAATCTGGCCTGTAATTGCTGAGCGAAACTTCTGATAATGAAAGTAACGTGGCGAACAAGTCATTATGCCCGGATGACAAGTTTTGTCAATGTCTGTACCATCTTCAAATTTTGCCACCACTAGCCAATTATCATAACCATGCAATTCGCGCATAGCTGGCAATTCCAAGTTGTAGAGCTTTTCAACAAAAGAATCCGTGATAAACATCTTTGGTGGCTCTGACTCGAAGTTATTTTCGGCGGAAGGGGTGTAATTATTGTATTCCTCCTCGGTCATTTCGTAGAAGTGGAATACAGGTCGTCCCGTGTCGTATTTTGTGTAATACAGATCCCTCAGGTAAGCACTTCCCACCTGGAACACCACGGCAAAGCACACCACACCCACCGCCAGGCAGGCAATGGAAATGGCATTCTGTACTTTATATTTCAGCAGATTGCGCCAGGAGATTTTAAAATGATGTAATAACATATTGATGTAATTTTAATCTCGAAATACTCTGATGATATAACGTAATAGCTCGTTGAGATAGTATTTCGGAGGATGTTTTTAGATGATATAATAGCTTTATATCTGTGAATTATCTTTGATGTTCGTCCCGTGGTTCCCTCGCCATTGGGAGAGGATAAGAGCGAGGGAAGTTAGGGACATAATACTACTAACTTAATTTATTACTATTTCTTCTACGTCTCCCAATCGGTCGTAACCGCTTACTATTACTTCTTGTCCTGGCTCAAGACCATCGATGACCTCGTACTGCTCTGGATTCTGACGTCCAATCTTTATCTCCACACGGCGTGCGATACCGTCTTCATCGATGCGATATATCCATCTGCCACCGGTCTTCTGGTAGAAGTCGCCACGTGGTATGATGATAGCAGGTTCGGGTTGCCCAAGTTCTATCTTCACACGATAGCTTTTGCCCAAACGTATGTTCTCGGGAAGGGTACCTGTGAATAGCAGGTCGGTATCAAACTTGCGGTCCTTCACTTCGGGCACTACACGACTGATGCGCAAGGGGAAGGTGTCCTGCTTCTGGATAATGGTGGCAGGCAAGCCGGCACTGATACGCTCCACATAGTATTCGCTCAACTGGGTGTGCACCTTGTACTCGTTCATAATCTTCAGTTCGCCTATCATAGCATTGCTGCCTACGGACTGACCAATGGTGAGATTGATGTGGCCCAACTGACCATCCATGGGTGCACGAACCACCAGACCATCTATACGTTTGCTGGAGTTGCTCAGCTTGCGTGCTGCAGCCTCGCGCTCGGAAACGAGCATCTCGCGACGAAGGATGGCTGTTACGGAGTCGTGACGCAGGCTCTCCATCTGCAAGAGTAACTTCTGATGCTCGTGCTTGTATTTCTCCTCGGCAATGTCCAGCTCGGCACGGCTCTTGATACCCATGGAAAACTCTTCGCGAGCCTGTGCCAGGGTGCGCTCCAGATTGGCCAACTCATAGCGCTGCTGCAGGGCAGACATGTTGAGCGAGATGCTCTTCTGCTCCATCTGTATTTCCTGTTCCTGAAGATTGCGCATGGTCTTCTGCCACTGCTCGTGCTCCTCGTTGATGGTGCGGAGGAGTTCGGGATTCTTCAAAACCAGGATGGTATCACCCTTGTGGAGCATGGTTCCCTCTTCGGCAACAATCTGGTCCACGTAGCCAGACTCTTTAGAATTGATTTGAATGGTCATGATGGGGTGGACGATGCCTTCCGTCTCAACAAACTCCATGAAGGGTGCGTCCTGGACGGCTGCCACCTTGATACTCTCACTCTTGATGCTCTGACGACGTGGTTGCAGGGCAATGTATACGGTGTAAACTACGATGGCCAACAGGGCAGTAACACCAAGGATGTACATGCGGTACTTGACGTACCATGGTTTTGGAGGTCTTTTGATATCCATAATATTTTATTGTTTTGATTATACGATTATTGTATGGGCAGGTTGTGGGTCAGTTCGCAATCGTTGAGGAAGTCATATCCCGTAATGGAACGAATGGTATAGTATAGTCGCCAGTAATTGCTCACGGCATAGAGGTATGATGTCTGTGCCTGATTGCGCTCGGAGATGGCTGTGTTCAGGTCGAGCAAAGAATTTTGTCCCATGATATAGAGACGCATGGAAACGTTGTATCTGTGTTCGGCTCTTTGGCGCGTGAGATAAGCAATGCGTATCTTGCGAGCCTGCATATTGAACTGTGAAACTATCTTTTGTATGTTCTGGTGAAAATCTTCCATGCCCTGCTGAACCTGTATCTCTGTCAACTCCTGCTGAGAGCGTGCAACGCGCACCCTGCCTCGACCTCTGCCCCAATCCAAAATAGGAAGCGAGAGGGTGATGCTGCCATACTCCTGGTGCATGGGATGATTGTAAGCCTCGGTGAAGTTTTCGCCCGTCTGTGATAGACCAAACTGCATGTATATATCTGCCTTGAGACCGGCATTGGCCTTGGCAGAAGCAAGAGAACTCTTGGCCTGAATGCGCTGTAGTTCATAGTAGATGGGGTCGGGGCTGTTCTTGAGTGCCAGTTCCAGAGCCTTGTCTACAGGGACTTCAAATTCTGGTACGCTATCACTGGGAATAAGTCGAATGGCTATATCCTGCTCCAGTCCCAGGTATGAACGGAAACTCTGCAACTGTTCCTCCAGGCTTATCTCTGCATCCATGGCATTGGTTTCCTCGCTGAGACGACGAATCTCCAATTGGAGCATCTCGTTCTCGGTGATGGTACCTATCTTGTATCTGCCCTGTGCCATGCGGTAAAGGGTGTCGGCGCTGGCATAATTGCTGCGTGCCAGCTCTAGTGAGGTTTGTGCATTGACCAGATTGAAGAAATAGCTGGTGGTGTTGGCAGAGATTAGTTCCAACTGCTCGGCATAATTCTTCTTGGCTTGAGTGTAGCGCAGGGGTTCCGTCTTCTTATCCCACTTGAATGAATTGTAACCAAACAATGTCTGGCTGTAACCCACGGAGATGGGAGTGGAGCTGAAACCATTGATCTTGCGCTCCAGTTCGCGGTTGAAACTCAAACCACTCTTAACAAAGAATGTACCGCCAGTGAGGGCTATGTTCTGATTGATACTGACATTGGCACTGGCATTGACCTGGCTCTGACGCAAGAAACGGGTGGTACCATCGCCCTGGGTAATCTGGCTCACACTATTATTTATAGAAGGAGAAGCACTGAGGCTGACGGATGGAAGATAGTTGGCACGAAAGTTACGATAATTCCAGTGCTGGGAGAGAAAAGAATGCTTGGCACTCTGCACGGCTGGTGATTGCTCCTGTGCCAAGCGGATGCATTGCTCCAGTGTCAAGGTAAGAGAATCGGTAGTGGCTCTGGCTGGCAAGATAGTTGATGCCAAAAGACCAATAACGAGAAGAATTTTGTTGTACTTCATATTATATTTCATTTTATTATTCACTACAGGGCCAAGATTAGTGCCTCCGTTTTTGCGAGGGGCCTCTATAAATAGACAAGCAAATATCGTGCCAAACTGTGCCATGTCTTCCTTAATAGTTGGTTTATAATGATTTAGCTGGTTTTTCGGACGATGTGCGATTTTGAACAAATTGTAGCAAGCGTGCGAATACGCACATACAAATTGTGCGATTTCGCACATGTTGGTTTTCATGTATTTAATTTTTCAACCGCCAACAGTGATAAAATTACGGATTTTTCAACGATATGAATGAAAAAAGTGTACCTTTGCCTGCATATTATGGAATGCAAAGGAAAAATATTAATCGTTGACGACAACGAGGATGTGCTTCTCTCGTTGAACATGTTGCTTCGCCCATGGGTGGATGCCATCAGAGTGTTGCGTTCGCCTGAGCGCATGCTGGAGTTTATCAATAATTTTCGCCCCGATGTAATCATTCTGGATATGAACTTTACCAAGGATGCATCGAGCGGAGAAGAGGGTTACAGATGGTTGGCAAGGATATTGGAGAAGTATCCGAAAGCCGTGGTGCTATTTATCACCGCATACGTTTCTGCCGAAAAGGCCGTGCGTGCCATCAAGGCTGGT
Source organism: Bacteroidaceae bacterium (assembly GCA_045613565.1). Lineage (GTDB taxonomy): Bacteria > Bacteroidota > Bacteroidia > Bacteroidales > Bacteroidaceae > Physcousia. The sequence continues at coordinate 6,857 of JAZLBF010000029.1, forward strand.
GCCCTGGACTTTATTCCTAAGCCCTGGGACAAAGACAAGGTGATAGATATAGTACATGGTGCGGTGGACCTGGCACGCTACAGACAGAATGAGCCTGACGATGTGCCCGAGAGAAAACCTCAGGTAATAGACAAGTCTCAGTATAGAGAATTTGTTGGCGAATCAGAACCCATACTCCAGTTGAAGCGACTCATTGCTAAAATAGCTCCCACGGAAGCCAACGTATTGATTACGGGTGATAATGGTACGGGCAAGGATGTTGTGGCATCTGAGGTGCATCGTTTGTCCTTGCGCCGACGTGGTAAATTGGTGAGCATAGATATTGGTTGCATTCCAGAGAATTTATTTGAAGCAGAACTGTTCGGTTATGAAAAGGGTGCTTTCACAGGTGCCACCACTTCCAAACCAGGACGTATAGAAGAAGCCGAGGGCGGTACGCTGTTTCTGGACGAGATAGGTAACCTGTCGCTGATGCTTCAACAAAAGTTGCTTACAGTCATAGAGAAAAGAACGTTCACCCGTGTGGGGTCTAACAAGGAAAGAAACGTGGACGTGCGTGTAATATCTGCCACGAATGCAAATCTGAAGGAGATGGTAAAGAATGGTACCTTCCGCGAAGACCTTTACTATAGATTGAACACAATAGAACTGCAAGTTCCACGTCTGAAGGAACGCTCCAACGATATTCTTCTGTTGGCAAATTATTTCCTGAAAAGATATATTGTTAAATACAATGGTGAGGAGCAGGTACTGAGCGAAGAAGACAACAAAAAACTGCTCACGTACAACTGGCCTGGCAATGTGCGCGAATTGCAGCACTTGATGGAGCGTCGCGCCATAGATGCAGAATATCCTTTGCCGGCAAACGAAACTGAGGAAATAGAAGAAGCTGCAATGGTGGAGGAATTGCCCCTTAATCTGGAGGAATTGGAGCGACAAGCCATCATGAAGGCTGTACGCCAGAGTGACGGCAACCTGACCCAGGCGGCATTACTATTGGGAATATCTAGATTTACCCTTTATCGTAAGTTGGAAAAACTCGGTAAACAATGAGTATTTGGCAAAACATATTCTATAACAAGAGCATACGTCGTCTGAGGCAAATGCTGGAAGCGGTGAGAATGGGCGATTATACCTTGCGCTACAAACTGGATAATTTGCATGGTGAAGAGCGCAAGATGGCTGAAGAAATCAATAATGTGATTGCCGACTTCAGGGAACTGGAACATAGCAGAGTGAGAGAGTCACACTTTTATGATGCTATGTTTGAAACCATTGATAGCATGATGATTGCTACGGATGATGATTTCAACATCAAATGGATGAACAAGGCTGCCATCAACGACCTTTGTGGTTTCAAGATAGACAACCTGGATAAGTTGTCTGTTATCAGTCCTGAATTGTGCAAGGAAATGAAAGCCTTAAGCAAGGGAGGGAGTTGCCTCGTTTCCATACCAGAGGAGAATGGTGAGGAGCATCAGTTGGTTGTCTCCATGTGCTTGTTTTTCAGTCAGGGCATCACTTATCATTTATATTCCATACAGCGTGTGGACAATATACTTCAGCAGGTGGAAGTGCTTAGTCAGCAGAAATTGATACGAGTACTAACACACGAGATAATGAACTCTCTTTCGCCCATAATATCATTGTCGGGGTCTCTATTGGATAGTTTTGAACCAAAAAATCCACGAATGGCAATGAGCAGAGAAGAGCAATTGGCGTCTCTTTCCGCTATCAACAGGAGAGCTGAAGGCTTGTTGCATTTTGTGGAGAGTTATAAAAAGGTGTCGGGCCTGCCTGAGCCATTCCTTACACGTGTGTCTGTGATAGATTTGATTAACAAGATTGGTGGTTTGCTAGAGGCAGAAATTCGTTCGGGAATCAAGTTCAATATCCTTTGTCCGGATATAACTATTTCCGTTGACCGTGGACAGATAGAGCAAGTGATAATCAACCTGCTGAAGAATGCTCACGAAGCTGGTGCCACGATGACGGAACTGATGGTCAGTCTTGCCAACAAGGGTAGTTGGTTGGTAATTACCGTTACAGATAATGGTTGCGGCTTCCTCCCAGAGGCAGAAGAAAGACTCTTCACTCCTTTCTTCAGCACCAAACAAGAAGGCGAGGGTGTGGGACTCTCTATCTGCAAACAGATTATTACCAATCATGGTGGCACCATCAAGGCAAAAGTAAGAGAAGATAGCGCGGGTTCTGTCTTTACTGTGCGTTTACCTCTGTAGTTGTTTGGCTATTTTGATAAATTGAGATAACTTTGCTCTAGAAAAATCAAACTATATATTATTTTTTTGCTGTCCGGTAAACTTTTTTATGATATTAAATATCGAAAATCGTTTTACCGGACAGCAATAATATTAAACATTAGTTAGTTGATTAATCCCATCTATATGGTCTCACTCCCCCACCCCGTTATTCAATTTGCTTTAATTTAGAAGTCCATATAGCATTTGGCAATAGTTTGACATTCGTCCTTTGTCTCTTGCTCAAAAGTTTATCGCTCACTTTTTCTTGGGCTCCTTTTTGAAACGATATACCACATGCAAGAGGGCATATCGTGGCATCACGGAGGTGAAGGTTTCGGTACGTCCCTGCGCATTGATGGTGCGTGTCACATTGGAAAGTTGGCCTAGGATGTCAAAGCCATCAAACATTACCAACAGGCTACCCTTGAAGAAGGGACGCGAGAGGCGAGCATTCCATACCCAATCCGTGGTATTTAGGCGCACATCGGCATATCCGCTACGAGTATATAGGCTAAAGTCCGTATTGAGGTCTATCTGCCATGGTAGTTTCAGTGTTGCAGAGAGTGTGGTGCGCGAGGTCAGTGCACTGAAGTCTGTAAAATCTGTGCGCTCGCTAGTAAGACGCTCCCATGTGGGTTGGCACGTGATTTCGAAATGTTGTTTTCCAAAATCGGCTTTAAAACTGGGAGCTACAGATATAGCCAAGCGATGCACTCGTGAGAGGCTAGGACTTGTGGCACCATCCACTCCCACGAGGTCTACATTCTCACTGTATGTAGCAGAGAGAGGGATGTCGAGATTTAGTTTCTTAGCCACGCCAAAGTCTTTATGGAAGGTATACTCACCCGTAGTATTCCAATTACCATTAACATTCTCTGGTCGGTAGGTGCGCACACCAGTATGGGTGTCATACACATATCCCATTGCTATGGAATTGTATATGGTTCTGTATTCCCAACTGAAACGATGAAGAGTCTGTTTACCTCTGTACGTACCATTTAGTTTAATGGAGGGGGTCAGAGTTGCACGCAGTTGTGGATTGCCTAGACGAATATTCATAGGGTCGGAATCGTCACGCATGTCTATACGTTGCTCTAGTGAGGGCAAGGTTCTGTCTAAGCCGAGATTCAAACTAACTTGATGCCCTCCATTTAAGTTGAGAGCTGTCATACTACCCATACTCATGGACAAGCCAGTACGATTGAGCGTAGTGTCTATTCTGCCTCGCAGATAGTCCATATGCTCTTGGTTAAGGGTAATATGGCCATCAAATAGTGTCCATACATACCCATAGGACCCTTTATTGAACTGATAACCTAGATTGAGAAATAGCTTGTGACTATTGTTGGTGTGTCTGCTAGTATAACTATTGTCTTTATCGAATACCTGCTGATACTCGCTGACTGAGGGCAACTGATTGATATCCGTAAGCACACTATCCAACTGATGCAAGAGAAATAGTGAAGAATTGCTATGCTGGTGCTGATGCTTGAATGTATAGGTGGTCATCAGCTGACGCCAACCTTCTCCCAAAGGTCTTGTGTAACTGGCTCTGACGTTGAAGCCACCATCACGCATGGGATGATTGTTGCGATACTGATGATGATATAGAGCAGGTTGCTGTTGATAACCGTAGTTAACGCTCTGGTAATCGAACGAGTGCTCATTGCGGTCGGCATAATCTATTGTGGCTCCCAGACGGATGCTCTCGTTGCTATTAGGTATTTTGATTACAGCACTAGTATTGAACGAGCCATTCACGGCATATCCATCGCCCATGCCTTTCTGCAAGACTCTATTGATTAGCGTGTCGCGCAGATTTACTCGCAAAGAGGTAGGTGAATAGATATCGTCCAACAACTGACGGCTGACTCCAGCTATTGGAGCGCTGAATGTGGCAGAAGCCATGCTACTAGCATGATTGAACAGATGATAATTGAGGTTGTAACTAAAACTCCAACTAACCGACTTTGTAGAGAAGGAAAAACTCTGATTGGCAGAGACACGCAGGTCCTCATTCTTATTCTCATCAAAGCGATAATCGTAGGTATCACCTGTGGGAAGATAATTTTGCTGTACCGTGTGAATATCCCCCTTGGTGGTTTGATGATTGATGGAAGCGTTACCTCTGGTATTCCAACGCTTATTGCGGTCGCCCACATAGAAGTCTATATCGGCACGCTCTGTTCTGCGCAAGTCGGTGGTAGTGCCACGTTGCCAATTATCGTTGCTACCAGGACGTGAAGAATCGTCCAGATTGTTGGCATTGGCTATGATGGCAATGTGTGAAAAATCAGTATGGCGCATAGCAAACAGTCTACCTAAATATCTATCTGAGGTACCACCACCTGCTTCTAAATTAGCTATCCATCCTATCATGTATTCTTTCTTCAGACGCACATCAATGACATAGCGTTGCGAGGCTCTGTCCTTAATGCCGAGCCACTCATTTTCTTCAGTTTGCTTGTCATACACTGCAATGTCCTTCACTGTATATGCTGGTAGATTTTCCAGCATTAGACGTCGGTCCTTACTGAAAAACTCCTTACCATTGAGCAGAAGGTCATTGACAAACTTGCCATTATGATAGATACGTCCGTCCGACTTCATCTCTATACCTGGTAGTTGTTGCAATAGAGCATCTAGCATTGACCCTTCAGCCAGGACAAAGGCATCTGCGTTATATATAATAGTATCACCCTTGTAGTAGAATTTGACCCTAGATGCTGTAACGGTCAGTTCTTGCATCATCTTGGAGGGAATTTCTGGTACTAGATAAAATGGCGGCAATGCCTTTGAGTATTCACGCTTGCCCACATGCTCTATAGTATAGTCAACGTAGGCTGTTATGAAGCCCTCGTGCGTAATGCGAAATATGTATTTGGCTGGCTCAGAGGGAACGGAGAAGGAAAACTCGCTCGTCTCCCACATAAACTTATTGTCTGCCGCACCATAAAACTTGCTATGCGCTTCCTTCTGGTCAATAATACTACTATCGGCAGAAAGTAATTCCACATTGGCACCAATGATATCATGGTGTCCACGAATGTCTTGCACCTGTCCTTTTAATACAAGCAAGCGCTTGGATTCATTTTTAGCCTGAACAAAGATTTCTTCATCCCTGAACTTTACCTTGACGTTCAGGTCTTTGCATAGTCTTTTGACGGCTTGCAAAGCATCTTTTTCATCAACATTGGCCGTTACGGCAATATTCTCCAAGCCATCGGACAGGATGGAGATGGTGTACTCTGATTGACTCTGCTCTATGGTACGTAGAGCATCAGTGAGCGGAGTGTTGCTGAACTCATGCACTATCTGGGCGTGAAGGAATGTGGCGGTCAGGGCAAGGAGGAGTAGGAATAATCGCTTCATGGCTTATCCTCCTCTACTTCTATGACCTCAATATGGATTGTATCCTGCTTGACAGACAGGAGCAAGCCATCAAACATATTCATCTTTTGGATGAAGTGGGAGATACCCTTGCTGGGGTGCCAGGTAATGTAGAACTTCATACTCTTGGCAGCCTTGTCGTTATAGCTCACGGACAAATGGTAATGTGATGCAACCTTGGCAAGAATGCTGTCAAGTGTGGTGTTTTCGAAATGAACGGGTGGAACAACCTTTGTGGTTGACTTTGGTTCCGACACAACCGCATTCTCCACCATTTCTGTCTTCCTGGCAGCTCGTCTCTGCACTATATTCACCGTGGCAAAGGTAGTAACCGACACCAGGAGAATGCCCACGAATACCGCTGCAATCTTGCGCATAGAGGAGTACCAGCGAGTGGGCTTTCCAGCATGGGTGCGCTGTGATAGCTTTGCTTCAAATTCCTGCCATGCTGCATCTACATCGGGCTCTTTGTCCAATTGAGTCATCACGCTCTCCAATTGAGACTCGGTATATTGCTCCGGGTGCTCTTGCATGTTGCGAAAGAGTTTCTTGTTGGGAGTAGACATAAACTTAACTTTTAAGATGTTTCTTAATTGAATTTAGGACGCGAGAAAGATGTTTCCAAACAGCCACACGACTGATACCTTCTACAGCAGCAATCTCTTCATAACTGCAACCGTAAGAATATCGCATGCGAAAGATACGCTGGTCCTGCTCCGTAAAGCACGAAGCCACATATTCTTCAATGTCAGCGAGGCGTTCGTCCTCGGCTGAGGTTGCTACCTGGTGCTCACTGCTGATGAATTGCTCTGCCTGATGCTTTATCTCCTCATGCCTGATGCGCTTGAAACACTGATTGCGAACACTCGTCAGCAAATAATGTTCGGTAGTGTCGGGTAGGAGTATGGCATCTGCCTGAAGCAAGTTGGCAAAGACATCGCTGACCACATCTTTGCTCTCCTGCTCATCAAGAAGAATACTATATGCCACCCTAAACATCTTGGCATAGTGTTGCTTGAATAGCTGTTGTATATAAACTCTTTTCATACGTCTCTATATCATATACCGTTCAGCAACGCTAAATGTTAACCCCAACAAGCATATTTCTATTTTTCGGCACAAAATTAAGAAAAAAATCAAGAAGGAATTTGTTCCTATGATCGTAAAACATCGTTAGCACTTCGTTCTCGGCATATATGGAAAATACCAATCATCCCTTCCCAACCCCTTGGATTCTACTAAAACCTAGATTTTAACTCTTCCCAACAGCTTAGATTACACTAAAACCTAGATTTTGGCTCTTCCCAACCCCTTGGATTACACTAAAACCTAGATTTTGACACTTCCCAACCCCTTGGATTACACTAAAACCTAGATTTTGACACTTCCCAACCCCTTGGATTACACTAAAACCTAGATTTTGACACTTCCAAACCCCTTGGATTACACTAAAACCTAGATTTTGACACTTCCAAACCCCTTGGATTCTACTAAAACCTAGATTTTGACTCTTCCCAACCCCTCGGATTACACTAAAACCTAGATTTTAATAGTCCTTCATGATAAAGGTATCTTGACTAAAGCCTAAGTGAATATATTCCCATGCCTCCTGTCTTCGACCGGAAAAACGAGAAAAAGAAAAGGAGAGCCGCAATGGTTCTCCTTCCAATATTATAGTAGTGGAATCATATTTCATAAGTAATTCGCTCCTCAGTTTCCCCTACTCTTTTTACCTTTTAGAGAGGAGGCAAATCCTTAAAGTATTTCCTCCAAGGGGAATAAAGTAAATAGAGGTCCCTAGAAGAATCAATTGCGCATCCTGATTAAGGAGAGAAATTCTTCGCGAGTCTTAGCTTGATTGAATGCTCCGCAGAAGTCGCTGGTGGTGGTGATACTACCTTGCTTCTCCACTCCACGCATCTGCATGCACATGTGCTGGGCTTCTATCACTACCATCACTCCCTGGGGGTGCAGGGCTTCGTGGATGGCTTCTCTGATTTGCTTGGTCAGTCGCTCTTGCAACTGTAATCTATGGCTGAAGACATCTACCACGCGGGGTATCTTGCTGAGGCCTGTCACCTCGCCATTGGGTATGTATGCCACGTGTACGCGGCCATAGAAGGGCAACATGTGGTGCTCGCACAAGGAATAGAAATTGATGTCCTTGACAATGACCATCTGATTGCATCCTTCCTCATGGAAGATGGCTCCTCGGAGTATGGCCACAGGGTCTTGATCGTAACCACGGGTGAGGTCGGTCATGGCGCGTGCCACTCTGAGGGGAGTTCTCTGCAATCCTTCTCTATTGGGGTCCTCGCCCAAGAGTTCCAAGATTCGAGTTATATGCTGTTGAATCTCCTGCTGTGCTGGTGTTAGGCTCTTCTCTTCTGAGTTCATCTTCTCTAATATTAATCTTACTCTTCACAATGATGGCTTTGGGGAAACGACCTGTTTCACGCATGGTGGTCAGAAGTTGCATGGCCTCTTCGCGTGTCTGGAAATCGCCCACTCGGCATGTCCATCGTGGTGATGAAAAGGTGGTGTAAACGGGAAGGTCTTCAAACCATATCTTTACGGTCTCTGCCATCTTGAGGGCAGCTCGCTTGGATTGCTGATTGTTGCCTCCGTAGTACACCTGTACGCGGAATCCGTTTACTCGAATACGCTTGGCGGGCACACTGTCCTGCTTGGTTTTGAGCATGGAGCTATCGCATTGTGCACTGAGGGCGATGCTATCCTGCTGTGCCATGGCATATGTGGCTGATAGTACAGCGATGAGCATTGATAGAAATAAGCGTTTCTTCATAAATGGATTTTTAGGTTGTAATGTGTGTGTTGTTTATTACCGTAGGAAACCTCTCCTCCAGGTCATCATGGATATGTGCTAGAAGGGATAGTCTCCTACGGTTTATAGAGTGTCTAGAGATATAGCTTATCTATAGAGATGAGGGGCTATATCTTAGTTCCAAGCGTCGATAATACCCTTGAAGTCGTCAGCCTTCAAAGATGCACCACCGATCAAGCCACCATCGATATTGGGCTTGCCGAATAGCTCAGGAGCGTTGCTAGCCTTGCAAGAACCACCGTAAAGGATGCTTGTCTCGTCTGCTACCTCAGCACCATATACCTCAGCTACGCAAGAACGGATGTAAGCGTGGATCTCTTCAGCCTGCTCAGCGGTAGCGGTCTTACCTGTACCGATAGCCCAGATGGGCTCGTAAGCGATAACTACGTTCTTCCACTGCTCAGCAGTTAGGTGGAATACGCTACCAGCCAACTCTGCCTTACATACTGCCTCCTGCTCGTTAGCCTCGCGCTCTGCCAAGCTCTCACCGATACAGAAGATAACCTTCAAACCGTTAGCCAAAGCCAAATCAACCTTCTCCTTCAAAATCTCGGGAGTCTCGTGATAGTATTCGCGACGCTCTGAGTGACCCAAAATTACGTACTCAGCACCAGTGCTCTTTACCATAGAAGCGCTAACCTCACCAGTGTAAGCACCGCTCTCCTTGTCTGCACAGTTCTCTGCACTAACAGCGATAACGCTATCCTTTAGCAACTCGCTAACAGTTGCCAAGTGAATGAAAGGAGTACCGATGATAACATCACAATTGGGCTTCTGTGCAGCCAACATCTCCTTCAATTCTGTAGCCAATGCTACACCTTCCTGCAGGCTCTTGTTCATCTTCCAGTTACCTGCTACAATGTGCTTTCTCATTGCTTAAAATGTTTTAATTGGTTTATATTCTATTTCTTTTTTCTCTATACATCTTTATTCCCATCCAAACTCTGTCTGCTATGGTGCATAGGAGCAGGGGTATTAGGTACCAGGACAGGAGCATCACTATTCGCTCGGTAAGAGTGGGATTGGTATCACTTGTCCAGGATATCTCCTCCAGGGGTTTGTCCAGTTCCGTAGCATTGGGAATCTGAGAGGATGCCCACTTGTGGACCACACTGGTTCCATTCAGAAGTATCAGACCTGGATTGCTTCTCACCATGGTCTTGAGCGGAATCTCGTCCACCACCTTGAAGTCGTACTCGGCTCCCGTGATATCTCGCCAATTGTTGATCATCTCGTCATTGCTGGCCGTGAAGGCTAGTATCTGATAACCATTATTGTTGCAATAATCCGTGAGCTCTGTGAGCTTGTCCATCACACCATCGTCGGCCTTTTCTATCCTAGGTAGAATCACCCAAAACTTCCACCCTGGGAGGTTTATCAAACTATCCGTCTGGTCCTCACCCGTAATGGGGTCCGTAATGAGCAAATCCGAGATGGGGGGAACTTCACCTGAATCGTCCCATTGCATCTGCTCGTTCAAGTCGGCACCTATGTGATAAGGGCGAAAATCTATGGGAGGCAAGGTATAAATGCTATACGATACCAGGATGAAGGCATAGACCCATGTGAAGGTGGATATCAACCATTGAGAGTGTATGCTGATGAGGCGCGATTGGCGCTTATGATACACGGTCATGATGATGGCACAAGTGAGCAGGATGACGTTCTTGATGAACGTTTGCCAGTTGGTCAACTTCCACGCATCGCCAAAGCATCCACAATCATGCACAGGATTGGCCAAGGCGAGATACAGGGTAAAGGGAGTAAATATTGCCATGAACACAAACACCAGCGCGGATGTGAGGCGACGATTGATGACAAACAATAGGTTTACACCCATACAGAATTCAAACAGGGCCATTGCCACCGCCAATATCAGGGGTACGAAGGCGGGCACAAGCTCGCTAACCCCAAAAGATAGGGCATAGTCCTCTATCTTGTACTCTGTACCATGTGGATCAATTAATTTCACTATGCCAGAGAATATCAAGGCCAATGCTAATACCAAACGTGATGCATTAGCAATCAGCCACTTGAGCGCTGGACATAATGTATTACTCTTCACCGAATGTCAATTTTATCAAACCGAACACTGCGTAATTGAGCATATCCATATAGTTGGCATCTATGCCCTCTGACACCAATGTCTCTCCGCTGAGAGATTCGATCTGTTTAGTTCTGAAAATCTTCATCAAAATGAGGTCGGTATAACTGCTGATGCGCATACCTCTCCAAGCCTCATCGTAATCATGATTCTTGCGCAACATCAGTTCTAGGCACTCCTGAGCATAGCGGTCGTACTCGGCCATAGCTTGCTCGGCGGTCATGCTATCACTCACATCTGCGGCGCCTAATCTCAACTGAATCAAGCCTATCAGGGCATAGTTGACAATGCCTATGAACTCGGGGCGGATACCCTCTCCCACCATCGACACGCCTTTGGTTTCGATGCTACGTATGCGATTGGCTTTGATATAAATCTGGTCAGTAACAGATTCAGGGCGCATTATACGCCAAGCAGCTCCATAATCGTGTAGTTTCTTGGAGAATAATGTGCGACACTCTTGCATCACGGCTTCAAATTGTTCGCGAGTCTTCATTCTATTATATAATATATATATAAGGAGAGAGCTTGTTGCTTCATTGTTGAGAGAGCCATTGCCTCGTTGTTGAGAAAGGCTTATGCTCCTTTATCGAAGAGTTTATTGCTCCGTTGCTAAAAGCTTGTTGCTCCGTTGTTGCTTCAAAAAAAAGAACCGACCCCGGCCGGGGACCGGTTCTCTCCTATATTCTTTTACGTTCTATTGTTTCCTTGTGCTTCGTATCCAACCACTCTCACACCAAGGAGGGAGGAGGGGGATTTCTGCTTATGAGTACTTGAGAATCTGTCCTACGCGAAGGATAGTCTTGGTACTGATATTGTTCAACTTGCAGAGTCTTGCCACTGTTGTGCCACGCTTTGCGGCGATAGAAGAAAGTGTTTCGCCTGACTTAACCTTATGCACATTGGTACGAATAGCATCGCGGCGCTCTTCCTGGAACTTCTTGCTCTGTGCTTCCTTGTCAGCAGCATAAGTGGGACCACCTAGGCTTGCCAAAATATCATTGCTGGGCAATGCATTAGCCTCTTCGGAAGTAATCAAACGGCTACGACCTGCTGAAGAGAACAAGTAGTAATCAGCCAAAATATCCTGAGCCTTGAAGTCAAACAACTTCTCTGGATCAATGAACTTACCTAGGAAACGAGTTTCGAAATGCAAGTGACTACCTGTAGATCTACCTGTATTACCACCCAAACCGATAGGTTCGCCTGCCTTTACCTCCTGGTCTTCCTTGACCAACTGCTTGCTCAAGTGGCCATATACTGTCTCCAAACCATTGTGGTGACGGATGACGATGTACTTGCCATAACCCTTCTTGCCCTGATTAGCTACGATACGAATCTTACCAGAGAAAGCAGAGCGGATAGTGTCGCCTACGTACACCTTGATATCTGTACCATAGTGATTTCTACGGAATGAGCGACGATAGCCATAGCTACTGGTCACACGATTGTTTTCGCATGGGATATGGAATCCACGCAAATCAATCTTGTACTCCTTGGGCATCTCCACACCATAGTTGGTGGTGTAGTTATTGTCCCAGGTGGGATACAAAGCAACGGCAGGATCACCCATTGTCTCAACAGCAACCAACTTGATGATGCTTACTGAGTCAATAGCGCGCATGCGCTTGTCAATGGGAGGTACACTAGCCAATTGGTCCTGAGCAAAGCTTGACAATGCAAGCACACCCAAGATTGGTAACATTAGAATTCTCTTCTTCGCTATGTTCTTTAAGAAGTGCATTGGTGTGTCTGTTTTATGTGGTTGGATTTTGTTTTTCTTAATATTAAATCTCTAATTGTAGTTTGTTTAGTAGCAACGCTTATCTTTTCCTACGTTGTTTACAACTCGTCGAGAGCATAAAGGCGGGGCAAGTTCAAATCACCCAAATCAAAAATCTCCTCAGGACGGAAGAATCTCTTCAACTCTGCCTCAGCGGATTCGGGAGAATCAGAAGCATGTACGATGTTTTGCTGATTGCTCATGCAATAATCACCACGAATGGTACCTACATCAGCCACACGGCCATTGGTGCTACCGGTGATGTTGCGCACCACAGTAATTGCATCGATACCCTCTAGGCACATCGCTATCACTGGGGTTCTCATCATAGATTCCTTCAGTATGCCAAAGAAAGACTTGCCTACCAAGTGTGAATAATGCTCTGCTAGGATTTCGTCATCCAACTGCATCATCTTCATACCAGCGATACGCAATCCCTTCTTCTCAAAACGGCTCACAATTTCGCCAATGAGAGCTCTTTCGATAGTGCAGGGTTTCAACAATACTAAAGTTCTTTCCAACATCATGCTCGATTTAATTGTTAACAAGTATTAAGGCACAATAATGCCATAAGCGCCACAAAGATATAACTTTTATTTCAATTTCAAGCAATTATATCATGTTCAATTTCGCTAAAAATTACAAAATTGAGTTAAAAAGCGTTAAAAACACACTTAAAATGCATCTGCAAGTGTTAAGTAGTGTGAAATGGAGCCCTAAGACTAGCTAATGTTACTCCAATCCATTTCATCTCGTTTTAGGTACTTCAGACGCTCCACGAGGATGCGATTTTGAGGTTGCGCGAGCATTGGATCTTCATCCAAAACACTAGTTGCGGTATCTCTGGCCAATTGTACTATCTGACCATCGCGAGCAAGATTGGCCAACTTCAAATCGAATGCCACACCACTCTGCTGAGTGCCTTCCAAATCGCCTGGACCTCTGAAGCGCAAATCAGCCTCTGCTATCTCAAATCCATCGTTGGTCTCCGTCATTATATCTATTCGCCTACGTGTATCGCGCGACAATTCATATTTCGTCACCAGGATGCAATAGCTCTGACTAGCTCCTCGGCCTACCCTACCCCTCAACTGATGCAATTGTGAGAGTCCAAAACGCTCGGCATTCTGTATCACCATCACGGAAGCATTGGGCACATTCACTCCCACTTCTATCACGGTGGTTGCCACCAGTATGTGTGTCTCGCCCGATGCAAAGCGTTGCATTTCGGCATCCTTGTCGGCTGGTTTCATCTGTCCGTGCACCATACTTATTTTGTACTCAGGGAAGACCTTTTGCAAGTGCACGTAAGCTGCCTCAACATTCTTCAAATCAAGCTTTTCACTCTCCTTGACCAGAGGATAAACCATGTACACCTGTCTGCCTTCCTGTATCTGCTGATTGATGCCTGAGTATAGCTTTTCAGGATTATTGTCATACATGTGCATCGTCTGTATAGGCTTTCTTCCTGGTGGGAGTTCGTCTATCACAGAGACATCCAAATCGCCATAAAGCGTCATGGCCAGAGTACGAGGAATGGGGGTTGCCGTCATCACCATCACGTGAGGCGGAGTGATATTCTTCTCCCACAACTTTGCTCGTTGGGCCACACCAAAGCGATGCTGCTCGTCTATCACCACCAAACCAAGATTCCTGAAGCAGACATTATCCTCTATCACAGCATGGGTGCCTACCAGTATCTGCACCTCACCGCTTTGCAAGCCTTCCATCACCTGCTTTCTACGCTTGCCTTTCACCATACCAGTGAGCAGTTCCACCCTCACGGGCATATCGCCTAGCATCTTCCTGAAGGTAGCCAAATGCTGCTCTGCTAATATCTCCGTGGGAGCCATGATACACGCTTGATAACCATTGTCCAAGGCTATGAGCATGGTCATCAGCGCTACCATCGTCTTGCCCGAACCCACATCGCCTTGCACCAGGCGATTCATCTGCTTGCCCGACTTCATATCGGCGTGCATCTCGCGTATCACTCGCTTCTGCGCTTCGGTTAGCTGGAAGGGCAAGTTATTAGAGTAGAAATAGTTGAATTTCTCTCCTACTCTAGAGAAAACATGACCTCGGATAGTGCCTTGGCGATAGCGTGCGTAGCGAAGTACGGACAACTGGACATAGAAGAGTTCCTCAAACTTCAAGCGATAGTTGGCTTGTGTCAGTTCGTTGGATGTGCTAGGATAATGAGCTACTCGCAAGGCCTCATCAAGAGAAACCATGTACAAGCGGTCGAGAATACTCCTTGGCAAGGTCTCGGCTATCGTACCTATGGGTATTTGGCGCAAGAGAGTGCTGGTAAACTTCTCCAATGTCCTCGAGTTGAGACCAGCCTTCTTCATGCGTTCAGTTGTCTGATAATAGGGTTGCATGCTCATTTTGCTGAGCATCAGAGTGTCAGCAGCATCCACATCGGGATGATTGAGATTAACCCTATCATTGAAGAGCGATGGACGTCCAAAGAGGATATAATCCGTGTGCAACTTAATGGATTTCAGTATGTACTGTTGTGAATTAAACCACACACAATCCACCCAACCATAGCCATCAGTGAAGTGACCTATGAGGCGTTGCTTTCTACCCTCACCCATTTGTTCGAAACTGATAAAGCGACCCTTCAATTGCACGAAAGGCATATCGGAAGTCAGTTCGGAAGTTCTATACAAACGACTACGATCGATGTGCTTGTAGGGGAAATAGTACAACAAGTCCTCCCAGGTTCGTAAACCTAGTTCCTTCTGCAATAGTTCAGCCCTCTTCGGACCGATACCAGGCAGATAAGTCAATTCCTTGTCAAGAAAAGTTGTACCCAAATTTTGAACTACTGAGCGGCTAAACGAAGAACGACGAATGATGAAGAATAATCAAGAGTTAACGATTAAGAATGAGCACCATCCGCACCCTTTAATCCATAACCCTTAACCTTTTATCTGTTATCTGCTACTTGTTCAGCATCTGATTGTAAATCATACCCTCACGCAAGGGAGCAACAGCCTCTTCGCCAAGGAAATGCTCAGCAATGACATAGCCAAACTCCATGGCAGCAGCAGGGCCACGACCAGTGATAAAAAGACCATCCTTTGTCACCAACTCGCTAGTATAAATAGCACCTTGCAAGTGGCTCTCCACGCCAGGATAGCATGTTGCCTTCACACCCTGAAGGATACCCAAATGGCCATATACCATTGGAGCAGCACAGATAGCAGCTAGTGGTTTGCCCTGCACATGGTGAGCTAGGATAGCCTGGCGCAAAGGAGCGCACTCGTCCAAATTGGTACTACCTGGCAGACCACCTGGCAAGAGTAGCATATCAGCCGCACCAAGGTCAACCTCCTCCATCAAAGCATCAGCCTCAATGCCTACACCATGAGCGCTATACACAATCTTCTCACCTGTAATGCTCACCGTCTTTATCTCAAGACCTGCACGACGAATGATATCTAGAGGAGCCAAAGCCTCAATGTCTTCAAAACCTGTTGCTAAAAATTCGTAAATCATAGTATTATATTTTTGAGTTATTTCATGCGCAAAGTTAATTAATTTTGGGCACTTTTCCAAGCATTCCTTGGTATTTCACTCGCCTGAGTACATCTTTAAGACCCTGTCTCTAAATTACTAACACTAGGAAAAATCAAAAAAACTTTTGCATTTTCTCTCGCTTCGTCGTATCTTTGCAACTCAAATGAACAATAATAGTATGAAGCAACTATGTTTTGCCATCTTCGGCAACTCGTACCAAGCCAACAAGTCGTCGTGCATCCAAAAGCTAATAGCTCTCTTGGAGGAGCGCAATGCTCGCCTCTTTGTAGATAGTACCTTCTATCACTATCTCACCAACGAGCTAAGCATCCAATTCTCGCCCGAAGGACTCATAGAGGGTAGCGACTTTTGTGCCGACTTTGTTGTCTCGATGGGTGGTGATGGAACCTTCCTCGAGGCGGCTCGTCGTGTGGGTGACAAAGGCATCCCCGTTCTTGGCATTAACATGGGTAGACTGGGCTTTCTATCTGACTATCAATCTGAAGACATCGCTTCTGCCATCGAGCATATCTACAATGGCACATATCGCATCGAAGAACGCTCTCTATTGATGGTGGAAGACCCCTCTGGTAACATACAGGGTTATCCATACGCACTCAATGAGGTAGCTGTGCTCAAGCACGACAATTCATCTATGATTAGCATCGATGTGGAAATCAATGGAGAATTCCTCACCACCTACCAAGCCGATGGCCTCATCGTAAACACTGCCACAGGTAGTACTGGTTATGCTCTCTCCGTAGGTGGTCCCATCATAGGTCCTGGTAGTGACATCATAGGTTTGGTTCCAATTGCGCCTCATTCACTCACCGTTCGTCCCCTTACCCTCTCTGCCGATGCCGAGGTGAGTATGGTGGTAAAGAGTCGCTCTGGTAATTTCATGCTCTCCATCGACGGACGAAGCGAATCAGCCCTCGGTGGCTCCAAAATCTTCATTAAAAAAGCGCCTCACACCATCAAGGTGCTCAAGCGCAACGAAGGTAGTTTCTTCCGCACCCTCCGTAGCAAACTCATGTGGGGAGCAGATACGAGAGAGTAACAAGATTCCTATATCGGACATTAAGTAAGGATATGTCGGAGATTAAGCAAGGATATATCGGAGATTAAGCAAGAGCACATCTGAGACAAAGTAAAGACTTCCATACCGGCAAACCTTCCGAAATGTAGGAAATCTATTTTCGCTCAAAAAATGCGTTTTCGAAACATTGGAAATCCATTTCCGTTCTCCAAAACGCACTCCCGAAACGCAGGAAATGCGCTCCCACACTATTCTCAATATTCTCATTCTAAAATAGGCCACTAATCTACATCACTCAAAATTAGTGGACATTACTGTTGTTTTTTAGGCTTTCACACCTTTACTTCTTCAACCCTTTACACCTCTTCCACCTTAACTAGACTTTGGCCATTGACGGTAAAGGAAGTTTTCACTCGGTCAACGAGAGATAGTCTTATGGCTATAGTCATCACTATATCGCCATTATCCTTGTAGTCTTGAGAAACGATGCGTGGTTGCAAGTCCTTGACCATGCGCATTACCATATTCATATGCTCATAGCCAAAGGTGAGTTTCATCTCCTTCTCAACAAGGCGCTCAGCAAATTCTCCTGCCTCGATAGCTAGGGCAGCTGCCGTCTTGTAAGCCACTATCAAACCGCTAGTGCCCAACTTGACACCACCAAAATAACGGATAACGAGGATGATTAGGTCAGAAACATCTGCACTAACCATCTGTCCGAGGATAGGTTTACCTGCCGTGCCTGATGGTTCTCCATTATCATTAGAGCGATACTCCTCACCCTCAGCACCCAGGCGATAGGCCCAACAAACATGGCGCGCATCAAAATACTCCTTCTGATACTTTGCCACCTGCTCCAGAGCCTCCTCCGCCGTGCGCACAGGTATAGCGAAAGCAAGGAACTTGCTCCTGAGTTCGGAGTAAGTTCCTTCGCTTGGCTTTATCAATACTTTGTATGAATCTCTCATGACAACTTATGCACAACCAAACCAGAACGTAGTTTGGGCTCAAACCATGTAGCCTTGGGAGGCATGATATTGCCACTATCTGCAATGTTGATGATTTGTTGCATGCTAACGGGATGAAGAGCCAATGCCATACGCATCTCTCCACTATCCACACGGCGCTTCAACTCTTCCAAACCTCGCAAACCACCTACGAAATCAATGCGCTTATCGCTACGCAAGTCCTTAATACCAAGAATTTGGTCGAGGATGAGGTCGCTACTGATGCTTACGTCTAGTGACTTGATGGGGTCATTTTCGTCAGCCTTGCCGGGAAGCAATTCCAACTTGTACCACTCGCCATCAAGATACAGACTAAACTCATGCAGCTTAGCAGGACGATAGCACTCTGCACCCATGGGGGTAACAACAAAGTTTTCGCCTAGGAGAGACAAGAACTTCAAACTACTTAGGCCATTGAGGTCCTTAACTACACGATTGTAATCGAGGATGGTCAACTGGCTAGCGGGGAAACACACCGCCATGAAGAAGTTGTACTCCTCATCACCCTGATGATTGGGATTCTGCTTAGCCTTCTCTGCTCCCACCAATGCAGCAGCGGCACTACGATGATGGCCATCTGCAATGTAGAGATAGGGAATATTAGCAAAGGCAGATGTGATAGTATCCAAATCATTCTGGTCTTGAATCAACCACAACTGATGACGGAAACCATCGCCCTGTGCCACAAAATCATACTCAGGCTCATCAGCAACATATTTAGCAATGATTGCAGAAAGGACGTCATTGTCAGGATATGCAAAGAAGACAGGTTCCATATTGGCATCATTGACACGAACATGCTTCATACGGTCTTCTTCCTTGTCACGACGTGTGAGCTCGTGCTTCTTGATTACACCATTAAGATAGTCATCAACATAGGCACACACCACCAGACCATACTGGGTCTTGCCATTCATTGTCTGAGCATAGATATAATATCCTGCCTGCTGGTCTTGCACGAGCCATCCCTTGTCTTGGAACATCTGGAAGTTCTCTGCTGCCTTAGCATACACCTCGGGAGCATACTCGCTAGTGCCCACAGGGAAATCTATCTCGGGCTTAATGATATGATAAAGACTCTTCTCATTGCCAGCTGCTTCGGCGCGAGCTTCCTCTGAGTCGAGTACGTCGTAAGGACGAGATTGAACCTGCTCTACCAGGTCTTTGGGAGGGCGAAGGCCCTTGAAAGGACGAATTATTGCCATAGTATTAGATTTTTCTAAAGTTTCTTATTTCTTCTTTCCGAAGAATTTATCATATATGTACATTGCCACTGCAAATACCACAGCATAAACTATATATACGTAGAATGGGTTCTTGTTGTCAAGGACAAACTCATCTCCAATCCACATAAATAGAGCGAATAACATACCTGTTATCAAGGCTCCAAACATTTTTCCGTATGTCATATATAGGTAGTTTTTGCTTGTTGTATTTTCGAATGGCTACTTCATTACTTGTTCAATTGGAACTTGGTGATGCCTTCCTTGATGTAACCAACAATCTGCTTTGCTGCTGCTATGCCAGCATTTACATTTGCTTCGGCAGTCTGCGCACCCATCTTCTTGGGGGTGGAGAAGTAGCGGCCTGCCAATGCTTCGGTGTATTCGGCGTGCATGTCGGGCTTGATGTCGGTAACATACTTCAGGTCGGTACGTTCCTTCATGAGTTCAAGGAGCGACGCTTCGTCGATAATCTCTTTGCGAGCAGTATTTGCCACGATAGCACCCTTCTTCATCTTGCCAACCAATTCTGCATTGATGCTATTGCGTGTCTCTGCAGTTGCAGGGATATGGAGAGAAACGATGTCGCACTGTTCAAAGAGTTCTACCTGACTTGTGGTAGCCTTCACACCTGCGCTTTCAATAACTTCTGCAGGACAGAAAGCATCATATGCCATCACCTCCATACCAAAGCCCTTAGCAATGCGAGCTACGTTGCGACCAACATTACCAAAAGCAAGAATACCCAACTTCTTGCCCATGAGTTCTGTACCACTAGTGCCGTCGTAGAAGTTGCGTACTGCCATCACAAGCATACCAAATACCAATTCAGCTACGCTGTTGGCATTCTGACCAGGTGTGTTCATAGCCACCACATTGGCCTTAGTACATGCCTCCAAGTCAAGATTGTCAAAACCTGCACCAGCACGTACTACAATCTTCAAATTCTTAGCAGCTTCCACAACCTCTGCATCTACCTTGTCCGAACGAACTATCAATGCATCGGCATCTGCCACAGCCTCTAGAAGTTGAGATTTCCCTGTATATTTCTCTAACAAAGCAAGCTCCATGCCTGCCTCGTCAATTACCTTCTTGATTCCATCAACAGCTACCTTGCTGAAAGGCTTCTCTGTTGCAATAAGTATCTTTGCCATAAAACTTATTTTAAATAGTTAGGGCCCCACGAAACTATAAGTGATAAAGTTTCGAAGAGCCCATTTGATTAATTTCTATTAGTATTTTGCCTCAAACTCCTGCATGCAAGCAACTAGAGCCTGAACATCTTCCATATCTACCGCATTGTAAAGACTAGCGCGGAAACCACCTACACTACGATGACCCTTCAAACCTACCATGCCACGCTCTGTAGCAAATGCCATGAATTCGGACTCCAACTCCTTGTATTCATCATTCATCACGAAGCATACATTCATGCGGCTTCTATCCTCAGGATCCTGAACTGTAGCGCGGAACATCTTATTGCGGTCAATCTCTGCATAAAGTGCATCGGCCTTTTCAATAGCGCGGCGCTCCATTTCTGCTACACCACCATTGGCCTTAATCCATCTGAGAGTTTGCAATGCGCAATAAATGGGTACTGTAGGAGGTGTATTGAACATAGAACCACCATCGATGTGAGTTCTATAGTCAAGCATTGTGGGTATCTTGCGAGTAACCTTGCCTAGAGCATCATTCTTAACGATGATGAAGGTTACACCTGCCATAGCCAAATTCTTCTGAGCACCACCATAAATCATGGCATACTTGCTAACGTCAACTGGACGAGAGAAGATATCTGAACTCATATCGGCAATCAAGGGGATGGGACTATCAAAATCCTTGCGAATCTCAGTACCATAAATAGTATTATTTGTGGTAATGTGGAAATAGTCAGCATCAGCAGGGATAGTGAAGTTCTTGGGAATGTAGGTATAGTTGGCATCAGAGCTACATGCTACCTCTACACACTCGCCAAAAAGCTTAGCCTCGGCCATAGCCTTCTTGGCCCAAACACCTGTATTGATATATGCTGCCTTGTTCTCCAAGAAATTGTAAGGAATCATGCAAAACTCCAAGCTAGCACCACCACCAAGGAACAATACGCTATATCCCTCGGGAATATTGAGCAACTCTTTAAACAGAGCAACGGCTTCATCTAGAACAGGCTGGAAATTCTTAGCGCGATGACTCATCTCCATTAGTGAAAGTCCGCTACCTTCGAATTCGATACATGCCTTTGAAACTGCTTCCATAACTTCCTTGGGAAGTTTAGAAGGACCCGCATTGAAATTATACTTTTTCATAATCTTATCTAGTATTATTTCACGTACAAAATATATAAAATAAAAAAAGTCGGGGTGACCCGACTCGAACGGGCGACCACCTGGTCCCAAACCAGGTGCGCTACCAACTGCGCTACACCCCGTGTTTTCTTGGCTTGCGCCTTAAAAACGTTGCAAAGATAAAGCGATTTTTTCGTTTACGCAAGCAAAACGTAAGATATTTTTAGATATTTTTTACAATTAGTTCGAGCAAGCTTTTCCTTTCACAAGCCATCTCTCACTGAATATTAATATCTTACGACATAAAATCGACTTCATCAAAAAAGTATCAAACCTGCCAAGCCACACATACATATTAATAATATAGGATTCATTTTGTACATATGCTGACCTATGAAAACAAAGACAAATAGACCTATACTTATCCAAAATTGCCATGGGCTATTGCTAGGAGAACCAAAATTTTCTTCCGTACAAAGCAAAAGTACGGCGCCTGCAATCAATCCCACCACCGCTGGACGTAGTCCCACGAAAAGGCTCTCCACCATAGGATGACTCTTATATCTCAAAAGGAAACGACTGATAATAATCATCAGCACGAAAGGAGGCAATACCAACGAGAATGTGGCCAGCAATGAACCCAACACTCCTGCCCACTCTGGATAACCAGCATTAACCACTGATGTATACCCCACATATGTAGCCGAGTTTATACCGATGGGACCTGGAGTCATCTGACTTAGTGCCACCATGTCAGTAAATTCGCCCATGGTCATCCAACCATAGCGAGTGACCACCTCGGTTTGTATCATGGACAACATAGAATATCCACCTCCAAAACCGAGCAATCCTATCTGAAAGAATGTAAGAAAAAGTAATAGGAATATCATTTTCTTAGAAGTCCATAAGAATATCCACCCAATGCTGCTAATAATATAATGTATATAGGACTAATGCCCAACATCCATATTCCAAGAGCAGAAGCAATGGGTATCCATATTGTATATATATTAATCTTAGCTGTGCGCGCCATCTTGAATACAGGCACGGCTATCAAAGCTGCCACGGCAGGACGAATGCCTTTGAATATCCTAGCCACTACAGGATTATCACGAAATTCTCTGAAGAAAAATGCTATGCACAAGATTATAACAAACGAAGGCAAGGCTGCCCCTAAGGCACTCATAATCGCACCAGGCAAGCGTCTCATCCTATAACCTATAAACACACTAATGTTTATGGCAAAGACTCCTGGGCATGACTGAGCCACGGCTATCAAGTCCATCAACTCTTCTTCGCTTGCCCACTGCTTTTCGTCCACCACAGTTTGTTTAATCAGAGGTATCATAGCATAACCTCCGCCTATAGTAAAGAGACCTATTTTTGCAAAGGTAAGGAACAGTTCAAACATCCTTCGTCAGAGATATTTTTATTATGGGCCTGGTGCTCACTATCGAACGCCAAGCCCATTTGCTAGTATTATTATTTATTTCTTAATCTTAGCTTCAACCCACTTGCGAGCATTTACGAAAGCTTCTAACCATGGAGAACACTGGTCAGTCAAGCGACGCTCCTCTGGATAGTAACCACATTGCCAGGGGAAGATAGTACGCTCGGGATGAGGCATAATAGCCAAGTGACGACCATCACCACTACAGATAGCTGCTACATCGTAGTCAGAACCATTGGGATTACCGGGATAACCGCTATAGTTGAACTTAGCAACTACATTGTATTCGCTCTCTGCCTTGGGCAAACGGAACTTACCCTCACCATGAGCTACCCATGTACCAATCTTGAATCCACTGAGTGAACCAAACATTACGCTATCGTTCTCAGGAATAGTCAATGCTACGAAGGTGCTCTCAAACTTGTGGCTATCGTTGTGCAACATCTGAGCAGTTTCCTTGCGATACTGGCTTAGACGCTTGCTATCCAAGATGCTCTCACCAGAAGTGGTATCAAGGTTCTTATTAACCAAGCCCAACTCTACCATCAACTGACAACCGTTACATACGCCCAAACTTAGTGTATCCTCGCGAGCATAGAACTTGTCCAATGCTTCCTTTGCCTTGGGATTGTACAAGAAGGCACCAGCCCAACCCTTAGCACTACCTAGCACGTCACTATTAGAGAAACCACCGCAGAATGCAATAACATTAACATCCTCAAGAGTTTCGCGGCCACTGATAAGGTCGGTCATTGTTACATCCTTAACATCGAAGCCTGCCAACCAGAATGAGTATGCCATCTCGCGCTCACTATTAGTACCCTTCTCACGGATTACTGCTGCACGAATGCCGCTCTTCTCACGACGGTCAGGATTGCAACCATACTGACTCAACTTACCAGTGAAGTTCTTACCAAATACGGGAGTAACAGGCATGCTCTTGTAGTTCTGATAACGCTCTGCAGCCTTACCATTGAAGCTCTGCTTACGATCGAGCAAATATGATGTCTGATACCAAATATCACGATACTGGTCGATATCAAGTGTGATACCACAACTCAAATCGATTGTGCGCTCCTCACATACCTCAGCTATCTTAATGAAACCAACACCTGCATCCTCAAGAATCTTCTTCACCTGAGATGCCTTGTCATCGCTCACCTGAATTACAACACCAGGATTCTCAGCGAAGAGAGCCTTTACAATGGTATTGTCATTCTCACCCTTGAACTGACTTAGATTGACCTTCAAACCACCAGTTGTATTAGCAAAGCACATTTCTAGCAAACATGTAGCCAAACCACCTGCGCTGATATCATGACCAGCAAGGATTAGGCCTTCGCTTACCAATTGCTGAACAGCCAAGAATGCATCGCGGAAATACTCAGGGTTCTGTACAGTAGGAACATCGTTACCTACCAAGCCACAACTCTGATTGAATGCGCTACCACCCAACTTCAAGCTATCGAAACTAAAGTCGATATGATACAAACGGCTATTGCTCCACTTGCCATTTACCTTCTTCAATACAGGAGAAACAATCTTCTTAATGTCGCTAACCTCACCACCTGCACTTACGATTACAGTACCAGGGCTAACAACCTTGTCACCATTGGGGTACTTCTGAGTCATACTCAAAGAGTCCTTACCAGTGGGAACATTGATATGAAGTGAGCAGCAGAAGTCGCTCAATGCCTTAACAGCAGAATACAAGCGAGCATCCTCGCCCTCCTGAGCACGGCAGGGCCACATCCAGTTGGCACTCAAGCTAATGCTATCCATTGCGCTAGCGCCCTTCTCATCCTCGATAGCAAGAGGAGCCCAAACCAAGTTGGTCAAAGCCTCAGCTACAGCCAATACGCTACCAGCAGCAGGATTAGCCAAAGCTGCCTGAGGTGCATGACCTAGAGCTGTAGCAATACCCTTCTCACCACGATAGTCAAGAGCTACGGCACCACAGTCGCTCAAGGGCAATTGCAATTCACCCTGACACTGCTGACGAGCTACACGACCACTAACGCAACGGTCTACCTTGTTGGTCAACCAGTCCTTACATGCAACTGCCTCCAAGGGGAGCAAGTTCTTCAAGTAGGTCTCTATCTTAGCTACCTCCAAATCTGTATTATCGCTATAGTTGCGCTCTACTGTCTTGTCCACCATGATGGTCTTGGGAGAAGAGCCAAACATCTGCTCTACCGCCAAGTCGAAAGGACGAACACCATCTGCCTGTTCGAAAGTAAAGCGATGGTCACCAGTAGTTTCACCAACGGTATACATTGGAGCACGCTCACGCTCAGCAATGCGGCGTACACGCTCGATAGCCTTTTCGTCGATAAGCAAGCCCATACGCTCCTGGCTCTCGTTGGCAATGATTTCCTTTGCAGAAAGTGTCTGGTCGCCAATGGGAAGCTTGTCCATATGAATGATACCACCACACTCCTCTACCAATTCGCTCAAACAGTTAACGTGACCTGCTGAACCATGGTCATGGATACTAACGATGGGGTTGTTATCCTCCTCACACAAAGCGCGCACCACGTTGTAAGTACGCTTCTGCATCTCGGGGTTAGCACGCTGAACAGCATTCAACTCGATACCGCTGCTATATCGACCAGTTTCTACAGAACTTACACTACCACCACCTAGACCGATGCGATAGTTTTCACCACCCATCACAACAACCTTGTTGCCAGGCTGGGGCTGACCCTTCAAACAGTCACGCTTGGTACCATAACCTACACCACCGGCAAGCATGATAACCTTGTCATAAGCATATCTCTCATCGCTACCCTGCTCATTGTGCTCGAATGTAAGCACAGAACCACAGATAAGGGGCTGACCAAACTTGTTACCAAAGTCGCTAGCACCATTAGATGCCTTAATCAAAATCTGCTCTGGTGTCTGATACAACCACTCGCGAACGGGAAGAATCTTCTCCCACTCCTTCAAACTTGCATCGTGCTCTGCGCTGATAGCATCCCCCTGCAAACGAGGATAGCTGGTCATATAAACGGCTGTACCAGCAATAGGCATAGAACCTACACCACCGCCCATACGGTCACGAATCTCACCACCACTACCTGTAGATGCACCGTTGAAGGGCTCAACTGTTGTGGGGAAGTTATGTGTTTCTGCCTTCAAAGAGATTACGCTCTCTACCTCCTTCACCTGATAGAAGTCGGGCTGAGAGTGGTCGGCAGGTGCAAACAATTCAATCTTGGGACCCTGGCTGAACGCCACGTTGTCCTTATATGCAGAAAGAATACGATTGGGATTCTCCTGGGTGGTCTTCTTAATCATCTGGAAGAGGCTACTTTCCTTCTCCTCGCCATCGATAACAAATGTACCACCAAAAATCTTGTGACGGCAATGCTCACTATTAATCTGAGCGAAACCAAAGACCTCAGAGTCAGTAAGAGGACGACCTAGCTGGCCTTCCACCTTGTGAAGGTATTCAATTTCCTCTGAGCTCAATGCCAAACCTTCTTGTTCGTTGTACGACTCAAGGTCGGTAATCTCCACAATAGGCTGAGGCTCGATATTAACGCAGAAGAGGTCTTGATTCAAACCATTCTTGTACATGCGCTGAAGCATGGGGTCGAACTCTGCATCCTCATTAGCCACGGGGAAGTACTCCTCAATACGTGCGATACCCTGCACTGCCATGTTCTGGGTAATCTCCACCGCATTGGTACTCCAAGGGGTAATCATTTCTCTGCGAGGACCTACGAAACAGCCCTCAAGATGGTCAGCATCTAGTACCTCTGCCTCACCATAGAGCCAGCACAACTTTTCAATCTCAACCGAGCTTAGAACCTCGGCACTTTCCGTTGCAATAATACTTTGCTGTGGGGTTTTAAAGAAGGTTATTGCCATATCTTTTAAGTTTATTACATTTTCACGGTGTAAAGTTACGGATTTTTTCTCAAAGCCCCCATTTATATATTAGTACACTGGTTTGACAACATTTTTTTATGCGCTTTTTATTTGTATTTCTTGCAATTTTCAAAAAAAACAACGTAATTTGCGGTCAATCTAGTCAAAAAAACGCAGAAAACGTACATTTTTTTAACCCTAACAAAACAATTTAAAGCCTATCGACACAACTCTACTCCGAACTATTTTTATTTAGAAGTATGAGCAATTTCAGCACAATGTCTGACCATGAATTGGTGGACTTGTACGAGCAAGGTATAGATGAGGCATTTGATGTTTTGTTGAGCAGAAATCAAGAACATCTTTTCGCTTACATATTGCGAATGGCGCAAAATGAAGAGAGAGCCAATGATGTCTTTCAGGAGACATTCATGAAGGCTATCATATGCATTCGTAGCCATCAATATCGTAGCACAGGCAAGTTCTCTGCTTGGTTGATGCGCATTGCCCACAATCTTATAATAGACGAAGCACGTAGCAGCAAGAATATCACTCAGTTGGATACTGATATACAACAGGAGACTATATACAACAACATCAACCTCTCTCAAGAATGCTGCGAGGAGGAGATGTTTCGCATGACCGATATGCAGACGCTGGGTAAAATGGTTAGTCGCCTGCCTCTAGTACAGCAGGAGATTATACACTTGCGCTTCTACGAGGAACTTTCCTTCAAAGAGATTGCTCAGATTACCAATGTGAGCATCAACACAGCCTTAGGTCGCATGCGTTATGCTACCTTGAATTTGCGCAAGATGATTGTGGAAAATTCTCTTGACTTAGCTATTTAAAACTACGGAATCTTACTATGTGTCCATCCAAATTCAAGGATTGACACAACCTGTACTACTGAGGACGATATTCTCGCGCAAAACGATGCAAGAAATCAATAACTTCCTTTTTAGGCGCAAGAGTTGGTTTGGGTAGAGGTAGTGGCATAGGCTGACCAGTTTTTACAAGTTATTACTTATTGAGATATATTTAGATTCGTACGATTAGGCTCGGGTAGCATCTTCTCATTAAGGTTGCAAGGCTCCCTTTTGCTTCGTACAATTTAAAAACGAACATGGGCTCTCGATTATTGTATCAAGAGCCCACATTTTTTCTTTTCTACCCAAAAGAGTTTGTTTTCCTGCTTCTAAACTTGTATTTAGCTCATCTCCCTTCACTCGAAAAGACACACATGTGCAGAGATATTAAAAAAGGTCGCCGGACAAGACTCCGACGACCTTAATAGCATTTTCTATGAGGACAAATGTCTTTACTCTTGATTCAACTTAACCTCCTTGATGACTCCACCACCACGATAGAAGAGCACATCCTCAATGTCTACATTATTGACACGCTGAAGGAAGAAGTTGCTATTATTCCAATGGAATGGTTTGAAATCATTGTTCTTCTCTATCTTGTTCTTGCGGAAGACAAGTCCATCTACACTCTTGGCGTAAAGAATAGGAGCATCGAAGGTTTCGAATACATTATTCTCTATGCGAATAGCATCCTTCTTGCCACCATGGAACAATGACTTCTGAGCATTCAGATTGGGTATCTCAGGATAGATAGAAATCACTGCATTGGTAAACTGGAACTGGCTAGTGAGCGCATTAACAAAACGATTGTGGCGGATGACCACATCGCGACAAGCACCTGTCTCAAACCAACCATTACAATCGCCACACAAGAGGATAGCGCAACCAGAAGTGTGGTCAAAGAGATTGTGCTCCACCACCACCTTGCGAGGCGTACTGAAGAGAGTTCCACGCGCGCGATTATTTCTAATGGTATTGTGAGCAAAGTAAACCTCTGGTGTCCATGTCAAGTTCTCAATGCCATAACCAGCCTTTTCTGAAATCTCGGCAGGAACGGGTTTCTTGAACTTGATGCGGAATGTCTTTGCACCATTCATACCCTCGCTATTGGCAGAGGCCGCAGGGTCGTGAGGAGTGATTTCCAACACTTCGTTTTCTCCATCGAGCAATTCCATAGAAGCAGAACGTACAAACTGCACCTTATCACCCTTGTAACCCCAGTCGAAGCCATAAGCCTGTGAGTGCATGTATCTGCCCTCGAGGGTATAGTCGTCTACGCGGCGTACAACCTTCAAATAAGTACCGTGTACATTAATGGCATCGTCCATCATACCCTCGTAAAGACCATTTACAGAAACAATCTTACCCTTACAACCAGAGAAGTGTGTTGCATCGGCCTGAGTGGTAAAGTAGCGCGCATCATTGTCACCCTTTAAGCAAACAGAGAAGCCATCCAATTCTAGATTCTCGCTCATCTGCGCCAAAAGACCCATGCCTTCAGCATAGTGCATCTTGACATTGAGCAGACGGGTATTCTCGCAATGAGTAACAAAGATACCTGGCGAAGGACGCTCCCATCCACGAAGTGCAATCACGGTACCAGCTGGCAACTTGGCATCCTTCCATGTGGGAGAATGTAGCAAACCATTGTCTAGCACCTTCACATTAGCAATGGGACAATAAACATCGGCAGTATTGTAAACGATGTGACGAGTCTTGCCATCGAAAGCAATACCATACTGATGGCGGAATGCCCAACCATCTCCATAGGTAATGAACTCGCCATTGTCAGTAACGCTATACTTCACCCAGGGAGCGGGCTTGAAAGTAGTACCATTCTCGTTATTCTCCACGATAGTGATTTGCGAGATTTGGGGATTCTCAAAGTCGATGCTGAAATTCTGTAGAGTACAATCCTCCGAACGCACAAGCGAGAGAGGCATCATACGTCCATGAAACACAAACTCTGCACCCTGACCATCCAATACGAAATCATGCAAATCCTCCAAAGCTATACCCACGGGGCGTGGCTGTGGCTGGTCGTGATTGGAAACATAGTAGGCACGGCTGCTTGCATCTGTGGGATAAAAGTCGTAACGTCCATCCTCCATCAGAAGCACAGCCTTGTCACCCTTCTTCATCTCTGCACGGATGGCATCAATAGCCTTCTGCATCAGCGCAGACTGGCTCTGCTTGGTATTGGGACGAATTCCGAAATCAGCAGCCTTATACACTCGCTCCTTGGCTAGTGCAGAAACACTAGCCATAAGAGCGAAAGCACATAGGATATATTTCAATGAAATTTTCATATATTATTTGGATAAGGTAGCACCCATTACTTTTTATTGCCGTAAGCCTTGATTACAAGCTCACCAAACAAACCATTTGTCCATGCAAACCATGTGCGTGTAAAGTCGGCAGGATTGCTAGGATTGAAACTCTCGTGCATGAAACCAGTGTTAGCATCTGTCTCCACTAGCAACTGTACGCATTCGCGCTGCTCGTTGCGGTCGTTGCTGGTCAAGCCCTTCATGATGATGCTCATAGGCCAAATCTTGTTCAAACCAGTGTGGGGAGAACCAATACCACCAATCTTCTTGCCATTAAACTCGCCAGTGAAATAGTAAGGATTATCCTCGCTAAATACCATACGACGTGTGTTCTGGTAAACGGGGTCGCTAGCAGAAACCAACTCAGGGCATAGGTAAGGCAATGAAAGCAATGAGGGCGCATTAGCATCGTCCATCAAAAGATGTGAGCCAAAAGCATCTACCTCGAAGGCATATACCTTGCCATACTTGGGATGCTCCACTGTTGCATGCTCCTCCAAACCCTTGTGAATCTCGTCAGCCAAAGCCAAACATTCATTAGCTGTAGCCTCATCCTTGTTCACCTTAGCAAGAACTACAGCTGCCTTGCGCAATACGCT
Source organism: Bacteroidaceae bacterium (assembly GCA_045613565.1). Lineage (GTDB taxonomy): Bacteria > Bacteroidota > Bacteroidia > Bacteroidales > Bacteroidaceae > Physcousia. Next base: position 37,446 of record JAZLBF010000029.1, read on the forward strand.
CTCGGCAAAGAAATTGGCAGGAATCAAATATGGGAAAATCTGACTATCATCAGAAGGACGGAACGCACTAGCAATCATACCACAGGGCTTAGCAGGATGGCCATAACCATAGTTACTGGTAGTATCGTGCAACACGTGTGTTGTTCGCTGGAACTTATAGCTAGTCTTCAATCCATTCTTGCGCTGCTGCTCGCGGAACAATGCCAAAATCTCCTTCATCGCATCTTGCCAAAGGTCGCCAAAGATGCTTGAGTCACCAGTGAGCAACCAATATTGGTATGCCAAACGGATGGGATAGCACAATGAGTCAATTTCATATTTGCGCTCGTGTACACCCTTCTTCATCAAAGTATAGTCAGAAGCCCAGTGGCTCACCTGAGTAGTATCATTCAAGAAAGCATTGGCATAGGGGTCAAGGCAGATGAACTCAAACTGCTGAAGGATTACGCCCTTGATAAGTTGCTGCAACTCGGGGTCATTCTTGATATATTGGATGTATGTCCATACCTGTGCACCAGAGTCTCTGAGCCACATTGCATCGATATCACCAGTAATCACGAAAGTACGGTCGCCATTAGGGAATACTGTAGTATCTAGTGTGTTGGGGAAACTATTTTGGAACATCTGCCACAACTTGGGTGAAACCTCCACCAACCTCTTGTGCATATCCTTAATCTGCTTCTCCACAGCCTTGCTACTGAAGCAACGCTTCTCCACTGGAGGACGATGATAGAATGTGTCTGGAGCCTGAATAGATACAGGTACCTGTACAGGAATCTCAGATGCCATTGCGCCAGAGGCAAATGCCATAGCTAGGAACAAACTCTTTATTCTCATATTTGTATTAGATATTTTGATTATTGATTTGTAAATTAACCAAGAAAATTATTTCTTCTTCAACTCTGCCTCAAGCACACCACCTGCCATGATTTCCTCATGTGTAATCCAGGTGCGATCCAAGCGCTTGCCGTTCAACTTCCAACTGCGTACCAAACGACCCTTACCCTTTGTGCGGATAGTGAATGTCTTGTCGGCAGCCACATTGAATGATACTTCACGTGCCAAAGGTGCTGACAACTGATATACACCACCACAGGGTTCTACCTGATATAGACCCATTGCAGCCATCACGTACCAAGCTGACATCTGACCTACGTCCTCGTTACCACATACGCCATCGGGCTTATCGGTGTACATAGTTTCAAACACCTCGTTGATGCGTTTCTGAGCCTTTTCGGGCTTACCTAGGTAGTTATATATATAAATGGTATGATGTGAGGGCTCGTTGCCGTGAGCATACTGACCAATCAAACCTGAGATATCAGGGTTAGCATCAGCATTCAACTGACTACTTGCCAAGAATAGACTATCAAGGCGTGCCTCTGCCTTTTCCTTACCGCCAAGCAATTCAATCAAACCATTTACATCGTGGGGTACAAGCCATAGATACTGCCAAGGAGTTCCCTCTGTGTAATCAGATGTGTGATGATTGGGGCTGAAACCATCTAAAGTGCGGAAGTTACCTGCCTTGTCCTTAGCACGGAAACAAAGTGCACGCTCATCGAAAATCTTCTTGTAGCCCTGGCTCAAGTTGTAGAAGCGTACGCTATCCTCCTTATGACCTAGGTGACCTGCCACCTTTGCCACGCTCCATGCAGCTAGGTAATACTCCAAGTTCTTAGATACAGTCTCGTTCTCAGCACCATCGAAAGGAATATAGCCATACTTCCATAGGTCCTTCTTACCACGGTCAGGGATACCACGATACTGGAAGCGACGACGCTCTGGAGTTGTCTCAGGGTCATCCATACTCTGCTTCATGTACTGGTATGCCAATTCGTAGTCAAAACCAGGTACACCCTTCAAAACCATATCAGCAAGAACTGGAACACCAGGTTCGCCCACCATACAATATGTATCTGTGCTGTGCAAGTGCCATACAGGCAATTCGCCATGCTGCTGGCACATTGCCATCATTGTCTTAGCCCAGTCGGTCAACTTATCCTGCATGGTTAGTGTTGCCAATGGATGAAGTGAACGATATGTATCCCACAAGCTCCATGTGGTATAGTTCTGGAAATCTGCTGAACGCTGTGCCATACCATTTGCACCCATGTAGTCACCAGTCACGTCGTTCCAAATCTGAGGAGCGAACAATACGTGATACAAAGAGGTGTAGAAGATTGTGCTATCCTTGGGATTGTCAAATGTCGCACGAATACGGCTCAATTCTGACTCCCAACGCTCTGTAGCCTCTGCCTTAATCTGGCTGAAGTCCTTGTTGTACTGCTCTACCTGCAAGTTAATCAAAGCGCCCATCTCGCTAACGGGTGAAAGAGCCACCTGTGCCTGAACCACAGTACCGGGTTCTACCTCGAAGATAGCCTGGCAATAGTGTGAATTAACGTCATCCAACTTCAACTCCTTGAAAGGACGGTCAAAACGAATTGCATAATACACCACGTGGTTTGTCCAACCGCGGCTGGCACGATAGCCCACCAAGGTAAACATATCCTGTGGCCAGATGCGTGTCTCTGTCACGCGGTCACCAATACCGCCTTCCAGGTCCAACACGATATTGGCACTGCGATTACCCTTGGGGAAGGTAAACTTGTGCAGCGCGGTGCGGTCGGTAGCTGTCATCTCGGCAGTAATACCTGTCTTCTCCAAGCGTACGCTGTAATAACCAGGTTCCACCACCTCGTTGGCATGAGAATAACGAGATGCGATATCCTCTATAAATTCCTCACGAGTGCCATTAGTACGTGCATAGCCATACATAGGCATCAAGGTAATGTCACCCAAGTCGCTACAACCAGTACCACTCAAATGAGTGTGAGAAAAACCGATGATGCTATCACCCGAAGCATGATAACCACTGCACCAGTCCCAACCATGATATGGCTGCACGGGACCTACATTCACCATACCCCAAGGCACATTAGCACCGATGAATACATGACCATGGTCATCACTACCAATTCTAGGGTCTACACTCTTCACATACTGTGCAAATGCATACTGTGAAGCAAAAAAAATCACGGCCATCAAGGCCAATAAAACTTTTTTCATGAAACTAAGTTATTGTTTGTTTTTGTTATTTCGCACGTCAAAGATACAATTTATAGTCCTAATTTAAGGCATTTTAATGTCTTTTTTAATAACTTTGCAGCAATTTTGTTAATAATCATACACATAATATATAAACTAAAACGCATTTCATGACATGAAAAAAGCACTTATGCTGTTAATGGCGGCTGCTCTCGTGGGTATGCCAGTCGATGCAAAAAAGAAAGACAAGAAGAAGAAGGACAAGGCCAAAACCGAGGCTCCTGCTCCCGTTGCTCCCAAGAAAAAAGAGGCAAAGCCCAGCATCTCTCGTGTGGGTATGCTTAATGTGGAGAAAGTGGGTACCGACTGGTTCTTTGAGGTTCCCGATAGCTTGCTAAACAAGGACATCCTTGCTGTTACTCGCTACACATCTACTCCCTCTAACTCAAAGAACTTTGGTGGTGAGGAGTGTAACGAGCAGGTTGTTTTCTTCCAGAGAAATCAAGATAGCACCATCTTGTTGCGTAGCCGTATCGTTATGAATGTTGCCAAGGATTCGGAGGATATCTCCAAGGCTATCAACGTAAGTAACGAACATCCTATCATCGCTGCCTTCAAGCCCGAGAAGCACAAGGATGGTATGACTCGTATCAAGGTAACTTCTTTCCTAAATAGCGATGGTGCACTTAGCATCAGTTCTAACAGCAAGAAGTCATTCACTCTTGGTGGTCAGGACCCCTCCCTTTCATACATCGAGGACGTACGCACCTACCCCACCAATACAGAAATCCGTTTGGTTAAGACCTACAATAGCTCAAATGCACAGATGGCTTCAAGCGCTATCACAGGTAAGGCAACCTTTGGCATCAACATCAGTTTGGTTAAGTTGCCCGAGGATTTGATGATGCCTCGCTTGTTTGACCAGCGTGTAGGCTATTTCACTCATGGCTACAACGACTTCAACGACGAGCAACAGCGTGTAGGTAAGCAAATTATGATTTCTCGCTTCCGTCTTGAGCCCAAGAATGCAGAGGACGCTGAGAAGATGCGCCGTGGCGAACTAATCGAGCCCAAGAAGCCCATCATCTATTACATCGATCCTGCTACTCCAAAGCAATGGCGCAAGTATTTGATTATGGGTGTAAACGATTGGCAGAAGGCTTTCGAGAAGGCTGGTTGGAAGAATGCAATCCGTGGTGAGGAATGGCCTGAGAACGACACCACAATGAGCATGGAAGATGCCCGTTTCTCAATGATTCGCTACCTAGCTAGTCCTATTCCCAATGCATACGGTCCTCACATCTCTGACCCTCGCACTGGTGAGATTATCGAGGCTCACGTTTGCTGGTACCACAACGTAATGTCACTTGTACACGATTGGTATATGGTACAGGCTAGCAGCATTGACGAGGCAGCACGCAAGATGCACTATAGCGAGGAGTTGATGGGCGAATTGATTCGTTTCGTTTCTAGTCACGAGGTTGGTCACTCACTTGGTTTGCGCCACAACTTTGGCTCTTCTGCTATGGTTCCCACTGATAGCCTTCGTTCTAAGGCATGGGTTGAGAAGCATGGTCACACTCCCTCTATCATGGACTACGCTCGTTTCAACTATGTAGCACAGCCCGAGGATGGTATCACCCACAAGGGTATTTTCCCTCGCATTGGCGACTATGATGAGTGGGTTATCGAATGGGGCTACCGTCCCATGTTGGATGCCAAGACTCCCATGGAAGACCACAAGGCATTGGAAAAGATGACTCAGGAGGCTCAGAAGAATCCACGTCTATGGTGGGGTGATGGTGAAGGTTTGCGCGGTGTAGACCCTCGTCGTCAGACCGAGGACCTTGGCGATGATGCAGTAAAGTCAAGCACTTATGGTGTAATGAACCTAAAGCGTGAGATGGCTCAGCTAGACAAATGGACCTTTGACGAGAATGATATTCACGATGAGAACCTTGCTGAGATGTACAAGCAGATGCTCAACCAGTATATTCGTTACTCTGGTCACGTAGCAGGTTACATCGGTGGTACATATCAGACATACTACACTCGTGCTCAGGGTGGCACTACATTTGAGCCTACTCCTTTGAAGAAGCAGAAGGAATCTCTACAGTGGATTGAGAAGAACGTATTGAACGAACCCCTTTGGATGCGCGAATTTGGCTACTGCAAGACTATGACCAAGGATACTCGCGAGCTAACCCTACCAATCGCTACCTATGGTGCAACATTGGTTGTCAGCCGCATGTCTGGTCTCAACGAGCTTTATCCCGTTGACAAGTACACTAGTGATATGGTTCGCATCTGTTTCTCTGAAGCACAGAATGGCAAGAGCGTAAGCCTATATCGTCAGACTCTCCAGAACTCGTTGGTAAACAACCTAATCACTCGTTTCACTGGCATGAAGGAGAAGAGCACTTCACTCGCTCGCGCAGATGTTTTGTTTATGCTAAAGAGTATTCAAAGCAAAGTAAAGAATGCTGGTAGCGATGCTAAGAGCCGCGCTCACTTCCAAAACCTTTACGACATGATTGAGCGTGCTTTGGTGGTAAAGTAAACTAAATAATGTATAATCATTGCCCCAAGCTTGACATCGAGTTTGGGGCATTTTTCTAACATTCAGTACGATATGGGATTTGGCAAATGGATTGGGGGCATTGTAGGCTTCATGGCAGCAGGTCCTCTTGGAGCATTGGCAGGATATGCTATAGGAAAGTTATTTGAAGGCAATACGAGCAATACCTATAGTGAAGAATACAGTACTTATAACAATGACCCAGTATATGGTCAGAGAAATAGTTTCCTGTTCTCGTTATTAGTAATGGCTTCGTACATCATCAAGGCTGATGGCAAGGTAATGCATAGCGAAATGGAGTTTGTGCGCAATTTTCTTCGCGTCAACTTTGGTGAAGTTGCAGTAAATGAGGGTAATCAAATTCTGCTTAATCTCTTCGAGCAACGCAAGCAGATGGATGCAAAGAATCCCTCTGCCTTCAAAACTGCAATCTACGAATGTGGTATGCAGATAAAGCAGAATATGAGTTACGAGCAACGCCTTCAACTACTCAATTTCCTAGCAATGATTGCTCAAAGCGATGGCAACGTCTGCCAAGAAGAAATAGAAGCACTAAAGGAAGTTGCCCTAGCCATGGGACTCTCTGTACAGGAAGTTGACTCTATGCTCAATCTTGGAGGTCACACATTGGACGAAGCCTACAAGGTCCTAGAAATTGACGCCAATGCCACTGACGAAGAAGTAAAGAAAGCCTATCGCAAACTAGCTCTGAAGCACCACCCCGACAAAGTAGCAACTCTAGGAGAAGACATCAAGAAAGCTGCCGAAGAAAAGTTCCAGCAAATCAACAACGCCAAGGACATAATATTCAAAGCCAGAGGCATGAAGTAAGATTATTCCTTGTCGCTATTATGTGAGCCATAAAAGCACTTGTCGCATTTTGCGACTGGTGTTTCATGAAAAAACAGTCGGCGCAATTTGCGACTGGTGTTCCACCGTGGGATATGAAGCGCAAATTGCGACTGGTGTCCTACGAAAAACCATGCGGCGCAAAATGCGACAGCTGTCCCACGGTGAGATAGTCGGCGCAAAATGCGAAACCATTCCGCAAATTTGCGAAGTCTAATTTCGGTTTGGAAATTGGACTTTTCAAAAAAAAAGTATGCGGCGCAATTTGCGATTAGACTTTTCAA
>JAZLBF010000030.1:0-81019 GCA_045613565.1 Bacteroidaceae bacterium
CTGGAGGGTATGCTCCTAGACCTCAGCGTAGAGGAGATAGCAGAGTATGTCACCACCCTAGGCCTCACAGAGTTTGTAGAATCTCTCACCCTGAAGAACGCTCAGTACAAGGTGAAGCTAGATCAGCGCACCCAGTCGCGTACCGCTCTCTATAGCAACACCGACAGCGCCACCCTCCGCACCGAGATGGTTGCTCTCTACAAGTACATCACCACCGTAGCCTTTGCTCACAATGTGGTTACCCCCAGCGAGGATATCGCACAGTACATCGCTACCATCAATGCCATCATCGGCGAAGCTAATGCGAGCTATAATCAGCGCACGGCGGCACGCTGCAAGCCCGCTGAAGACAACGAGACAACAGGTCCACAAGACAACGAGGGGGGTACTTCTGACTCTGAGAGCGAGAGTGAAACCGCTATTGAGTAGCCATTCCCCCTACCCTAAACAACAATCTCCGTGATGGGCAATACCTCACGGAGATTTTTCACTTATATTTTCAAAGCCAAGTAGTCGCTATTTCAAAAAATAATATTACCTTTAACGCCAGTTATGGCAATATTGGCACCATATAAAAAATCATTGACCTGTGGCTACATAGTGGCAGGTTTTGCTACATTATCTATTGTGGCACAGTTGTGCATGGGCAATTTCCCCGTAGACCTATTTTGTTTCCCTCTTAACATCTTTGTTTTAGCATTATGGATGATGCTGATAACGATGATGTATCGTGACAGAGCCAATAATGCCTGTTCCCGATTTATGCTTTCACGCGAGGCAACATGGCTATCTCTTGCCATTATGGTTGCCTTGGGAGTGACACTTGGTTTGGAACGTGAACCGTCAACAACAGCATGGCCAGTGATATTGGCAATCTTCTTTGTGCTTAGTCACATCTGTTTTATAGTGCTGCGTGGTTGGCGTAATGCAAAGGGCATACGTTGGCGTTTCTGCCTTGTACACATCGGACTACTTATGGCTCTTGGTGCTGGTTTCTGGGGTGCACCTGACCGCGTACAACTGCGTACAGCCGTTCATCACTATCCCTCCAACGAAGCATATACTATGGAGGGTGAACAGAGGTTCCTACCCTACACCATAGAACTGGAATCCTTTTGCCTCCAACAGTCCGAGAGCGGAGTACCTACACACTACGAAGCACAGATAAAGGTTGACGATAAGGTTATATCCCTGAAGGTGAATCATCCGTATTCACGTACATTAAGCGAAAAGATATATCTTGTCAGCTTTGGCACATCACCTTATGGAGAAAGATATGCCGTTATTGAAATTGTAAACGAGCCGTGGCAATGGTTGTCAGCAACAGGTATAATAATGCTGATTGCAGGTGCCATACTCTTGTTTGTACTAGGACCGGGGAGAACGGAAAACGGAAAGGGGAAAACGGAAAACTGCGAGTAAGCGAGAGCAGAATCAAGCTCGCTTGAATTATGCCAAGCGTGAGCAGATTCAAGACGACAAAGTCGGATTAAAACGGAAAACGGAAAACGGAAAACGGAAAACTGCGCGTGAGCAGATTCAAGACGACAAAGTCGGATTAAAACGGAAAACGGAGAACAAAAAACGGAGAGTAAAAACATTAAACTTTAAACGTTACTGAATATGGGTTGGAGCATATTCCCAATATGGACTGCTGTAGTGATGGTGCTTGCCACTACTGGTGCTGTTATCGCAGCACTAGGCAAAAGCCGTAACGTTTGGGCCATTGCTTTAATGTCACTGGCCATTCTTGGTATGGCAGGGTTTATTGCCATACTATGGACTGCACTTGAGCGCCCACCACTTCGCACAATGGGCGAGACTCGACTATGGTACTCCTTCTTTCTCCTTGTAGCAGGTCTTTTCACATATTCACGCTGGAAATACAGATGGATAATGCTGTTCTCCACCGTACTGGCTGGGGTATTCATCATTATAAATATTGTCAAACCAGAGATTCACGACCAGACACTTATGCCTGCCTTGCAGAGTGTGTGGTTTGTACCACATGTCTCTGTTTATATGTTCTCATATTCACTGCTCGGATGCGCCACACTTCTCTCAACCGTTGCACTGGCACGAAGAAACAACGACATGGATATGGCAATAGAGAAACTCCTGTATGCAGGCCTTGCCTTTCTCTCCATAGGCATGCTCACGGGTTCTTTATGGGCAAAGGAGGCATGGGGAGCATATTGGAGTTGGGATGCCAAGGAATCATGGGCAGTAGCCACATGGGGATTATATCTTATTGCCATACATTTGGCACCAAGTGTGATGAATACCTCCCGAAGATGGATGTATCACACGGCAATACTGCTGGGGTTCCTTGCTTTGCAGATGTGCTGGTATGGCATCAACTACCTGCCCTCGGCAGAATCAAGCATACATACATATAATCAATAACCAACAAAAACAAAGTTATGAAAAAGCAAAAAAGAGGTCAGTTCCTGATTGGCGCTGCAATGCTACTTCTAGCGTGTGGATGGGTTGCTTATCGTGTAATTAGCGCGAATTCGACTCCATCTAAAGAGTTAGCTCCAGAAGCACGCGTTGCTGCTATTTTGGAGAGTGGCGGTTGCATCAGCTGCCATAGTGCAAATCCCGAACTTCCATTCTATGCCAACATCCCTGTAGCAGGTGATATGGTAAAGACAGACATTGAGGAAGGCTACCGTGCATTCGACATCGAGGTCGTTATGACAAAACTGAAAGACGGCGGCATTCCAAATCCTGTAGACGTTGCCAAAATTGAGAAGGTATCAATGGACAAGCGCATGCCAATGGCAAAGTACTATCTCGTGCACTGGGGTAGCCAGATGACCGACAAGAAGGTAGCAATGATTGTTGAGTGGGCACGCGATTACCGTATGGCATACTACAACGATGGTCTCTCTGGTGAGCGTGCCGGTGAGCCTGTTCGTCCTATCATTGCCAATCCTGATGTTGATGAAAGAAAGGTGGCACTTGGCTTTAGCCTTTATCACGACACACGCCTGTCAGTAGACAACACCGTTTCTTGTGCAACTTGCCATGGCCTTAACACCGGTGGTGTGGACAATCTTCAGTATTCAAAGGGTGTCGCAAACAATATGGGTGGGGTAAATGCTCCCACAACATACAATGCCGTCTACAACTTCGTGCAGTTCTGGGACGGTCGTGCCAAGACACTTGCAGAACAGGCTGCTGGTCCTCCACTGAACCCTGTGGAAATGGCATCCACTTCTTTCGACGAGATTATAGCAAAACTTGCGCAAGACGAAAAGTACGTTGCTGAGTTCAATGCCCTCTATGCCGATGGCATTACCGAGGCAAACATAACAAATGCTATCGAAGAGTTTGAGCGCACACTTGTCACCCCAAATTCACAGTTCGACAAATGGTTGTTGGGCGATAGCGAAGCACTTACCGCCGACGAACTTCGTGGCTACGACCTGTTCAAGGCCAACAACTGTGCCACTTGTCACGTTGGTGCTAACCTCGGTGGCGAGTCTTACGAACTGATGGGCTTGCGCCAACACTATTTTGAAGCACGTGGTACTGAACTTACCGAAGAGGACAACGGTCGTTTCAAGCAGACACAAGACGAGCGCGACCGTCATCGCTTCAAGGTTCCAGGTCTTCGTAACATAGAACTGACATGGCCATATTATCACGATGGCACTCGCGCCACTATGGAAGAAGCTGTCCGCGATATGGCCAAGTACCAGTGCAATACCGAGCTCAACGATGCCGAAGTTGCCTCCATCGTTGCCTTCTTCCGCACCCTCACCGGTGAATATCAAGGAAAGAAACTAACATCGGACAATAAGTAGGAAAAAACAAAGGTATGCTAAGTGTACACAAGCTGTCTTGCCAAATTGATGTTAATGGCAGGACAGCTTGTTCTTTACATAAAAATAACGCCACGGTTAATAACTCACCTCGTCCATGAGTGTGTCATGCTCTTCTACTGGAACGGATGGGAGGTACTGATAAGGGAAACAGATGCCTAGCTTATAGGCATTGGGGAGGAGGGGCAGAAGGCGGTCGTAGTATCCCTTGCCTCTACCAAGGCGCTCGCCGCGTTGAGAGAAAGCTAGACCTGGAATGATGGCTAGTCCGATCTCTGCATACCTCTCCACGGGGAAGGGCAGCCCAGTTGGTTCCATGATGCCATAAGAACCAGCCACCAACTGAGATGGTTCGTAGAGATATAATTCTAGGATATCACCCACCACCTTGGGAAGAAGTATTTGTTTTCCTTCACTATAGGCCTGTTGGAGCAAGAGGGATGTATCTACCTCGTTGGGCAAGGAATGATAGAGCAACACCAGAGAAGCACTCTGCCATTGGGGCGAAGATAGTAATTGCTGACATAATCGGTGGCTCTGCTCTTGTCTCCATTCAGGGGTGCGAGCCTTGCCCAATTGCTTGACCCAACGACGGAGGTCAGCCTTCTGCATTAAGGGAAGACGAGCATAGAGACTATACTCGCATCCGCAATAGACTTGATTGTAAAAATTGTTGGCACGAAGTAGTTCATTACGACGCTGTTGTAAACCGCCTTTGCGCCAATTGCGATCATCAAAGGCGACTCCACCAACTTGCTCTGCTGCCCAGTGACCTGCCACGGATATCTGCTCAAGGCTCTTCCAACGGCTACTAGCTAGGGTGGTGGTAAAGGTGGATATGCCTAGGCGTTGGCAACATTGGGCGGCACGAAGTAGGCGGAGGCGAAAGCACTCGAGACAACGGCTACCTCGCTCTGGCTGATGTTCGTGCCCCTGAATGGCACAGGTCCATGATTGGTGATGATAGTCCTCGTCAATGATATCAAGGCCCAACTGTTGTGCATAGCGTGTACATTCGGTCTTGCGAATGAGGTACTCCTCTTCGGGAAAGATATTGGGATTGCAATAAAAGAGCACTGGGCGTATGTCGTTGTGTAGCATCCACTCGATAATGGCGCTAGAGCAGGGTGCACAACAGCAATGTAGAAGTACTGTTTGGGGCATAAGACGGGTAGAAATCAGAGTTGTATAATAAAGGATAAGAGAGGGGGGGAAAGAATGCTTGTTATGATTCTTTCTGCTGGTCGGTGGACTGCTCGTCCTTTGAAGAGTCGGCACTTTCAGACTCCTTCACCTCTACCACAACTAGAGAGGGATTGTATTGCTGCAAGAGAGCCACGAACTCCTCCTCTTCACACAAAGTGACAGCTAGAGTGCTGTCTTTTGTCTTGATAATAAGCTGATCAGCATTTTTCTTCTCCAAAGAAACAATCTCATCGAAGTGAAAGGGTTCGTTCAACAATCGCTGAGATATGATATGATTAGTCTCATCTACGTATATGATTTGGAATATACCGTAAAGAGACCCCCAAGCCAACACCACAAACATATACCACCATGGGAGCAGTATTGCCACAGATGAAAGCGTGACTCTGTCCATATATGCACCATATATGAAGGAGGCGGTGATAAACAAGGTGATGCTGGCATACACCAGGAATGACCAATAGAGATTCTTCTTCTGCTTGTAATATATGGATATGAATGTGTGCATAAAGGGATAGTTGCTACGTGAGGTCGGTGAGCAGACTCCACCTCTGGGTATAAGTGGTACGTATGCGCCAGGGCTCGGGGTACTGATTGTTGATTCTATTGCCTACACCCTTGCCCGGACCTAGGGGAATGCCCATATAGGTGAGGGTCAGTTGACCCTTGGGAGCATCGATACGAATAGTCTCGCGGCGGAGATAACTGAGGGCATCATCGTAAGTGAGATCTACGAGGGGACCTTCACATTCGAAGGCCTGAGGCAAGATACGAAGGGTACGCTGAGCCTTGCGAATGATTGTATCCTTGAGAGTGGAGAAATTTTCAATATCATTTGCATCAACGACATCAGCAGCATCTACCTTGCGTATAGCTGCACAATAGAATCCCTCGCCACGGTCACGACCTGGGAAGAAATGGCGTTCCTCTAGCAATTGGGCTCCCAAAGAAGAACATATCCAGCGGACATTGTCTTCGTCTTCGAAACGATTAAACGTACAAGTGCTGTATATAAGCAATCCTCCTGACTTGAGGGTGTGCCATATATCTTGAAGGATACTACGCTGACGGTCGACGCACATCATAACATTGTCCAGACTCCAATCTGTGATGGCTTGCTCATCCTTGCGAAACATGCCTTCGCCCGAACAGGGAACATCAGTAACCAAGACATCAAAGCAATCAGTAAATGCGCCAAAGTCTGCAGGGTAGTTGTTGGTAACTAAGCTTGTCACGGGGTACTCGCCAACTGACATTCGTGTCCATTTCTGCATATTCTCGGCCAGGATATTGGCTCGCTTGGGCATTGGTTCATTGCTCAACAACAAAGAACCCTCGGGCAAAGAAGCAGCCAGCAAAGTACTCTTTCCACCAGGAGCTGCACAGAGGTCAAGAGCCACGGAGGAAACAGAGGGACCATACTTGCGAAGCAGGTGAGACACATACATAGAAGAAGCCTCTTGGACATAATACACACCAGCATGCAGGAGGGGATCGAAAGTGAAAGCTGGGCGCTCCGTCAGATAATAAGCATCTGGACACCAAGGCACGGGCTCACCGATATGTGGCAAAGCTTGATTGACCATATCTCGCAAACTTTCATGTGCCTCTATCTTACGAGTATTCAGACGAACAGAAACCTCGGGTTCAGTATCAAGCAAGGCATTGCACAACGATTCCGTTACGGCTTCGCCATGATGCTGATTCATTAGCTCCACAAAGTCGGCTGGCAAATTCTTCATGATATATATGTACTACTATCAAAAAGTATTACGCATTATTACACAGATACTACACCCTTAATTGCTGGCCATGGATCGTAATCCACTAAAGTAAAGTCCTCATACTTGAAATCGAAGATATTCTTTACTTCAGGATTAAGAATCATTCGTGGCAAAGGACGTGGTTCACGTGACAATTGCTCGCGAATCTGCTCCATGTGATTGGTATAGATATGTGTATCACCTGTTGTATGGATAAATTCGCCTGGCTCTAAACCACACACCTGGGCCATCATCATGCATAGAAGAGCATAAGATGCAATATTGAAGGGTACGCCTAGGAAGGTGTCGGCACTGCGCTGATATAGCTGAAGAGACAAACGACCATTAGCAACGTAGAACTGGAAAAAGGCATGGCAAGGAGGTAGATTCATATTATCCAAATCTGCCACATTCCATGCTGATACGATGATGCGACGGCAGTTGGGATCATTCTTGATAGTATCTACTGCCTGTTGAATTTGGTCAATAAAACCTCCATTATAATCTGGCCATGAGCGCCACTGATAACCATAGATATGACCCAAGTCACCAGTTTCGGGATCAGCCCACTCGTTCCAAATGCGCACACCACGTTCCTGCAACCAACGAGCATTGGTGTTGCCCTGAAGGAACCATAGAAGTTCATAAATGATACTCTTAAGATGAACCTTCTTAGTAGTCAGCAAGGGAAAACCATCTGCTAGGTTAAAACGCATCTGATGACCAAAAATACTAACGGTACCTGTACCTGTGCGGTCACCCTTCTGCACACCTTCAGCTAAAATTCTATCTAATAAATCTAAATATTGTCTCATAAAGTTATCTTCTTTCGTAGTCAACAAACCTATATGATTGGGCATGTTTCTCATCTATCTCGTGAGCCTCGGAATAGACTTCCTTCCACTCTGATTGACTAACCTCAGGGAAGAATGCATCTGCTTGCTCGGGCAAAGCGTCTATCTCAGTAAGACAAAGGCGATGTGCCAGAGAAATGGCTTCACGATAAACGGTCTCTCCTCCTATGATATATACCTCTTCATCTGAAGAGCAGCTAGCAAGAGCACTCTGAAGGTCAGCAAAGACTTCGGCTCCTGGCAACTGTGATAAGGTGCGAGACAATACTACATTCCTTCTGTTGGGCAGAGCTCCCTTTGGTAGGCTATCGAATGTCTTTCGACCCATGATAATAGTATGACCTGTGGTAAGAGCCTTAAAACGTTTCAAGTCATTTGGCAACCAATACAAGAGTTTGTTATCATGACCTATGGCCATATTACGCGCAACGGCCGCTATAATATTAATCTGCATAGTTGGAATACGTGTAGTATGTCTGTATTAATAATAAGTTAAATAATATACAATGAACGGAAGCCATAGTTAAGCCTCCGTTCATCAGTATTATAACGTGAGAAACATATTAGTTTCTACGTGTTGCAGAGTAGTTGATACGCAATGCCCAAGACTTTCTTAGTACTTCCTTGATATCTGTAATGATACCCATCTGTGTACGAGAGTCTGCCTTGATTGAGATAATCTGTTCTGCCTGGTTTGCCATACCCTGACGCTCCTGAGCAACGAAATCCATTACCTCGCGAGGCTCTGCATATCTGTCATTCAACTGAATACGAGTACTGCTACCCATCTGAGGACGAAGTGCATCTGTAGGAGGACCTACGTAGATGAAACTTACAGCACTCTTCTTTGTCAACTTCTCCAATTCTGTACCAGAAGGAACTGTGAACTTAACCTTCAATGTAACCTCACGCATGGTGGTTACAATCATGAAGAAGAACAAAATGGTAAAGATCAAGTCGGGTAGAGATGAAGTATTCATCTCAGGCATTTCGCGACCTTCTTTTTTCTTAAATCCTGCCATATTTAGTTTCCTCCATAATTTTTAGGTTCAGCCTCAGAAATCCTCTGTGGATAGTATGCACGAACTGCTACTTTCTGCTCATCGGTCAATACCCCGTAAGGACGACCAAACTTACTTCTTGACAACTCGTCACGCAATTCATTGTATGCAGCTACAAGTTCGTTCTGAACCTGGAAGTACACATCGTATGGTGTACCACGGTCTGTCTGCACAGAAATAACGTGCTTATCTGTCACATAGCAATCACCCAACAAGTCGATAGTTTTACCATGCTTCTCAGGCAAAGTGGGAAGATCATTGGGGTTAGAGATAAACTCCTTTGCTCTCTCGCGCAACAACTTGAGTTCGATAATCTCTGAGTTGCACATAAGGGCACCAGCTGCGTTCAGTCTCACATTAAGAACGTTACGTTCCTTAACGTCGATCTGAGCATCTTCCTGTTCCTTGTCTGGTGGCTGAGGTAGCATTCGCGACAAGCCACTATCAGTATCCATAGAAGTGGTCACCAAGAAGAAGATGAGCAAAATGAAAGAGATGTCAGCTGTAGAACTTGAGTTCAGTGCTGGCACTTTTTTCTTTTTCTTAGCCATATCTTTCTATGTGTTTAAAACATTTATTACTTAGAAGCAGTCTTTGTCAAAACACCGCTCATTGCTATACCTACAGCTGCGAATGCTACTACTGACAAGATGTAGATGCTCCAGATGAACATATCCACGATGGTTACCATGCTACCAGGAGTAACAGTACCGTCAGCAGCAATGAACTCAGGCTCACCGATACCCAACACGTAACCAAATACCATTGAACCAATGAATAGAAGGCAAGTGAAAGCGATAATCTTAGAACCAGGAACACCTGTTGTAGCTGCAGAGTCGTTGCCTCTAGTGCTAGCGATACCCTTAACAACAGCCCATACTACAAGGAAAGTAGTAATGCCTGCCAAAGCGTACATCAACACAAGCAACAAATCTGTAAATTTGGGTGCATCATATTCGCCCATCTTCTCATCGCCCCAAAGGCCGAAGAAAAGAACGAAGACGATAGCGCTAATGGCCATGACGCCCAACATTACATACTTGGAAATATTTTGGATTTTCATTATTATATCTCCTTAATATTGTTGATACTTGATTAATTCTTTCGGATATTACTTCTTGCTCTTGTCGCTTCTTACGCACATAACAAGAACCTCCTGAGCAGCCTCTTCCATGTTACATACAAGAGCCTCAATACGAGATAGGATGAAGTTGTAGAATACCTGAAGAATCAAAGCAACAACAATACCGAAAATGGTAGTAATCAAAGCCACCTTCATACCGCCTGCTACGACAGTGGGGCTGATATCACCTGCACGCTGGATGTCGTCGAACGCCATAACCATACCGATCACAGTACCCAAGAAACCTAGAGAGGGAGCCATTGCGATGAACAATGTGATCCATGAGCAGTTCTCCTCAAGGTAAGTACCCTGTACCTCAGCTTCCATGTTGATAGTACGCTCGATAGTAGCCATATCGTTCTGGTCATTGCTGTTTAGGCACTCAAGAGCCTTACGGCTGATCTGAGCAACGGGACCACGAGTAGCCTTTGCCTTAGCGATAGCCTCAGTTACCTTACCTGCAGCTACCAAAGCAGCCAAATCAGCGCAGAACTTACGGGTGTTAACCTGAGCAAGGCTTAGGTATACAACACGCTCGATACAGAAAGCAAGACCAAGAACTAGAGCAACAGCAACCAATGACATAAAGCCAGCGTCACCTTCGATAAACTTAGTCTTCAAAGTCTTGTGAAGATTAACCTCTTCCTCAACGGGTGCAGCCTCAACGGGTGCAGCCTCTACAGCTTCAGCTTCAGAAACAGAATCTACTGCAGTAGTGTCAACAACTGTGGTGTCAACTGCAGCTACCTCTTCCTGAGCCATTACAGATGAAGTTGAAGCGAATGAGCATGCAGCTACCATCGCAACAATAGCAAATAACTTTTTCATTGTTTTGGTAATTTTTAGGTTTATTAATTAATTATTGTTATTCATTATTCATACCACTTTGCGGAGAGAACGGGATTCGAACCCGTGATACGCTTTTGGCGTATACACGCTTTCCAGGCGTGCCTCTTCAACCGCTCGAGCACCTCTCCAATAGGGTTTGCAAGTGCAAAAATATAATTTTTAACGGACTTAGCATAACTATTTTTGAAAAAAGTTACACTCTTATACGCTTTTTTACATTTTGTCACTTAATATCGGCATCTAAAGTTTGCCAAATATGCTTTGTACCGTTGTATTTGTAGTAGAATTTACCTCATCGAGGGTCACTCCATATATCTCTGCTATTTTTTGCGCAACATTGTACACAAAAGAGGGTTCATTTCGCTTTCCTCTATGTGGTACTGGTGCCAGATATGGGGCGTCTGTTTCTAATACAATTCGTTCGAGAGGAACTTTCTGAAGGGTTTCAGAGAGATGACAATTCTTGAATGTCAGCACTCCTCCGATGCCTAGTGCAAATCCTTCATGTTTGAGCAGACGAGTTGCTGTCTCTGCACTACCACTGAAGCAATGGAATATACCTTTCAATCCATCGGATTTGTGCCTATCCATTGCGTCCAGCAATTCGGGTTCAGCTTTTCTCATGTGGATAACAATTGGGAGATTGTATTCCTTTGCCCATGAGAGTTGATACTCGAATGCCTCTATTTGTTCCTTCTTATAGGTAGCATCCCAATAGAAATCCAAACCTGCTTCTCCTACGGCTATGACTTTTGAGAGATACGAAGCCATCCTCTCTAGGATTGACTCCCAATTCTCCTTAACGTCCTCTGGGTGAAGACCCATCATTGGATAGCATACGCTTGGATAGCGCTCTACAAGAGAAAACATCGGTGCGATACTCTCCTCATTTATATTAGGGAGGAGTATTTTGTCAACTCCTACTTGCAGGGCTCTCTGAACAACATCATCTACATCTTGTTCAAAATCCTCTACATATATATGACTATGAGTATCTATCATCCTTATTATTAGCTTTCTCTACCTAATAGACTTAATGCGTATTGCCAAAGAAGTTCTTTCTTCTCAGAAGGAAGTGCTACCTTCTCGAGGAGCAAGCGACCCTCTTCAAAGTAGGCGTTTATCAAGTCCTGACAGATGGCACGCACGCCAATCTCGTCGTACAATGCAGTAACGGCGGCTATCTTCTCGTCCTCGACGTATTCGGTCGCGGTCATCCAATGCTCTAGTTCTGCACGCTGCTTGTCATTAGCACCCTCAAAGGCTTTGATTAGCAAATAAGTCTTCTTATTGCAGAGAATATCACCTCCGATACGCTTACCAAAGGTTTCAAAATCGCCATACACGTCTAGCATATCGTCTTGCAACTGGAAGGCAAGACCAATGCTTTCGCCAAACTTATACAGTAGGTCAGCATCTTCTTGAGGCGCACCTGCCTGAATAGCACCCATCTTTAGTGCGCATGCTAGGAGTACACTAGTCTTGAGGCGAATCATTTCAATATACTCTTCGGGACGGACATCCATGCGATTTTCGAAGTCAACATCATACTGCTGTCCTTCTCCAATCTCCAAGGCAGTAGTGGTGAACAAGCCCATCACCTCCTTGAGGCAATGCTCGGGGCACTGAGCAACGAGTTGGTATGCCATCACTAGCATACTATCGCCACTAAGGATAGCGGTATTCTCATTCCACACCTTGTGAACACATGGTTTGCCTCGTCTTACCTCGGCTCTATCCATCACATCATCGTGCAAGAGGGTATAGTTGTGATAAGTTTCCACACCTACTGCTGTGGGCAATGCCACCTCGACATCCTCCTTATACATATTATATGATAATAGGAGTAATACTGGGCGTAGACGCTTACCGCCTATACTAAGCACATAACGTATTGGCTTGTAAAGTCCAAAGGGCTGACGCTCCAATTGGAGATCGGCCAGCCCTTGGTTTACCTTAGCCAGAATTTCTTCTGAACTGTACATATAACAAGTTTTATTATCCTAGACGGAACAATACGGGTAGCATGAAGCGAGAACGCACGGTCTTGTTACCTTGACGAGCGGGCTTCCACTTGGGCATCAACTTAACCACGCGCATAGCCTCAGCAGACAAGTGCTCGTCTGGAGAGCGAACTACGTTAACGTCAACGATAGAACCGTCACGGTTAACAACGAATGATACGGTTACACGACCCTGTACACCCTGTTCCTGACAGATGCTAGGATACTTGATATTCTCCTTAAGCCACTTCATACAAGCTTCGTCACCACCGGGGAATGAAGCATTCTCCTCTACTACGTCATACACGCGGTCGTCTTCAACCTCTTCCACGATAGGACCAACAGGACCAGTAGCAACTGCGCTAGGAGCACCAGTACCAACAGTAGTAGTAATAGCCTGATTTACATCCTCACTAGTTTCGATTTCCTCTTCAGGAAGCTCTGTTTCATTATCAACGATGTTAATAATTTCAGCTACCTTGGGAGCTGCCTGTGGTGGAGGCGCTACGATTTCCTGCTGCTGAGTAATGGGAATCATGTCTTCTTCCAACACTACAGACTCGTAAATTTTGCCTTCTTCCTGTACGATAACATCACGAGTGGTGTACTCGAATGCGGCGAACATTGCCGCCAAAACTACTACATAGCCGATAAGCAAACTAGTAGACTTCTGGCTACGAAGTTCCTCGTTAACTGTTTTGATTGCTTCCATAAATTATATTTTTTTTCGTTTTTAGCACAACTGCAAGGGCAAATGTAGAACTTTTTTTTCACATACTATAGTGTCGCACACATTTTTTTTATCGAAAATGCACATTTTGGAAAGCAACAGCGTTGTCCTGCGACTATTTTTACTAACTTTGATGCAAAATCCGAACTAAAAATGAGCTTCAGAAGCCTTGTAACATACTTTTCATTTGCAATATTTCCTTTCCTCGCTTTTTCGAGTGCGAAAGCGCAGGAAAATAAGAGTGCATTTGACTTTCTAAATCTTCCCACCTCCTCGCACGCTATGGCGCTTGGAGGAAAGAACATTTCTCTGATGGAGGATGATGCCTCCCTAGTGTTTCAAAACCCCGCGCTGATGAGTTCTGTCAGCGACAAAACTCTGAGTTTCAATTTCCTAACCTACATGCAAGGTAGCAAGGCAGGAAGCTTTAATTATGTACAGGCACACAAGGATAGAGGCACATGGGGCGCTATGGCACAATTCGTGGGCTATGGTGATATCATCGGACTCAACCAAGAAGGCATTTATGAGGGAAATCTGAGTGGTTTGGACCTAAATTTAGGAGTTGGTTATAGCTATCTACTTAGTGACCGATGGGTTGGAGGTGTTACGGGTAAGTTCATCTACTCCAACTATGCTGGCTATTCGAGCATTGCCTTGGCCGTGGACTTGGGTGTGAATTATTACAATCCCGACAATGATTTCTCCTTCTCAGCCGTAGCAGCTAATCTTGGCGGACAGGTGAGTGCCTTTGGAGAAATAGGAGAATCACTTCCCATAGACCTACAATTGGGTGTGAGCAAGGGATTGAAGCACCTACCCCTGCGTCTACATCTTATGTTTTATGATATGTTCCATTGGGGCAAGTATTACTATGCTCCCGACAAGGAATTAGGAGGTTTTCAGATACTCATGAACCATCTAAACCTAGGTGCCGACCTCTCCCTCTACCAAGATAGATTGTGGATAGCACTAGGTTATAATTTCCGCCGAGCTCAGGAGATGAAGGCAGGAGGCAGTTCGCATGCAGCAGGCTTGACACTTGGAGCAGGTATCAACATCAAGAAGATAAAGTGTGGTGTGGCCTATGGCAAGTATCATGCAGGAGCCCCCACCCTATCCTTCACCGTGGCATACTCTTTTGCCAAGGAAGCCAAGGCTATCAAGAGCAATACGAATAATATAAACAACGATATACCTTTAACAGAATGATTACAATAGCTATCGACGGACACTCTTCATGCGGTAAGAGTACTATGGCTAAGAACCTAGCCAAGGAGTTGGGATACGTGTACATTGACACTGGTGCCATGTACAGAAGTGTTACATACTATGCCATGCTCAATGGAATGATTGATGCGGAAGGCAACATTGACATCGAGCGCCTCAAAGGCGAGATGGGCAATATCAACATCTCGTTCAAGTTCAATCCCAATACCGGTCGTCCCGACACCTATCTTAATGGAGTATGCGTGGAGGACAAGATTCGCACTCTCGAGGTGAGCAACCATGTAAGTCCCATTGCCACAATAGGTTTCGTACGCGAAGCTATGGTAGCTCAGCAGCGCGAGATGGGCAAGGCCAAGGGTGTTATCCTCGATGGTAGAGATATTGGCACCGTGGTATTCCCTGATGCGGAACTAAAGATTTTCGTTACTGCTAGTGCCGAGATTCGTGCTCAGCGCAGATATGATGAACTCACTGCTAAAGGCGAGCAATGCAATTACGAGGACATCCTGAAGAATGTACAGGAGCGCGACTATATCGACTCTCATCGTGAGATTTCTCCCCTAACTCAGGCAGAGGATGCTATCGTGCTAGACAACAGTAATATGACTATCAGCGAACAACAAGAATGGTTATTGAAATTGACGAAGGAAGTGGTTTCTGCTTCGGAGTAACCAGAGCCATCGGTAAGGCCGAGGAAGAGTTGAGCAATGGAAAGAAGCTCTACTGCTTGGGAGATATTGTGCACAATGGCAAGGAGTGTAGCCGTCTTCAGCAGATGGGGCTAGAAACCATAGGCCATAGCGAGTACAATAATCTTCACGATGCCAATGTGCTTTTGCGTGCACATGGCGAGCCACCTTCCACCTATCAGAAAGCCCTCGAGAACAACATACACATCATTGATGCCACATGCCCCGTGGTGCTCCATCTGCAAGAGCGCATTCGCAAGGAGTACCTTGCCGATACGAAGCATGAAAAGCAGATAGTGATTTTCGGTAAGAATGGTCATGCCGAGGTGCTAGGCCTAGTGGGTCAGACCGAAGGAACGGCCATCGTGATTGAGAGCCCAGAGGAGGTGAAGCAGTTGGATTTCAATCGTGACATCTGCCTCTATAGCCAAACTACCAAGTCACTAGATGGCTTCCGCACCATCGTGGAGTACATTCAGGAGCACATCTCGGAGGGTGCCACCTTCAAGTATGCCGATACCATCTGCCGTCAGGTGGCCAATCGTATGCCCCACATCAGAGAGTTTGCCTCTCGCCACGATGTTATCCTCTTTGTGTGTGGCAAGAAGAGTAGCAACGGTCGTGTGCTCTTCTCTCAATGCCTGGAGGTCAACCCCCATAGCTATATGATAGATACAGCCAGCGAGGTAGACCCCAACTGGCTGAAAAACTATACTTCTGTAGGTATTTGCGGTGCTACTAGCACTCCCAAGTGGTTAATGGAGGAGTGCAAAGTACGTATCCAAGAGCTGTTTAGCAGCAACGAATGATGTTTTTTCACCCTTAAGCACAGCTTTTTCCTCTAGTTCTAGCATCTTTTCTATGCTTGGATTTTGGAAGAAGCTGTTGCGTAAGCTCTCGTTGATACTTTCGTACATCCAATATTTGGCTTGCTCGGCTCTTCTGTAGTCGAAATATCCATTGGCTTTGACAAAGTCGACATAGCGATACACCATATCCCATATCTCCTTGATACCTATGCCATAGAATCCGCTATAGCAAAGCACCTCGGGGTGCCAACCGCTCTCGGGAGTGGGGAATAGATGGAGGGCATTTCTAAAGTGGGAAGCAGCCAATTGGCTCTTTTCCACGTTATTACCATCACACTTATTGATAATGATACCATCCGCCATCTCCATGATGCCACGCTTGATGCCCTGAAGCTCATCTCCGGTGCCAGCCAACTGTATCAAGAGGAAAAAGTCCACCATCGAGTGACAAGCCGTTTCGCTCTGACCTACACCAACGGTTTCCACGAACACCTTGTCATAACCAGCTGCTTCACAGAGTATTATCGTTTCTCTGGTCTTTCTGGCTACACCACCCAACGAACCAGCCGAGGGACTAGGACGGATGAAGGACTTGGGATGGACGGAGAGCTTTTCCATTCTGGTTTTGTCTCCCAGGATACTACCCTTGGTGCGCTCGCTACTGGGGTCTATGGCCAAGACGGCCAACTTGCCTCCGTATTCCTTCAAGACATGAACTCCAAACTCGTCTATACTGGTACTCTTGCCTGCTCCTGGCACACCGCTGATACCGATGCGCACGCTATTTCCGCTATATGGCAAGCACTTTTCTATTACCTCCTGTGCTATGGTAATATGCTCAGGCAGAGTACTTTCCACTAGAGTGACAGCCTGACCAAGGATAGAAGGGTCGCCCTTGAGAATACCTTCCACATAGTCGTTGGCCGTGAGGCTACGACGCACAAATCTACCACGCTTCAAATAGGGGTTAATACTGGATGGTTGTTCCACACCCTTGTTCACCACTAGACCTGCATATTCAGCACTATTCTCGGGATGTTCCATTATCGTTGTCCTTATATTATTATACTTCTTGGCTACCACTAGGAGAAGGAGGTGGAGAAAAATATCTGACTACCTCAATTATCCTGAATGGTAATATTCACTATCTTCACGGGGGTCTTGGCATCGTCGCTCACTAAGAGCACTCTGGGGCGAGCCTTGAACCTGCCCAACAAGTTCTTTTTCACTGAGATAGTCAGCTTGGCACTCTTGCCTGGCTGTATAGTCTTGCTCGATAGAGAGGCCTCTACGGCGTGATTAAAGAGCTGTAGAGCGTGTATATTGAGCGGAGCTGTGCCCTTGTTGGTCACTTGTAGCACCTGCTTCATCTTCTTGGCTTTCTTGCCGAAGACTATCTCCTCGCTACTGAGGGCTATCGAGCCCGTCACGGTGGAGTCCTCCTGGGTGGGAGGCAACAGCACGGCAGAGACCACTATCTCGTTCGAGTCTCCTATCCTATCTCCCTGGTATCTGGCCAGATAGATGCTAGTCTGATTCAGTCCATAGTTGGTCAGTTCTCTAGTATCCAGTATCAATCGTATGGTGCCCGCCTTGCCTCCAGGGATGTCCTCTGGCACGCTCTCGGCATAGAGGTATGGAGGCAGGTGCATGAGCGAGGGTCGATAGGCTGCGCGGTCCACATTGACCACCTTGAGCTCAGTTGCTATCACATCGCCCTTTCTCACGTTGTCAAACTCTACGTAGTTGGTGCTCATCCTCACGTTGCCTAGATCAATGGGGAAGCCTATGGTATGGTCAGTCACCTCGGTGGCCACTCTGCCCTGGAAGACGAGGAATTCGGGGTCCTTCCCAGCATTGGTGTACACCTCTATGTACTTGCTGAAGGTACCCAGTATGCCAGCATCATAGGTGGCCGTGATCTCGCCACGCTCTCCAGGAGCTATATTGCCACGAGTGTATTTCACCTCCGTGCATCCACACGAGGGGTGTACTTTCTTGATATGCAAAGGTTTATCTCCCTTGTTCGTGAAGTAAAACACTATCGTGTGTGGTTTCTGAAATAGTATCTCGCCCGTCTTCATTATCTCTGTATCGGCCACAAAACGCGGTTGAGCATACACCAATATGCTCAAGAGGGTCATACAAATGAATATCAGTTTTCTCTTCATAACATGGGCAAAGATACAAATAAGTGCGCTATTCTCCAAATTATTTTATCCCGTTTTTCTAGTTGCTGGCTAAAAGGTATTCAGCCCAAAGTGTATCTATTCCTAAGAAAAGTATTGTTTTATTGATAATCTTTTAGTATCTTTGCGCTCGATAATCGGGGCACACAACCGCCTCATTATCACTATGGCGACGAGAATTTCGGTATTCCCGCCGTTTTTTTGCTCTCTCTCGGAATATCTAATACAGGTAGGTTCTATAAATTAGCTTTGCGTTATATGATGTCTATTGTGCCATAGATTTTAAATTTGAGCTTACGAGCATAGTGATCTATGTGAGTGAATGATACGAATAAGCGAGCGAGAAATATCAAGTTTACTTGAATATTTATTACTGCGAGTGAAAGTATCATCGACGATAGTCAAAATGAAGAAGATATGGTGCAAGAGATATTAGAGAACAAAAGCAATAGAATTTACCTAATACAAGATTATAACTAATTTATAGAACCTACCTAAATAATTAAATCTGTAAAAGAATGAGTACAACAACAACGAAAATCAAATTCAGCAGAGCCTTCTGGGTGTCCAATCTAGTGGAGCTCTTTGAGCGAGCAGCCTACTATGGCGTCTTCATAGTCATTACCCTTTACCTGAGCCGTATCCTCGGTTTTGACGACATCCAGTCGGCCAGCATAGCAGGTGTCTTCTCAGCATGCTTGTATCTGTTGCCCACCTTTGCTGGTGCATTGGCGGACAAGATTGGTTTTCGCAATTCTATGCTACTGGCCTTCTCGCTGCTCACCTGCGGTTATCTGGGACTAGCCGTCTACCCCACTTGGCTTGAATCGGCAGGACTAGCAGAGTATAGCGAGACCACCAAGTTTACGGGTCTCCTGGAGAGCAACCTCCGTTATGGCATCATCCCCATCATGATACTAATCGTGTGCGGTGGAGCCTTCATCAAGAGTGTCATCTCGGGTACCGTGGCCAAAGAGACTACCCCCGAAACTCGTGCCAAGGGTTTCTCCATCTTCTATGCCATGGTCAATATCGGCGCCTTCTCGGGCAAGACCATAGTGAAACCCCTACGCGAAGCTCTGGGCAACGAGGGTCTCATCACTCTCAACTATTTCTCGGCTTCGATGACCCTGTTGGCTCTCATCACTATCTGGCTTTTCTACAAGAGCACGCAGCACTCTGGCGAGGGCAAGACATTCGGACAGATATGGCATGCGCTGGTCAAGGTGTGCACCAATGGTCGCCTCTTCACCCTAATTCTCATCATCACGGGCTTCTGGATGGTACAGCATCAACTTTATGCCACCATGCCCAAGTATGTCTTGCGCCTAGCTGGCGAAGGTGCCTCACCCTCATGGTATGCCAATGTGAATCCATTGGTGGTGGTGCTAACGGTCAACTTTGTCACTCAATTGATGCGTCACCGCTCGGCGCTGACCTCCATGACCATAGGTATGTTCATCATGCCCATCTCTGCCCTCTGCATGGCATCAGGCAATATGCTTGACCAGAGCCAAAACATCCTTGGCATGCACCCCGTAGCTTTCATGATGGTAGTGGGTATCGTATTTCAGGGACTAGCGGAGACATTCATTTCGCCTCGTTTCCTAGAGTATTTCTCGCTCCAGGCTCCCAAGGGCGAGGAGGGTCTATACCTAGGTTTCAGCCATCTGCATTCGTTTCTATCATCTATCTTTGGCTTCGGCATCTCGGGCTTCCTGCTAAGCAAGTACTGCCCCGAGCCTACCCTCTTCAGCAGCCACGCCGAGTGGCAAGCTGCCAGTGCCAATGCCCACTACATCTGGTACTATTTCGGTGCCATAGCTCTAATATCAGCCTTCGCGCTAATCATCTATGGGCAGGTAGTGAAGAGATTGGATGAGAAGAAGGAGGCCTAGAGCCTCCTAGAGGGGGGCAAATTAACTGTCATCTGTCATAACTGTCATTGCTCAACCATACGGGGGGGTGTAACGTTTTGTTACCCCCCCTATATATTTAATTATCAATTTGTTTGCTTTTTATCCAGTATGGGGAGCGCTATCTTAGTGCATCCCTCTTTGTCGTATAGGGTGTTCCATTTTAGAACGTCCCCTTTGCGGTATAGAGGTGCTAATTTCTTTCACTCCTTTGTCTATTTTTGCGTATTTTGTGTGAGAATTTTGTGTATTTTGTATGAAAATAGGTTAATTCTTAGCACTCTCTAGCTTGCTAGAAAGGATTAGGGAGTAAAGACTCGACTCGTTGATGAAGATAACTTGTGTCTTGTAGTTAGAACCAGTGTCGCAAATCGCGACGGTGGTTTTGTCACCCTCGTCTGTCATATTTTCTCTACATCTGTACTTTGTACTCTGTCATCTGTACTCTTACAAAATACCCCTAGAAATATGCTTTTACCCCCTATAATATGGTGTGCTAGTGCCCTGAAAAAGCGTAGGAATACCCTTCTTTTAGAGTTTTTGATGAAAGTGGTGTGTTATCAATCAGTAGCCATCTTGCAATGTTTTATTATCAGTTGTTCATTGCATATAACTCTTCATACATCAAAGGATGCAGTGTAAAAATCTAGTGGTAATTATTGAGAAGTTTAACAGTTTAACAGTTTAACAGTTGATTTTTTCGCTATCCATACCTGGGTGCAAATTTACTAAAAAGATAGTTACTATATTATATATAATATAATAATATTATATATATATAGTAAAAGCTTTTTCTTCAAAAATCACCCCTCAAAATTAATAACTGTTAAACTGTTAAACTGTTAATCTGTTAATGAAAACTGAAAACGGAAAGGGGAAAGGGGGAAACGGAAATCTGCCATGCTAATGACAGTAAAATGATAAAAAATGATAATAAATGCCTGTAAATACCACTATCTGCCATTATTTGACAAAGCGTCAAAATGATGTCGTATCTTTGCGTCTAGAAACGGAAATCGGAGAACGGAAAACGGAAAACTAACCTTTCACCTTTGCATACGCTCATCAAGCTAAAGCAAGTCGTATACACTCATCAAGCTAAAGCAAGTCCGATTCAGGTCTACCTCGTTCTTTGACATATTGATACAACACAAAACTAATTTCGCTACTCGCAGCTTTGAGTTTTGCGCGTTCGCTCTGGGAGCTCTAAATTATCTCTGGAAGCCTAGATAATATAGACTGTCTAGATTCTAGAAATACCCTGGAACTACCCTAGAGTGCTCCGCCGCTTACTTCAAAGTCCAGAGAGCAGCCTCCATTTCTCTGAGCAGGTCGCGCTTTTCTGTGGATGGAGAATATACGAAGCCTTCGCCTACGATGACTTTCTGCGAGGTGGTGTCAATGCGTGCTATGCTGATGAAGGGGCCTCCAAGAGCACCATTGCGCATCTCCCAAAGTCCACGGACTTCGTACACTTGACGGCCATTCAATTGGCGAGGACGGCCAATGACCAGAGGCTTGCCACCTTCTACTACGGTCACCATCCATTGGTCGGGTCGCTCGCCAGGGATATTTCTCTGCATCACGGAGTCTCTCTTGGCAACAAACATATCCAGATTGCACACGTCCTCCCCGTGCCAATCGTAGGTATAGACCACTATGTTTTGGTCCTTCTGCTGGGTGTTGGTACCTCCCCAGAGGAAGTTGTCAGCCTTCTTAGTGGCAATGAGCTTGTCGGGCACACGAATGCTCATGCCAAGCACCTGGCGGAGGTCATCGCTAACCTTCTTGCTATATTTGCGCTTGAGTAGTTCCGTGCGTATCTCTATCTGCGAGTCGGCCAGGATGTCTCTGATTCTAGTGCCATTGAGCACGAGGTATTTGCGCAACTGCTCTATCGAGGGAGCAACCACCACCAGTTCCAACTGAGGCTTCGCGCTCACGTTCTTCCTGGTGCCAGTGATCGGTGCGGAAAGGGTAGGATCTATCTGGATGAACAATTTGGTGTGGAAGGTATAGAAGCGAGCCGTGTAGTCTCTGCTGAATACCCTGGTCAGACGGAACATATTCTCGGCCTGCATCAAGCCAGGCACCTGACACTCTACGATGCCTTTGATGGAGTCTTGCAGGTCGCTGAGCCAGATGTCTTTGTCCACGACTAGGAGCAGTTCGCTGGGCAAACCCTTGGAGGCCACTAGTACCTTCTGTTCCTTCTTCTCTCCCTCTGCCGAGCATGAAAGTAACAATGAGGCAAGGGCAATGAATAAAATCTGATGAATGGTCTTCATATCTTTTTTTTTGAAAGGGTAATGTAGGTTCCTTTGGAGGGGGAAAGTTAATCTTTGATGCTCAGGCGATGGTTGGTGCCATGAGCTCTGAACTCCTCGGCATAGCAGCATTTGATGGTAGGCACACCGGTGGAGTATTGACCCGAGCGCTCGGCGGTGTATTCCAGTTGGAGCACATATCGGCCATGAGGTAGCTGAGGAATGAAATAGTCCGTATGCGTTTCACGCACCTGCATGTAATAGTTGACACCCTTTTGCCATCCGTAGGTGGATAGTTTGGTGCAAGGCTCTGTAGCACCACTACGAGGCACGCTGAGTACCACGAATTCATAGTCGCGCTTGGCTTCAATGATGTATGTTTCGGTTACCCTATCGCCCACGGAGGGGTTCTGGTGGCTAAAGGAGCGAGTCAAGGCAAAGTCGGTGCCATCAGCATCTATGCTATCCATGGGGAGGAAGTACTCGGCATAGACGGCCACCCACATGGGCTGAGAGAAGGTATTGGAGATAGTCATCTTGTGGGTGAACTTGGTGTCCAGCGTGTCACGCACCACATTAGGAGTGGGCATACTGATAGTGTCAATCTTTCCACCCGTGAGAGCAAAAACGGCATTGATACAATCTATGGGGCTCTTCCATCCCTGGGTGCGCTTCTGGTTCAAGAGCCATAGTTGCATCTGCTTTATCATAGTGCTATCCTCGGGCACCACCGTTTGCCAGGCTTCCATCACCTGAGTGTGGATGTGCAATCGTCTGTCTATGCTTGGATAAGCCCCACCACGATATGCTAGGTAAGCCCCATCCGAGTGCTCCAACCTAGAGTGCAACACCTGAACAGCCTCCTTGAGCACGGTCTCCTTCTGGGCATGCTTTACCAGCATGGCTATGGCAATGTATTCGCTATCCATAGTCTCCCAGTCCTTGGGAAGACGCTTCATCACCTTGTTGACCAACTGATAGTGCTCCTTGCTAGCCTTGCCATCCTTGACAAGAACGTACAGGGTGCGAAGGTCGCTCAGGCTTGCTTCCCAATCCTTGTTATACTCCTTCCTTCGAAGTATCTCCTCTTGCAACTTGTCCGCCAGGAAGGTCTTAATCCTAGAGAGTACCTTCTGGGCCATGGGGCTGGTGGAGGAGAGGCGAGCAAGCAGATAACCCACCTCGCGAGTGAGGTAGACATTGCCCGCAAGGCCATCGTACCAGGGCATACTACCATCAGGCTTTTGCATGCACGAGAGCTTGTTGATATATAGCGTGGTGTCCGCCTTGCCCAGCTTCACAGCAGCATAATATGCCGATGCATAGGAGAGGACATCATCCGCCTGAGGAGCAACCACCTTGGGCAAGGCATCGATAGCCGTTTGCATGGGCGAAAGCACCTTCTCCACTATCAGTTTCTTGTCCGTAGCCATAGCGGGGAAAAGGCCCTCCAGGCTCAACTTCATGCTCTTGCCTGGCTCTATGGTCAAGGCCTGAGTTTCGGCCACCTGTATCACCGAGGTGAGCACGGGCACATCTCTCTGCTCTCCATCGCTATCCTTGCCGGCAGATGCTACTAACTTGAATCTCAGATTGCGACTGCTCTCGGGTATCTGGCATTGTAGGTGGAAGGTACTATCATTGTTGGCACCCACCTTGAATGAGATGGTCTTCTGAACGAGCACCTTTTCTGTCTCCACATCGCTCACCACTATCTGCATCTTGCCCTTCTGCTCGTGGTCCGAGGTATTCGTTAGCGAAGCCGAGAAGGAGATGTCATCGCCCTGGCGAACGAAGCGAGGCAGGTGCAACTTGCTCATTAAAGCCTTCCTCGCCACGATCTTCTCCGTCAGAGTGCCCACGCGCATATCCTTGGTGTGAGCAATACCATTCAGTTGCCATGTGGTGAGGCTCTGAGGCATGGTGAAGGTGATGGTATATTCCTTGCCATCAACGGATTGGAGTTGGGGCATGAAGAAAGCCGTTTCCCGGAAGTCAAAACGTATATCCACCTTTGTAAAGTCCGTTTCGTCCTCCTCGGAGGCATTTTCCTGCGTTACCATATCCTCTCCTGCTTTCAAGGACACTTCACGAAGTACATTGGCCTTGGTGGTATATCCTCCCACGAAGGTAGTACGAGGAGGCATCACACCTCGCTTCTGGAAGTACTTCATGTCCAATTGGCTGAACTTATAGTCCTTTATCTTATAGGTCCACACATCAAAGTTGTGCCAATGCATCTTTCGCGTACTGTCGTAGTAGTGCCCAGCTCTCACCTGGCTATAGGGAATATAGTGCGAACGATTAATGGAGAGGTCCCAATCATTCGTCTGAAAGGCATTGAGTGAAGCATCATACATGGTGAGCATCACATTGGCCTCGGCTGGTTGTCCCTGGGCATCAAGCACGTGGAGTGTCCATCGCTCAGTAGCACCAGGTTGGGTATAGTCGCGGAAGGTTTGCCAATGCAAAGACAAACGGTTATTGGGCAATCGTTTACGAAGGACTACATGCTTGGTGTGCACCTCGCCACGACTCACGTACGTAGCCACCAATCGCATACCATCGGTATAGCTCTCCAGGTAAGGAATGCTCATTTGGCGCAAGCTATCCTTCAGAATCATCATGGTATCTATCACCACCTGCTCGCCAGCAAAGCCAGTGAGGAAGATGTGCATGGGTTGGTCCTCCTTGTTTCTGAACTCCAACTGAGCAGGAGTATGTACATCAAATGTATCCACGGGGCACTCCAACCAGTCCTTTGACTGAGCCTCCACCATGGGGGGATCGTCAAATAGTCGGAGCACGGAGCATCCCGTTTGTGTCTCGCCATGTGCAGAGAGCACGCTGATATCCACTCTGATGGTGGGAGCATACTTGTATTTGGGCAAACGGCTCACCGGTACTTGTAGGGCAAAGCGACCTTCCATGTCGGTAAAGATGGTGTCCAAAACCACCTGTTCTTCCCTAGAATTACCATTCCTCCACCACCAGCAATACAATCTCCTAGCCAAGGCCGTTACCCTAGCTCCACGCAATGGAGTACCATCGTAATTCCGAGCACTACCACCGATGGTTACGATGCTATCCTTGGCAGATGCGCCTGAGTCGAAAAGGAGAGGAAGGATGTTTTTCCTTACCTCTTGCTCGTCCATTTCCACATAGAACGTGGGTCGCTTGTACTCCTCCACCATAACGCCATGCGCATGACCCTCTATCCAAATGGTGTACCATCCGAGAGAGGCATCCGTGGGGATAAGGAACTCGGTGGCAAGGGTGCCAAATTCGTCGGTAATAGCCATGGTATCGCTCACCAACTGGCCCTCGTTGTTGGTCAATTTTACCTTGTACTCCTGCTTAGCATTCTTAACTCTAGCCTCCCAATGCTTTTGCTCGTACATGATGGCCGAGAGCTTGATGCTCTGCCCTGGGCGATAGATAGCTCTGTCGGTGAACATGGCCACACGGGGGGTGAACTTGCAGGAAGGCGCATTGTAGTTGTAGCGCCCGTAGTGTCTGATTTCAGGCAAACAACTATCAGCGCCAAGACTGATGTGAATGGTGTTTTCCTTGTGATTTCGAGTGACAATAGCCTCAGGCAGAGGTGCACCACTCATAGCATCAACCACACGAGTGCGAAGTGCTCCATTGGGCATATCCATGCTGAAGGCCTGAAGGCGAGATACTACAAAAGATAGTTCGGCCATCTTGGGCTTCTTGCGCAACTTGGCCTCCGTTTGGCAATTCATCTTGAGCACATATCTACCAGGAGTTTGCGGAGCTAGCAATGGATTCTTAGCCACTAGTTTACCCTTATTGTCATAGACACTCCATACCAATTGGCTCACGTTACTTGTGTCCAGATGAATGCGTAGCGAATCACCTGGATAATACACCTCGGCCATCCTTAGTGTCAACCTGGGGGAGTGCTTCATGATGGAGTCATTCTTGGCTAGGAGAACCTTCAGTTCGGCCTTCATCTTAGCAGGCTTGTTATTGCCTTGCGAAGTATAGAAATCAAGCAAAGCCTCTTCGCTCATGATGGAGTCGTTGGCCCACTGATTAGCAGCTCTCCACACCACATAGAGCATATTGCTGCCCCATATCTTTTCGTCCTTTCCTCGTTCCACTATGGGCAAGTAATCCTTCGTCTTGGCATCGTAGAGTAGTTGGGGATTGGCAAGAGCTTCGATGAATAGCTCTTTGCTCCTCTTACTCCACTCGCCTGTGGCATCCGAGTATGCTCGCATACTATACAATTGTGCCAAGCAAGCGGTGTAGAGTGCCCTTTGCACCCCCTCCTTGCCCTCTCTCTCCTTCTCCAGAAGAGCTAAGTTGTACTCTATGCTATCGGGGGAATTCATCTCGCGAAGGAGACATTTTTCCAATATTTCGGCTAGTTCATCTTCTCTGCCTTGTGCTCCTATGGGGAGAATCATCACCAGGGCAAGAAAAAAAGCTTTTATCCAATGTTTCATATATGCAAATTAGTGATTTTACATGGCAAAGTAACGGAATTACCTGATAGAAAACAACTATTTGTGTTCAAAAATGCCCTAATTTAACATTTTTTAGCATTTCATTGGATTTATTTACATAACTTTGGGCTCTCAAACATTAAACAACAAGACATTACACGTTATGATGGACGAAATCACAATGAACATACTCACGGCCCTCACCGATGCTTGCGAGGGTCATCTAGTGCTCAATCATGCCGGTATAGAGAGTGCCACTTCGGACGAAAACCTGAATATCACCGTTAAGATGCAGGATGGTCGCGTATTGGACCCCAATCAGGTTAATGTCAAGGACCTCAATGATGCCATTCAGCATTGGAAGGAGGAGCATCCTGGTTTCTTTCAGCGTATCTTGGGTGCAATGATGTAAACCTCTCTCTCCTATGAGAACTGGTCTTGTATTAGAAGGTGGTGGTATGCGTGGACTCTTCTCGGCAGGAGTGATGGATACCATGCTCGAACACGATGTCAAGGTGGATGGCGTGGTGGGCGTCTCTGCTGGTGCTTGTTTTGGATGCAACTATGTTTCTCGTCAGATAGGACGTGTGTTGCGCTACAACATCAATATGAAGTACGAACCACGATACATGGGCTTGCGACCTCTCTTCACTGAGGGTAACCTCATGGGAGGTGAGTTTGCCTATCACACACTTCCTGATGTGCTAGACCCCTTTGACAAGGAAACCTTTGCCAAAAGTCAGACGGAATTTCATATCGTTTGCACCGATGTATATACTGGAGCTCCCATCTACAAGCGCATGCAAGCTCCCGTGGACTACAACTTCATGGAGTGGATTCGTGCCTCATCAGCCTTGCCTTTGGTGTCAAAACCCGTATCCGTGGATGGTCTATTGATGCTAGACGGAGGTATGTCAGATAGTATACCTTTGAAATATTTTCAGAAGCAGGGCTTCGAGCGCAACATCGTAATCCTCACTCAACCTAAGGGTTTTAAGAAGGAGCGCACCAAGTTGATGCCACTCTTTAAAGCCTTCATGCGCAAGTATCCCGCCATTATTGATGTAATGAATAGGCGCCACATCATGTACAATGAGCAGTTGGATTATCTCGCTCAAGAGGAAAAGGCTGGGCGCATCATAGTGGTTGCTCCCGAAGATACTCTACCCATTGGTCGCACTGAACAAAATGTGAAAAAGATGAAGATAGTGCATCAGATGGGCAAAGAAGCTGGCCTCCGCCTCTTGGAGATGCTAAAGTGATTTGTGGGGGTAGTCGATTATTTGCTTTACCTCTCGGATAGAGTCGGTTAGTTCCTTTTATTTCAGGGTAGTCAATTAAATCCTTTTGGGTGGTTAATTGATTTCCCTTTTTCTTTTACATTGTAGTTCTCACAACTCTGAATTCAGTTCGGCGGTTGAGAGCATTACATGTGTCTTGCTGAGCCTCATTGGGGAGAGCAAGGATGAACTGCTCAGTAAGAGTATCACCCACTTGCAAGAAAGGATTTTGCTCGGCTAATCGGCGTGTGATAACTTTTGGACGGCTCTCACCATAACCCACGGGGATGAGGCGAGCAGGAGATATACCTTGTTCGATGAGATGATTGACCACGCTTTCCGCACGGCGCTGAGATAGTCGTTCATTGTAGCTATCTGCTCCCTTGTAGTCGCAATGTGAAGAGAGCTCGATGGTGATGCTAGGATTCTCCTTGAGTAAGAGAGCCAAGCTATCAAGCGAGGTGGTACTTGTCTCAGTGAGTTCAGCACTATCGAATTCGTAGAAGACATTACGGATGAGCACGGGGGTGGTCATGCTCACGAGAGGGAATTGCAATACATGTTGGAGAGAAACGCTACTGGTATCTATGCTAATCTCCTGTTTGTGATTCAGATACCCCTTGCAGGTGCCTAGAAGAACGTACGATACATGTGGATGAACCTCCTGCTCAAAAGAACCATCGGCGCGAACAGAAAGGCGCAGGTTGGTACCATCATTACCTATCATATAAACAAGTGCGTCGGGTAATTCATAACCATCCTTTTCATACACCCAACCACGTATGCTTTGTACTATCTCAGGGCATTCGAAAGACATGATTTGGTCCCATCCACGACCATTACCTCTATTAGTGGAGAAGAATCCACGATTGTGAACTCCTTCGAAGGTCATTCCAAAATCATCACCTGCAGAGTTCATCGGAGAGCCTAGATGGGTTACTTCCCATTGCTTGCCAACGGTGTCCTGCTCTGCCATGAACAAGTCCAAACCACCCATGCCAGGATGACCATCGGAAGAGAAGTATAATTGTCCATTGGGGCGGAAAGAGGGAAATACCTCATCGGCAAAAGTATTGATTTGAGGACCTAGATTCTCAGGAATGCCATAATCGTTGTTGTCTAGAGAAATCTTCCAAAGGTCCATTCCTCCATAACCTCCAGGCATATCGCTAGAGAAATAAAGCCATTGACCATCGGGAGAAACGGCAGGGTAAGCGAATGAGGATAGAGTATCATTCACAATCTTTACCTCTTGTGCCTTGCTCCAAGCAGCATCAGTACGACTGCTGGACATAATCTGAGCGTATCTGGGATAGGCCGGGTCGTGGGTGCAACGAGTGAAATACATCATCTTGCCATCGGGCGAGAAGCTACAAGCACCATCTTCGTAAGTGCTATTCAATTCTCCTTCAACGGCCTCTGGCTTTCCCCACTTGCCTTTGTCATCCTTTTGTGAAAAGAAGATATCAGCCATCTTCACACCAGTCACACCACTCAGGTCATCACCCGAAGCTTGTGGACGTGTGGTGGTGAAATATAGTTGGTCATAATCCTCTCCGTAGAGGGCCGGAGAATAATCGGCACGACGACTGGAAAGTATCGGATGCTTCTTGATGGTATAGAGAGAGCCCTGCTTCTTCCAGATGGGAGCTTGCTGACATCCTTCTATGCCATTGAGAGCTTCCTGAGAATTGGGAACACTATCCAAGTAGAGTTTATAGTTCTTGATAGCATCATTGTACTTTCCCATCCAATGTTGCATCTGAGCTAGGCGCAATATAGCCTCGGGACCACCAGCCTTGTAGCGAACAGCATTCTGATAACCACCAGCAGCCTTGGCACTATATCCGATGTGCCGATAGCTTTCAGCCATCTTCCAGGCACGTTCACCTCGTTTGTCTTTCTCTTTGACGGGAGTGTGTGAGTATGCCTTCTTGTATTCCTCAGCAGCATCAAAATATTCGCCAATGGCATAAAACTCCTCTGCCTTGCGAGCATAATTGTCAGCACCACAACCGATGATGGTCAGTAGTGAAGCTATCAATGCTATGGCAAATATGATAGTTTTAGTGCGCAGCATAATTGATTAATGAGAGGGAATAAGATATTACAACGCTATACTATAACGTATGACCATACCCGTTTATTATCCAAGGAGGGCAGATTATCTAGGTAGAGCAGAGAAAGTTACTTCTTTTTACTCTTCTTGGTAATTTCCTCGGTGATACTCACGTGACGATTGCTATTATCACGCATCACTTCCATCACGATGTCGGTGACCATCTGCTTGAGCTCGGCCAAGAACTGATGAGCATCGTATTGCTTTTGCTCTATCTGCCTTAGTTTTCGCTCCCAAATACCAGTGAGCTCGGCACTCTTGAGTAATTCCTCGTGGATGATGCCTATCAACTCCACACCCGTGGGAGTGGCCCATAGCGAGGTGCGCTCCTTGCGGATGTAATGCCTACGGAAGAGTGTTTCGATAATGGCAGCACGAGTAGAAGGACGGCCAATACCATTTTCCTTCAGAGCATCGCGGAGTTCCTCGTCTTCCACCATCTTACCAGCCGTTTCCATGGCTCTCAGTAGAGTTGCCTCGGTGTAAGGTTTGGGAGGAGTGGTTTGCTTCTCTGCTAAGTCGGGAATGTGAGGACCGCTTTCGCCCTTGACAAACTCGGGTAGAAGTTTCTCCTCATTTCCGCTCTCGTTGGTTTCGGTAGAGTTGTTATTGTTTGTCCACAAAACCTTCCAGGCAGGGTCAGTAATATGCTTGCCAGTAGCACGGAAAGCTATGTCGCCCACCTCACCCGTGATGGTAGTGGTTTCGAACAAACAATCAGGATAGAAGATACCTATGAATCTACGAGCGATGAGGTCAAACACTTTCTTCTCCATCTCGGTCAAACCTATAATTGGTTGACCCGTGGGGATGATAGCATGGTGATCAGTAACCTTGGAGTTGTCAAAGAACTTTTTGTCCTTTCTAAGTTTCTGACCCTTAATTCTTTCCATCAGATGAAAGTAGTCCTTCAGACCATTCATTATCTGTCCGCACTTGGGATAGACATCATCGGGCAGATAGGTAGTGTCTACACGAGGATAGGTAGATACCTTCTTCTCGTAGAGGCTTTGCACCAATTGCAATGTCTGGTCGGCAGAAAAGCCAAACTTTTTATTACATTCCACCTGAAGGCTGGTCAGGTCGAACAAGCGAGGAGGAGCCTCCTTGCCCTTCTTCTTCTCTATCTTGTTGACGGTGAAAGGCAGGTCTTTTATCTTCTCCAGGATAGCCTCGCCTTCTTCTCTGGTCTTGAAACCCTTTGGAGTCTTCTCTTTGATTTTAGAGTTGTCTGACTTAGAAATATTTTCTTCAGCCTTGTCTTCATCATCCATGATTACGCTGAAGACGGTGTCACGATACGTGGTGGTGAGCACCCAATATGTTGTGGGTACAAAGTTTTCTATCTCCTGTTGGCGACGAACGATGAGTGCAAGTGTAGGGGTTTGCACACGACCTATGCTTAGCACTTGATTGTTGCGCTGACTTCCATCATTAGTGCGATATTTTAGTGTGTACAAACGAGTTGCATTCATTCCCAAAGTCCAATCGCCTATGTCACGCATAAGTCCAGCCTCATAGAGACTTTGATAATGGGATTGGTCTTTAAGGTTTTGGAAACCCTCACGTATGGCCTCCTCCGTCAATGAAGAAATCCATAGTCTTTGCACCGGACACTTTGCCCCAGCCAATTGCATCACCCATCTTTGTATCAGCTCACCCTCCTGGCCAGCATCACCGCAATTGATGATGGTATCGGCATTTTGCATGAGGGAGGTGATGACACGAAACTGATGCTCCACACCCTTGTCTTGCTTCAGGCGAATGCCAAAGCGAGGCGGAATCATGGGCAAGGACCCCAACGACCAGTACTTCCATTGCTGATTGTACTCGTGGGGCTCTTTCAGCTCACATAGATGACCAAAGGTCCAGGTCACCTGGTAGCCATTACCCTCCATGTAACCATCCTTGGAGGAGTTGGCACCAAGCACCTTAGCAATATCTTTGGCCACGGAGGGCTTCTCGGCTATACAAACTATCATGCGACACAAAGCAGCAATATGATGAGCTGCGCAGTTAGAATACGTAGGAACATACTCAAGGGATATACCGTGCTATATCCTACGGCAGGAGCATCGTTGCCAGCTGTCTGATTAGCGAAAGCCAATGCTGGAGGGTCCGTATTAGCTCCGGCTATCAATCCCATGAGGGTGAAATAGTTGATCTTGTAATATAGTTTGCCTATCAGGCCTATTATCAGGATAGGTATGATGGTGATGAGGAAACCACACCACACATAGGTCAATCCATCACCTGCCACCACGGTGTTCATAAAGTTGGCACCAGCCTTGATACCCACGCTAGCAAGGAAGAGTGCAAGACCTATCTCTCTGAGCATCAGGTTGGCACTGGTGGTGGTGTAAGCCACTATCTTGGCCTTATAACCGAAGCGTGCTACAAGGATAGCTACGATGAGAGGACCACCAGCCAAACCAAGTTTTACGGGAGTGGGTACACCAGGTACGGCGAAGGGTAGAGAACCAAAGATGATACCGACGAAGATACCGATGAAGATGGCGGTCAAGTTGGGGTGATCCAACTTCTTCACGGAGTTACCCATCTTGTTAGCCACACGATCCACGGCATCCTCGGGACCAACGACAACGATGCGGTCTCCCACCTGAAGGCGCAAGTGGCTATCAGCAAAGAGGTTCATGCCACCACGGCGCACACGTGTGACATTAACGCCATGCACGCTAGAGAAGTGCAACTCTGCCAAGGTCTTACCATTGATGCTTGACTGAGTGATAAGCACATGCTTACTTACCATAGGTACATCCTGTTTCTCCCAAACCACCTCTTCCTGAGGACCGATGAAGGCGCTGATGGCCTCGGCATCGTCTTGAGCACAGTTGACAAACATCTTGTCGCCAATGTGGATGATGGTATCCTTATTGGGCATGCTCACATGACCATCATGGAGGATTCGACTACATACGAAATCGCGACCCAGGAAGTTGCGAACCTGAAGGATAGTACGACCAGCCAAGGCAGGGTTCGTAGCCACGATGGTCATACGATGAGGTATCACATGGGGGTTGGCCGCTATCTCCTTTTCCATCTTCTCCTGCTCCTCCTTCAACGAGGTGCGAGTGAGCAAACGAATCAAGATTGTAGCACCTATAATTCCCACTACACCAAGGGGATAAGCACACGCATAACCATTAGCAATGGCAGGCGCATCGCTTCCAAAGATAGTGTTACATGCTTCCGTAGCAGCACCTAGTCCAGGAGTGTTTGTGATAGCACCACAAAGCACACCCACCATCATAGCCAGATTATGACTATTCTTTCCGCTCATGCTACCTCCGTCGTAGAAAACTAGGAAGTATAAAGCAATGCAACAGAGCACGTTAAGCAGAATAAGTCCTGCGGCCAGCATGTTCATTGTCATGCCACCCTTCTTGAAGCTTTGAAAGAAGCCAGGACCCACTTGTAGGCCTATACAATAAACAAAAAGGATGAGACCAAAGTCTTGTACAAAACTCAAAGTGGAAGTAGTACCAGTGAGGCCAAAATGACCTGCCACGATGCCGGCAAACAATACGAATGTCACACCCAGCGAGATGCCGAAAATCTTCAATCGGCCCAATCCTAAACCTACGCTGATTACCCCTGCATACAGCACCACGATGTGAGCAATGCTGTCCGTCGATGTTAATAGCGAACTTAACCAATCCATAAAGAAATCTATTGATGAATTTATAATTGACGTGCAAAATTACTCAAAATATCAACAATACGCAGACTTTTGTCTAATATAATTTTGTCAGCCGATTAAAAAAGCGTACTTTTGCTCAGAAAAATCACAAATAAACACATAATTTATTAAACAAATGGCAGATAGTAAAGAAAAACTTTTCTCTGACTTTGTAGCACCTTCAGCGCAGGAATGGCGTGAGAAGATTGAGGTAGACCTCAAGGGTGCGGACTATCAGAAGAAAATGGTTTGGAAGACCAATGAAGGTTTTTCCATGGAGCCCTTCTATCGTAAGGAGGATGTAGAGAATCTGGCTACAGTAAATGCTCTTCCTGGTGACTTCCCCTATGTTCGTGGCAACAAGGCTGCAGACAACTCTTGGTATGTTCGTCAGGACATCAAGTGTGGCGAGTGCGCTAAGGAGGCTAATGCTAAGGCTCTTGACGTATTGAATCGTGGTGTAGACTCATTGGGCTTCCTCGTTCCTGGCGAGAAGGTTAGCAAGGAGTACATCGAGGCTCTTCTTGAGGGTATTTTGGCAGAGTGCGTAGAGTTGAACTTCCGCACATGTCAGTGCCATTGCGTAGAGTTGGCTCAGATTCTAGTAGAGTATTTCGAGGCTAAGGGTTATGACAAGGCACGCCTTGCTGGTAGCATCAGCTTCGACCCACTAGAGAAGATGGTAATGAAGGGCAAGGACACCGAAGGCTTGCTATCAGTAGCAAAGACCTTGGTAGAGACCTTGGCCGCTTACCCCTTGTTCCGCGCAATTGCTGTCAACGCATATCGTTTGACCGATGCTGGTGCTTATAGCTATCAGGATCTAGGTTATGCTCTTGCATGGGGTAATGAGTACATGGCACAGTTGACCGAGGCTGGTGTACCTGCCGAGTTGGTTGCTGAGAATATCAAGTTCAACCTTGGTATCAATGGTGTGTACTTCATGGAGATTGCCAAGTTGCGTGCAGCTCGTATGCTATGGGCTCATGTAGTTGGCCAGTACACTGACAACAAGGAGGTTGCAAAGATGCACGTTTGTGCTTACACCACTACCTACAATCAGACCGTATTCGATAGCTATGTGAATATGCTTCGCTCTCAGACCGAGGCTATGAGTGCTGCTCTAGGTGGTGTAGAGAGTTTGGTAGTAGTTCCTTTCGATGCTCCCTATGAGACTCCCACAGACTTTGCAGAGCGTATCGCTCGCAACCAGCAGTTGCTATTGAAGGACGAGTGCCACTTTGACCGCATGGTTGACGTAGCAGGCGGTTCTTATTTCATCGAGCAGCTCACCAAGTCACTCAGCGAGCAGGCTTGGAACCTATTCCTCTCAGTAGAGGAGCAGGGTGGTTTCTTGGCAGCTGTCAAGGCTGGTGCTGTTCAGGCAGTCATCAATGACACCAATGCTAAGCGTCATGCTGATGCAGGCAAGCGTAAGGAGTTCCTTTTGGGTACCAACCAGTTCCCCAACTTCACCGAGAAGAGCGAGGGCAAGGCTCCCGTGGAGTGCTGCTGCAAGTGCTCTTGTGGCGAACAGCCCGCTATCGCTGCTATCAATGCTAGCCGTCTTTCTAGCGAGTTCGAAGCATTGCGCTTGACCACCGAGAAGGCAGAGAAGGTGCCCGTAGCCTTCATGCTCACCATCGGTAATCTTGCTATGCGTCAGGCTCGTGCTCAATTCTCTTGCAACTTCCTCGCTGCTGCTGGCTATCAGGTTGTAGACAACCTAGGTTTCCAGACCGTAGAGGAGGGTGTAGATGCAGCTCTAGCAGCAGGTGCAGACATCGTAGTGATCTGCTCTAGCGATGACGAATATGCAGAGTATGCAGTACCTGCTTATCAGTATCTAAATGGCCGTGCAATGTTTGTTGTAGCAGGTGCTCCTGCTTGCACAGAGGATTTGCAGAAGGCTGGTATCGAGAACTTCATCCACGTTCGTGTGGACCAGTTGAAGACTCTCAAGGAGTATAACGCTAAACTTGGTATCTAATCTTATGGCACGCAAATCATTTAATAATATAGATATCTTTGCTGGTATTGAGGCAAAGAATGGCCTACAATGGCAACAGGAGAATGGTATCACTGCCAACTGGAAGACAGCCGAGCAGATTGACATCCAACCCGTATATACTAAGGAAGACCTAGAAGGCATGGAGCACCTGGACTTTGCTGCAGGTATCCCTCCCTTCCTTCGTGGCCCCTATAGCATGATGTATCCTTTCCGCCCATGGACCATCCGTCAGTATGCAGGTTTCTCTACTGCTGAGGAGTCTAATGCATTCTATCGCCGCAACTTGGCTTCTGGTCAGAAGGGTCTTTCCGTAGCATTCGACCTTCCCACCCACCGCGGTTACGACCCCGACAACGAGCGCGTAGTAGGTGACGTAGGTAAGGCTGGTGTGAGCATCTGTTCTTTGGAGAACATGAAGACCTTGTTCGCTGGTATCCCCTTGAACAAGATGTCCGTGTCTATGACCATGAACGGAGCTGTATTGCCCGTATTGGCATTCTACATCAATGCAGGTCTTGAGCAGGGTGCTCAGTTGGAGGAAATGGCTGGTACCATTCAGAACGACATCTTGAAGGAGTTCATGGTGCGCAACACCTATATCTATCCACCAGCATTCTCAATGAAGATCATTGCTGACATCTTCGAGTTCACCTCTCAGAAGATGCCTAAGTTCAACAGCATCTCTATCTCTGGTTACCACATGCAGGAGGCTGGTGCTACTGCCGGCATCGAGTTGGCTTACACCCTAGCCGATGGTATGGACTATCTCCGCGCTGGTATCAACGCTGGTATCGATGTGGATGCCTTTGCACCCCGTTTGAGCTTCTTCTGGGCTATCGGTGTAAACCACTTCATGGAGATTGCCAAGATGCGTGCTGGTCGTCTGCTTTGGGCTAAGATCGTTAAGGACTTCGGTGCTAAGAACCCCAAGTCTATGGCACTTCGTACCCACTCTCAGACCTCTGGTTGGTCTTTGACAGAGCAGGACCCCTTCAACAATGTGGGTCGTACCTGTATCGAGGCTATGGCAGCAGTATTGGGTCACACCCAGTCATTGCACACCAATGCTCTTGACGAGGCTATCGCAGTTCCCACCGATTTCTCTGCACGTATTGCACGTAACACTCAGATCTATATCCAGAACGAGACCCAGGTGTGCAAGCACATCGACCCATGGGCAGGTTCTTACTACGTGGAGAAACTTACTCAGGAACTTTACACCAAGGCTTGGGCTCACATCCAGGAGATTGAGCAGCTAGGCGGTATGGCCAAGGCTATCGAGACTGGTCTTCCCAAGATGCGTATCGAGGAGGCTGCTGCTCGCACTCAGGCTCGTATCGACTGTGGTACTCAGACCATCGTTGGTGTCAACAAGTATCGCCTTGACCACGAGGATCCCATCGATATCCTTGAGATTGACAACACTGCAGTACGCCTTCAGCAGGAGGATGCTCTTAAGGAGCTCAGAGCCAACCGTGATGAGGCTCAGGTTAAGGCCGACTTGGAGGCTATCACTCGCTGCGTACAGGAGTTCCAGGATGGCAAGAAGAGCCAGGACAACCTTCTTGACCTAGCTGTTCGTGCAGCAGGCCACCGT
The DNA here is from genome assembly GCA_045613565.1 of Bacteroidaceae bacterium. Lineage (GTDB taxonomy): Bacteria > Bacteroidota > Bacteroidia > Bacteroidales > Bacteroidaceae > Physcousia. The sequence continues at coordinate 37,708 of JAZLBF010000030.1, forward strand.
GCCACATTGGGTGAGATTTCAGATGCCTGCGAAGCTGTCGTAGGTCGTTATAAAGCAGTAATCAGAACTATCAGCAACGTGTATTCATCAGAAAGTAAGAGCGATGCTCTCTTCCACGAGGCATGCGCATTGACCGAAGAGTTTGCTAAGTTAAATGGTCGTCGTCCTCGTATCATGATTGCGAAGATGGGTCAGGATGGTCACGACCGCGGTGCTAAGGTTTGTGCCACCGGTTATGCCGACTGTGGTTACGACGTAGATATGGGTCCCTTGTTCCAGACACCTGCCGAGAGTGCTCGTCAGGCTGTGGAGAACGACGTGAACATCGTTGGCGTTAGCTCATTGGCTGCTGGTCACAAGACTCTAGTACCTCAGATTATCGACGAGTTGAAGAAGCTTGGCCGCGAGGACATCATGGTTATCGCAGGTGGTGTAATTCCAGCTCAGGACTATGACTTCCTATATCAGGCTGGCGTAGCAGCTATCTTCGGCCCTGGTACTCCCGTGGCATACTCAGCTGTTCAGATGATGAAGATCTTGTTGGGCAAGGAGGATTAATCCCCTTCCCTCGACATATACAGTTGTACTTTTTTCGAGAGGTGGCAGACCCCATGTGTGGCTTGCCACCTCTCCCTTTATGTATAATGTTTCTTGTTTAGGATTGCGCTCCCGACTTGGGATTGGCCTTCTCCCAGTTTGGAAGCGCGCTCCCTCCCTTACAGGGTCCACCCCCTCCGTCGCTTCGCTCCTCGTCCCACCTGTCTCAGGGGGACAGTTTGCTAGCGCAGTGTTTTTGTAACTAACTCTACCCCTAAGATAGGGGTAGTACCCGAAGGGGGAGGGGGTGGATAGTACCAGGGTGGTGCTTGATTGTTCGTCGATTTTGACTTCGTCGATTTTGCTCACGCTCGGCATAGCTCAAACAAGCTTGGCTCTGCTCTCGCTTAATCGCAAAATTCACATACAGCTCTGTGCTCCGAAGGTGGTGTCTATGGCCGTGAGGATGGTGATGAGGATGTTGAGGATTTTACCCCAAGTGGAATTGTTGTTGAATGGTCCCATAGTGTTAAATGTTTTGTAGATTAGACATTAAGGTTTATTATCAAGATGTTTTTGTTTTTACAACACGAACCTAGACACGAATTTATACTCGTTTAATTTTCCAGGTCCTCTGTTGGGGACTGTGTCGTAGCTTCGCACAACACAGAACGGAATTTAGACACGATTTGATTAACGCTGAGTGTTAGGCGTTTAGCGAAAATGAATAAGTTTTCCGATTTCCGATTTCCGTTTTCCGTTTCTTGTTGCAAAGATACGACATAAAAAATGTGGCGAACGACTTACAGCGACTTAGAGCAACTTAGAGCGAAATAAAATGAAAAAATTTACTTTACTCCAACATACTAATGCGCAGAGCGCAATATTTAACATGAACAATGAAGAAAAGAATATTGGCATGTTGTATCAGACGACCCTCAATAGATGCTCATCATAGTTTGAAAAGCCATTATGGTCTGACAACTGACAGCTGACAGATATCAAATAAGGAGGTGCGAAAGTGGTTAAAAATTTTTATTATATATATAATAATTATATATATAATAAATTCTATTTCTATCATTTCTCGGGTAGAGCAGTATAGCAAAAAACATAACTGTCAGTTGTCAGCTGTCAGCTCTATGTGTGTCTTTTCCTGAAATGGTTGACTCTTTTTAGGCCCTTTTTTTAACACTTGCTTATCCATACGGATTTGGTTGACTGTCTCGTCTGAGCAGAGTTGACTACCTTCACTGGAGAGGTTGACTCTTTTCCTGAGAACGTAGACTTCCGACGGAAATTGTTTACTTTTTCATCTGTTTTTGTCTTTTCTGTAAGACAAGTATGGTACAATACAGCAAATAACTTGTTAATCAAGAGCACTTTATATTGAAAATGTTTGGTTTATTAATATTTTTTTGCTAACTTTGTCCTCAGATAGATTCTATATTTTATCCAGAAAAGGATGAATTATATAGTCAGAAACAACAACTAAGAACCATTACTATGGCAATATACAAGGAATACGGCTACGACATCCAGAACGGCAAGGCCATCATACCCGAGTGGGAGACAGAGATAAAGATGACAATAATATTATAAATAATAATGAGATTTATGAATAACTACAGATTTATCAGCAAGTGCATCATTGCGCTTTTGTCCTGCATCATAGGACTGACGTCTTGTGGAAACGACAACAAAATTCCTACTAACGAAATTCATTATACAACCATTGATAACAGCGTCTTGTCATTTAACTTTGACGAAGGGCGAATAGTGTCAAACAGTTATGTTCCAGACAAGAATGTATGCATATTAAAGTTGGACAAGGATGTGACGGAGATAGAGAAAAGGGGGTTCTATGCTTGCTCTAGCCTCAAGAGCATCACCATACCACCATCAGTGACGAAGATTGGGGACAGTGCTTTCTGCGGTTGCTCCAGTCCGACGAGCATCACAATCCCCCCATCGGGGACGAAGATTGGTGACGGAGCTTTCTCTGGTTGCTCTAGCCTCACGAGCATGTCCATCCCCACATCGGTGACAGAGATTGGGAGTTGTGCTTTCTGTAGTTGCTCAAACCTCACTAGCATCACCATACCAGAATCGGTAACGAAGATTGGGGAACTTGCTTTCTATGGTTGCTCCAGCCTCACGAGCATCTCCATCCCCCCATCGGTGACGGAGATTGGAATAGCTGCTTTCTATGGTTGCTCCAGTCTCACGAGTATCTCCATCCCAGAATCGGTGAAGGAGATTGGAAAAGCTGCTTTCGATGGTTGCTCAAGCCTCACCGAAGTACGCATCCCTAATGGGTGTGAAGTGGATGAAGACGCCTTCAAGGATTGTCCCAACGTACAACTCATCCGATACTGACCCTATCTCCCTCATTATCAAATACACCTAAAATTTGCCCCGGAATGGGGCATTTTTTTTGCCCAGAAAGTTTAACGGCATCGGGATATTGTATTTGCACTCTGTGGAAAAGATGTGTGCGATGCACTGGGTTATAAAGCAGCGCGCAATGCTCTCGCACAACATGTAGACGAGGATAAGCTGGGTGAACGAATCGTTCTGTCAGGTCAGAATAGATACGTAACCTTCATCAACGAATCCGGCCTTTACTCCCTAATCCTTTCCAGCAAGCTAGAGAGTGCCAAGAATTAACCTATTTTTTCACACAAAATACACAAAATTTTCACACAAAATACGCAAAAATAGACAAAGGAGTGATAGAAATTAGCACCTCTATACCGCAATGGGGACGTTCTAAAATGGAACACCCTATACGACAAAGAGGGATGCACTAAGATAGCACTCCTCATACCGAATGGAAGCAAACAAATTGATAGTTAAACATTTAGATGGTGTCGCAAAACGCGACGCCATCGTATGTTTGAGCAATGACAATTATGACAGATGACAGATGACAGTTAATTAAAATGGCGAATAACAAAGCGGTGAACGATTTGTTCACCCCTTTTAGGTACGAAAATAGCGACAACTTAATGGTTTTTACCCTAGGTTGTCGCTATATATTATAATAGGAATTTAACCCTTTAATCTATTATCTGTACTCTTTTATCTGTACTCTAACCTACATTTCCTTCATCTTCTTTGCCATGATGGCTAGCTCTGACTTGAGAGCATCAACCTTCATCTGCAACTGGTCAACCAATGAGTTGCCCTTCTTGGAAGAAGCGTTGAGGAAGCAAATGTTGTTCTCGTAAGTACGAATCTCTGCCTGCAACTGCTCGTAGATGCGCTGCATGCGCTGACGGTCACCACCTGCTGACTCCTGTATCTTCTGGAAACGACCTGCTGTGCGTGCCTGAATGCGAGCTCCGCGTGCACGCTCGTACAATTGGTCACATATCTTGCGATATTCGGCATAGGCTTGATCCTTCTCCTTGTAGGGGACATGGCCTACGGCATTCCATGCTGCTTGTAATTCCTTTACCTTCTCTAGGCTTACCTCGCCTTCGGTATCAAGGAGTGCTTGCAACTGAGCGGTGATTTCGGCCTTCTTCTGCAAGTTCTTCTTCTGAGCATCACGCTCACCACTGTTTGCTGCCTTCTTGGCATCGAAGAATGCATCGCATGCTGCGGTGAACTCGGCCCATAGCTGGTCGCTGAGCTTACGAGAGATGGGACCTGTGGCCTTCCACTGCTTCTGCAATTCGATGATGGCATCTGTGGTGGCACGCCAGTCGGTGCTGGTGCTCAATGCCTTGGCCTTCTCCACTAGAGCTGTCTTCTTGGCAATGTTTTCCTCCTGAGTGTCTCTCATATTCTTGAAGAACTCCGCCTTACGAGAGAAGAATTGGTCGCATGCCTGGCGGAAACGCTCGAAGATGGCGGTGTTGTGCTTCTGAGGAGCATAACCGATGGTGCGCCATTGTGTCTGAAGCTCTAGTACCTGCTTGGTCAGAGCATCCCACTCTATCTTCTTGCCCTGAACGGCTGCTTCTGCTAGGATAGCGTCTACGGTCTCGCAGATGGCGGTCTTCTTGGCCAAGTTCTCTTCCTCGCGAGCCTTGATATTCTCAAAGTGTGCCTGATGGCGCTTGTTGATTTCGGTAGAGGCATTCTTGAAGCGTGTCCAGATTTCCTCGCGCAACTCACGCTCTACGGGGCCTACTTCCTTCCACTGCTGATGGAGGGCTTGCAACTGGCCAAAGGCGCTGATGACGTCTTCCACGCTGAGGAGTGCCTCGGCCTTCTCGCAAAGGTCGGTCTTCAGCTCTAGGTTCTTACGGAAGTCATAGTCGCGCATCTCATGACCTAGCTTCAAGAGGTCGTAGAACTTCTCTGTGTACAACTGGTAAGTCTTCCATACCTCGGTGCTCTGCTCGGCGGGTACGGGGCCAATGGCCTTCCAGGTCTGCTGCAACTGGCGGAACTGCTCGAAATTGGCACCTGCATCCTCTGGAGTAGAGGCCAACTGCTGAATCTGCTCCAGGATGGCCTGCTTGCGCTCTAGATTGTTGGCGCGCTCTTCCTGAATGCGTAGCTGTACGGCTGCTCTGCGCTCGCGGATGGTTTGCATGGCCTGGCGGAAACTCTCCTCCGAAGGGTCCATGACAGGAACGTAAGCGGCGGGGTCGCCACCCTGTTCGAGATACTCTTGGCGTGCCTGCTGGAGCGCCTGATTTTGATAACGATAGAATAGTTGCTTTAGGTATTCCAACTCTGAGCGCTCAGGAATGATTTCTGACTGAGCCAATTCCTGTGCACGAGCCACAACTTCTTCTTTGGTGGTGAATTGTATATTTTCGATATTTTCCATAATCTAAGTTTAAATCCATTTCTTATGCCTGAAGAACATCCAGAACAATAGGGTGATGCACACCGTGAGTACTATGGCCACGGGAAAGCCCCACCAGACGTGCTCCATACCATTGACCAGGTTCATGCCAAACAAAGAAGCCATGAGCGTGGGGAACATCATGATAATGGAGATGGATGTGAGCATCTTCATCACTTGCGACACATTATTATTAATCAGATTGGCATAGGTATCCATCGTGGAGTCCAAAATGTTGGTATAGATACCTGCTGTCTCTCTGGCCTGTGCAAACTCGATGTTCACGTCTTCGATGAGCTCGGCATCCAGTTCGTCCACCTTCAGTTTGAACTTCAATTTGGACAACAAGGTTTCGTTGCCACGGATGGAGGTAACGAAGTATGTCAATGAGTCCTGGAGGCGCGACAAGGCTATGAGGTCGGCATTGTCCACCTTGCGATCCAGATTGCGCTTGCTCTGGTCAATGAGAGCCTGTATCTGTTTGAGTCGCTTCAGATACCACACCGCACTACAGAGAAAGAGGCGGAAGACCATGTCCACGGAGTCCGTAAAGCCAAGGCCTCTGCGCTGCTGATAGGTAACGAAATCTATCATCATGTTGGTCTCAAAATAGCACACGGTGATGCATATATTCTCCTTCATGATGATACCTAGGGGGATGGTGGTGTATGGCGTGCGCGAACGTACTTCCTTGACATAGGGAATACGCAAGATGATCATCGTCCATCCCTCGTCGCGGTCGTAACGTGGCCGCTCGTCGGTATCGGAGATGTCACCCAGGAAATAGTCAGGGATGCCCAACTTGTCTTGCAAGAATTGGGTATCATCATCATCGGGACACGTCACTTGCACCCAACAGTTAGGAGCCCACTCCTCTATTGTGTGCAAACCGTTTTGTGTATTCCAAAAGGTTCTCACGTCAATACAATTTTAATGCCGATTGCTAGATTTTATCCGCAAATATATAAAAAAGTTAAAAACGAGGCTGGCAAAAGACGCTATTTTTTATCGAAATACCTTGCTTTTTGTCCGTTATCCTAGCGAGAAGCAGCAATATCGTTGGTCAATTGCACGAATTGCGCTACAGAAAGTTGCTCCGGACGCATGGTACCAAACTCGTGTCCCTCGGGTATCAAACCCTTGAGCGAGCCGCGTAGCATCTTGCGTCGTTGCTGGAAACTTTGCTTCACTATTCTGGTGAGCAATGCCACATCGCATCCTGGGTCGGTCACACCATTGCGGCGCATACATATCACAGCAGAGTGCACCTTGGGAGGAGGGTTGAACACACCAGGAGGCACGGTGAAGAGATACTCTACATCGTACCACAACTGGATGAGCACGGTGATGATGCCAAAGGCCTTGGTACCGGGCTTGGCGGCTAGTCGCTCGGCCACTTCCTTTTGTATCATCCCTGTACAACAGGGGATGTAGTCTTTGAAGTCAAGCATCTTGAAGAATATCTGCGAGGAGATATTGTAGGGATAGTTGCCCGTGAGCACAAACTTGCCACCATCAAAGGTGCGGTCAAGGTGCATCTTCAGGAAGTCGTCGGCAATGATATTGTCTTCAAAGTCGGGATATGTGCGGCGCAGATACTCCACGCTCTCCGAATCCAGCTCTACCACCTTCAGCGGACGAGGCTTCTGCATCAGATACTGAGTCATCACTCCCATACCAGGTCCTACCTCCAGGACGGGTATGTCTGGACAGGCATCTACGGTGTCGGCAATGCGACGAGCGATGCTAAGGTCGGTCAAAAAATGCTGTCCGAGAAACTTTTTCGGTTTTACAAGAGCCATATATAGGTTTATTTTTGTACTTTTGCACACGAAGATACGGATATTTAGGAAATGTACAAAACAATTTAGCCTTTTATTTTGTGAAGAAAGCAGCAAAGCACATACTAAGAATAGCCCTACCACTCATACTGGCCGCCGTGATACTGCATTGGATGTATCAAGGCGTGGATTGGAGTGCCGTGTGGCGATCACTAGATTCGGACATGAATTGGACGTGGATGCTGCTCAGTATGCCCTTTGGTATTTCGGCGCAAATGTTTAGGGCTTTGAGATGGAAGGTGGCTCTGAAACCCTTGGGCGAGGACCCACGATTGTCCACCTGTTGCAATAGTATCTTCCTCAGTTATGCCTCATCGTTGGCCATCCCCCGAGTGGGTGAAGTGCTTAGATGCGGTGTCTTGTCTAAGTACGAAGGCATCAGTTTTACCAGGTTGGTGGGCTCGGTAGTTAGCGAAAGAGTAGTGGACATGAGCATGGTGTTTCTGTTTTCGCTTTTAACGGCGTTAACTCAAATTCCGGTCTTTCTGAACTTCTTTCACGAAACGGGAGTGGACTTCCAAGGCTTCCTAAGTCGATTTTCCACCACAGGATACATCGTCACAGGTATCTGTACCCTGGCGGCGTGCATCTTGGTGTTCTTCCTTGCGAGAAAGCTAAATCTCATCTCTCGCACTAAGAGCAAGTTTGCCAAGCTCATCGAAGGTATGACCAGCATCACTCACCTCAAGAGGCCTTGGCTCTTCCTCCTCTATAGCGTGGGCATCTGGGCAAGCTACTATCTCCACTTCTATCTAGCATTCTATTGCTTCGACTATACTGCTCAGTTGGGCCCCGTAGCAGCGTTGGTGGCCTTCGTGGTGGGATGCTTTGCCGTGCTTGTACCCACACCCAATGGTGCTGGCCCTTGGCACTTTGTGGTCAAAACGGTATTGGTGCTCTATGGCGTGCAAGACCAGGATGCGGCCGTATTTGCATTGATAGTGCACACATTACAAACATTGCTCACCGTGGTGCTTGGCCTTTATGCCTTGGCTTCGTTGGCATTGACTAGAATGATTCAAAAATAACATAGATTTCAAACAAACTAAAAACAAACTAATATGACTATTCACGATCTTAACCCAAGAGAAATTTGGCAGAACTTCTATCTGCTCACACAGGTTCCACGTCCTAGCGGACACCTAGCAAAAGTACAGGAATTCCTACTTCAGTGGGCTGCTGAGCGCGGCATTGAGGCTTACAAGGATAATGCTGAGAATATCGTAATGCGCAAGCCTGCTACCCCTGGCAAGGAGAATTGTCGCACCGCAGTACTTCAGGCTCACATGGATATGGTGCCTCAGAAGACCGACGAGAGCACTCACAACTTTGAAACTGACCCCATCGAAACATGGATTGATGGCGAATGGCTCAAGGCTAAGGGCACTACTCTTGGTGCTGACGATGGTATCGGTGTAGCTGCTATCATGGCCGTTTTGGAGGCTAAGGACATAGAGCACGGTCCATTGGAGGCTTTGATTACTGCCGACGAGGAGACTTGCATGTACGGTGTAAATCATCTTAGTGCTGATACTCTAAAGGGTGACATCCTATTGAACATCGACAACGAGAATATGGGCGAGTTCGTAATCGGTAGTGCTGGTGGTGTAAACATCTCTGCTTCAATGAAGTACCAGGAGGTTGATACCGATGCCGAGGACGTAGCAGTTAAGATTACCGTAGCTGGTCTTTATGGCGGACACTCTGGTCTTGAAATCAACGAGGGCCGTGGCAATGCCAACAAGCTACTTGCTCGTATCGTGCGTCAGGCTATCCTTGACGATGATGCTCGCCTTGCTTCTTGGAAGGGTGGCAACATGCGCAATGCTATTCCTCGTACCGCCGAAGCCGTTTTGACTCTTCCTCAGGAGAATGTAGAAGACCTCAAGGAACTTTGTGCCTTCTCTCAGAAGCTTTATGCCGAGGAATATCGTGGCGTGGAGCAGGGCATCGAGGTAACCTTAGAAATGGTAGAATTGCCCGCAAAGCAAGTTCCCGTAGAGATTCAGGACAACCTAGTGAGTGCCATCATGGCTTGTCACAATGGAGTATTGCGCTTCATCCCCAGCATTCCTTCTGTAGTAGAGACCAGTAGCAACCTAGCTATCATCAACATTGGCGAGGGCAATGCAGAGATTCTCATATTGGCTCGAAGCAGTTGCGATAGCCAACTAGAGTTCTTGCAGGAGATGATGGTTTGCACCTTCGGCATGGTAGGTATGAAGGTTGAGTTCGGTGGTCAGTATGGTAGCTGGCAGCCCAACTTTGACTCTCCAATCGTAGCCAAGATGGTAGACGTGTACAAGGAGTGCTTCAACGAGGACGCTAAGGTAGAGGTTTGTCACGCAGGTCTTGAGTGCAGCATCATCGGTGCCGTATATCCCAAGATGGATTTGGTAAGCTTTGGTCCCACATTGCGCTCTCCCCACACACCAGACGAGCGTTGCAACATCCCCAGCGTAGAAAAGTTCTGGGTATTCTTGAAGGCTCTCTTGGCTAGCATCTAAAGGAACGATTAGCGTTTAACGACTAACGATTAGCGAAACTTGACCTTAGCGACCTTAGTGACCTTAAAGACCCTAGTGACCTTAATCGCTCATCGCTCATCACTAATCGCTCGTCGCTCCCCGCTAATCGCTCATCACTATTCGCTCCCCGAATTTAAACAAAATGAATTTAGACGAACTTTACAAAGCACGCTACGTGCTTAATAGCATAATCAGGAGAACAGACTTGGTGCAAGCACCTCGTCTGAATCCTGAGGCTGATATCTATCTCAAGCCCGAAAACCTTCAGGTAACGGGTTCGTTTAAGGTGCGTGGTGCGTGCTACAAGATTTCTCAATTGAGCAAGGAAGAAAAGGAGCGTGGCGTAATAGCTTGCTCGGCTGGTAATCATGCTCAGGGCGTGGCACTAGGTGCTTCGCATGCAGGTGTCAAGTCATTGATATGCTTGCCCGAGGGTGCTCCTATCAGCAAGGTGGAAGCCACACGTCGCTTTGGTGCCGATATCTGCTTGGTACCTGGTGTGTATGACGATGCCTATCAGCATGCCTTGAAATTGAGAGACGAGCATGGTTATGCCTTCGTACATCCCTTTGACGATGAGCACGTGATAGCAGGTCAGGGCACCATAGGCCTTGAATTGCTGGAACAATTGCCCGACGTGCAAAGCGTAATAGTACCCATCGGTGGTGGTGGACTTGCTAGTGGTATTGCCTTTGCTATCAAGAGCCTGAATCCCTCAGTGGAGGTATGGGGTGTGCAAGCTGCTGGTGCGCCAGGCATGTATCAAAGTATGGCCGACGGACATATCAAGTGCCTACCCAACGTTTGCACCGTAGCAGATGGTATTGCCGTGAAGCAACCAGGCGAATTCACCTACGAGATGTGTCGCAAATATCTTGATGGTATTGTCACCGTTACCGAGGATGAAATCTGTGCAGCCATCCTAGCCATTATCGAGCAACAGAAGATGGTGGTAGAGGGTGCAGGTGCCGTAGCGGTAGCAGCGGCGATGTTCAACAAGGTGCCTATCAAGGGCAAGAAGACCATCTGCTTGCTCAGCGGAGGTAATGTGGACGTTACCATCTTGAATCGCGTCATCCATCGTGGTCTTGTCAAGAGTGGACGCATCTGCAAACTCACCGTCAAGCTCGAGGACAAACCTGGTCAGCTAGTGGGTGTAAGTCAGATTATCTCCAGCCTTGGTGGCAATGTGGTGAAGGTGAGCCACGAGCGTAATGACGACTCTGATCGCATCACCGATTGTATCCTACAAATCAGAGTGGAGACTAGAAACCACGAGCATATCGAAACCATCTGCAATGCCCTCGTGGAGGCTGGTTTTGATGTCACCTGCCAGGTACACTAAACATCAGACATGGTTCGCACGTAGCACACACAACTTATAACAGGTTGCTTGCTTATTATCGTATGAATCAAACACACACAATATTAATATATAATACAACTCAAAAAAAAGAATATAAACTTATGAACGTAATCAGCACAGACAAGGCGCCTGCAGCTATTGGTCCTTATAGCCAGGCAATCGAAGCAAATGGTATGGTATTTTGTAGCGGTCAGATACCCATTGACCCCGCTACAGGTGCATTCGTAGAGGGTGGCATTCAGGAGCAGACACGCCAGGTACTCACCAATGCTAGCAAGGTATTGGAAGCAGCTGGTACTGACCTCGCTCACGTGGTAAAGACCACCGTATTCTTGAGCGACATGGCCAACTTTGTTGCTATGAACGAGGTTTACTCTCAGTTCTTCTCTCAACCCTTCCCTGCTCGCTCTGCTGTAGCAGTTAAGGATCTCCCCAAGGGTGCTCTAGTAGAAATTGAGGTTTTGGCGGTGAAGTAATTCATCACACCATACTCCATTAACAAAACATCCGCATGGCTCTCGAGGGCTATGCGGATGCTTTTTATTATTAGCTTAAAGCTTTTATAGGGTCCAAATGAAGTGAAGGTAAATCAGAGAGGCAGGAATGGCTAGAAGACTACTATCAAAGCGGTCTAGCATACCACCATGGCCAGGCAATACATTACCACTATCCTTGATGCCCAACTGACGCTTGATTTGGCTCTCTACCAAGTCGCCCCATGTGCCAAAGATGGCTACTACAAGGCCGAATCCCATCCACTGAATAAGGGTGAGCGAGGGTTCGAAGCGAGAGATGATAGCACCTACGCCTACGCACAACAAAGTGCCACCGATGCTACCTATCCATGACTTGTTGGGAGAGATGCTGGGGAAGAGACGATAAGGTATCTTCTTGCCCAAGAGAGAGCCCACGCAATATGCGCCTGAATCGCTACTCCACAAGAAGATGAACACCGCCAAGGGATACATAAAGATATAGGCTGTACCCAAGGGAGCTGATGGATAGGGTACGAAGGCTATGCTATTGAGCAGAGCGAAGGGCAATGCCACATACAACTGACCCATCATTGTGAAGGCCCATGAAGCCAAGGCATTCTCACGACCGGAATATAGTTGGCTCACGAGCAAGTAGATGATAGTGAGCAAATAGGGCAAGAATACCGATGAAGGCATGAGAAGAGCCATATTGGCATAGCCACAACTATAAGCAAAGACGGCAAAGAAGAGCATCAAGCTTGCCAGTATGGAGATGAACACATTGGTTTGCACTCCAGCTTGCTTGTTCACAATATTACAAAACTCCATAGTGGAGAGTGCTGTCACTACCGCAAAGAGTGCTCCAAAGGTAAAGGGACTATACACGATAGAAGCCACGAGAACTGCCACGAAGGCTACACCAGTGAGGGTGCGTACTATAAAGTTATTCACGATGTTTTATAGGGATTTAATTTGATAAAACTTGGTTTTCCTGAGTCTCTGTTTCCTGAGTATTTTCCGATAGAGGAGCAACGTTGCTTTTCTGCTCTGCCTGAGCCTCCACGGCTGGCGAAGATTCTAGCAATTCCTCTGTGCGGCTCACCCATGGACGCTTGCCAAAGATATTCTCCACGTCCTCGGCAAAGATTACCTCACGCTCCTGCAATATCTGAGTGAGCTGAGCGTGTCCTTCCTTCTGCTGAGAAAGTAAAGCCTTGGCACGAGCATACTGCTCTGCTATCATGCGCTGAACCTCGGCATCAATCTGACGAGCAGTTTCCTCACTATAGGGACGCTGGAACTGATAGTCGTCGTGATTATAATAACAAAGGTTGGGCAATTTGTCGCTCATACCCATGTATGCTATCATGCCATATGCCTGCTTGGTCACACGCTCTAGGTCGTTCATCGCACCTGAAGAGATATGACCGGTGAAGAGTTCCTCAGCGGCACGTCCACCCAATGTGGCACACATCTCGTCTAGCATCTGCTCCTTGGTGGTAATCTGACGCTCCTCGGGCAAGTACCATGCAGCACCCAGAGCACGTCCGCGTGGCACGATAGTTACCTTGACAAGAGGGTTGGCATACTGAAGATGCCAGCTCACGGTGGCATGACCAGCCTCGTGGAGGGCGATGGTATGCTTTTCGTCCACGGTCATCACCTTGGTTTTCTTCTCCAAACCTCCGATGATACGATCCACGGCAGCTAGGAAGTTCTCCTTGCCCACGGTGGTATGTCCATGTCTAGCTGCGATGAGGGCAGCCTCGTTACATACATTGGCAATATCTGCTCCTGAGAAGCCAGGTGTCTGACGAGAGAGGAAGTCAAGGTCCAGGTCGTCAGCCTTCTTGATGGGACGCAAGTGCACCTCGAAGATAGCGCGACGCTCGTTCACATCGGGCAGGTCCACGTGTATCTGTCGGTCAAAGCGACCTGCGCGCAAGAGGGCCTTGTCCAGGATGTCAGCACGGTTGGTAGCCGCTAGGATGATTACTCCGCTATTGGTACCAAAGCCATCCATCTCGGTGAGCAACTGGTTGAGGGTATTCTCTCGCTCATCATTGCCACCAGTGCTGATATTCTTGCTTCTAGCTCTACCCACGGCATCTATCTCGTCGATGAAGATGATACAGGGGCTCTTTTCCTTGGCCTTGCGGAAGAGGTCGCGCACACGGCTAGCACCCACACCCACAAACATCTCCACGAAGTCCGAACCACTCATTGAGAAGAATGGTACATCAGCTTCGCCAGCCACGGCCTTGGCCAAGAGGGTCTTACCCGTTCCTGGAGGGCCCACCAACAATGCACCTTTGGGTATCTTACCACCCAATTCGGTGTACTTGGCAGGGTTCTTCAAGAAGTCCACTATCTCCTGTACCTCCTGTTTGGCACCTTCCTGACCTGCTACATCCTTGAAGGTCACCTTGGCATCGTCCTTCTCTATCAATCGTGCACGGCTCTTGCCCACATTGAAGATACCCATAGGGCCACCCATGCCGCCTCCGTCGCTATTAGAGGAGCCACCACCGCTCATCCTTCTCATGATGAATATCCAGAAGAATACGAGCAGAAGCATGGGGCCGATGTTTAACAAGAAGCTCCACCATGGCGAGTCTTCCTGATGCTCATAGCGCACATCGCCTGTAAAGTTGCCATTGGCGCGCTCTGCCTCGATAAACTCGTCCAACTTGTCCGAACTTGGATACTGGGTCACCACGGATGGAGTCTGACCCTTGAAGTCCTGGTTGCCAGGGAATACATCGCGATAGTGCTCAGGCAATAGTTGCAATTGGGCTGTGCCATCGTCTTTATTGGCCACCAATGCCTTGCCATAACCTTCGCGCACATACTTTTGAAACTCAGTATAGCTCACCTCCTTTGTGGTAGAACCCGTGAGAGCCTTTTCATCGCCCGTCACAAAGAGGAAGCCCAATATACCAAGAATGATGATATACACCCAGGTGAAACTAAACCCAGGCTTCTTCTGATTGTTACTTTTGTTGCTTGCCATTAGTCTAAATCGGGAATTTCTGTTAGTTCAGCATCTGCCCATAGATGCTCTATGTCGTAAAACTCGCGCTCCTCGGGCACAAAGATATGCACTATGATATCGGCATAGTCCATTGCCACCCATGTGCTATTGCGCAAACCATCCACCGCCAGGGGACGGGCACCACAATTTTCGCGTGCCTTCTCGCCCACACTCATTGCCAAAGCATGCACCTGAGCAGGACTACCACCCTGGGCTATCACGAAATATGTGCAGATTGTATCGTCAATATTGCTCAAATCTACTATTACGATATCGTGACCCTTCTTGTCCTGAATGCCATCGATGATGGAATCCAGCATTTTGTTCGTTCCTTGCTTATACATTATTTTATATAAATTATGCCCCAAAGGTACGACTTTTAAGGGTAGAAGACAAAAAAAGTGAAGAAATTCGGGACTTTTTTAACATTTTTTCACAAAAAAGTTTGGTCAAGTCAAGAAAACAGCTTACCTTTGCACTCGCAAACGGGAAACAAGCCACTAAGGCTCACATCCACGAGCACACAACGATTGGGCTATGGTGTAATGGTAACACTGCAGATTCTGGTCCTGCCTTTCCTGGTTCGAGTCCGGGTAGCCCAACTGAGAAGCTGAGAATCCTAAGGGTTCTCAGTTTTTTTGTGTGTATTTTTATACACGTTTAACGCTCCCGCCTCATCACCTCCACCATTCCCATGGTCATGCGCCAGTTGATCTCTATGCAGGGATGCAATTCGCCATTGGCAAGCACCATCATATCCACACCTACGGGACCCTCGTACCATGGTGCCATCTCGGCCAACCTAGTCTCAAAGCATTGGCGGATGGTGGTCAACTGCTCCTCATTGGCAAGCATACGAGCAATCATGTTCCACTTATCCTCCTGCAAGGCCTCCTTGTTTTCCAGGAAATGTCCGTGAGCATCCGTGGCAAAGACATTGAGCCCTACATATCGAGCCACTCCTGCACTCATCCAAAACTCCATGGCAAAGTCCTGCCTCTTATCCATCATTCGCTCCACTATCACCGAGCCTTGCAAACGTAGTATGCGCGCCACCCAATTGCTCCAGTTGGGATTGTCCAGCATCATCAGACCCTTGCCACTACTGCTCCATGGCGACTTTATTACCACCTCACCCCATCGTGCCACGCATTGCTCCACATCCTCCAAACTCTTGCACACCATGGCATCGATACCCAAAGCCTGTTGTACGGGCACGGTACTTTCTCGCGAGGAAAGCATTCGCAACTGGCTCAAATACTCTCTGCTGGGCAAAAACTCTTTTGGCACACCTGCCAACTCCAATTCATGCACCAAAGCTGGCGACCAACCCCAGGGACATATCTCCGGCACCTCTGCCACTCCTTCAAACAGGGGCTTCAAACTACTCTCTCCATCCCAAACCACATCGTCCTCTCTCGCCCATAGTCTTGGCAACTCCCAATGCGCTCTCCTGTACTCCTTGATATTGGCGGGGGGAGTATATCCTGGCGAAGCGCTAGCCAGAGCCATATCGTTCTCGGGGTTGAAGATGTATAGTTTCATAGTCAGTCACTTTATTTTGCAATGCGAAGATAGTGTTTTATTTTCAATCATACAAAGGTCTAGGGCAATAATCCTTGGGGGAGCAGAGGGACGAAGGGTGGTTTTCTTTATTTCTGTTGCAAAGATACAACATCATTTTAGTGACTTGTACCTTTAAGTTCCGATAAGTCCCTTTATTTATGAGGAGGCGAAAAAATCGGGGCGTAAAATGCTGATAATGAAGATGAAAATATTTTCCATAAAAGAGTTAATAAATAACATCGAAAACGGGGGGATAGTGTGTATTCTAATAATACATACTGTCAACCGTCAACTGTCAACCATGTAAACCAATGCCATAATAATCACTAATCACTAATCGTTAATCTTTATGTATGGAGGTTGACGGTTGACAGTTGACAGTTAGGTTTCTGAGGGGTGACTATCAACTGATGTCTAGCTCACTTTTTTCTGTATCTCATTGATAATTAGAGAGTACTATAACTATGAACATAAAGATTTTCGAGAACAAGGAATTTGGTGCCATCCGCGTCCACATCGAAGACGATGATAAGGTGGTGAACAAAATGGACACCACCTATGGAATCAAACCAACCACCTTCATCAACGAGTCCGGCCTCTACTCCCTAATCCCTTCCAGCAAGCTAGAGAGTGCCAAGAATTAACCTATTTTTCACACAAAATACGCAAAAATAGACAAAGGAGTGATAGAAATTAGCACCTCTATACCGCAAAGGGGACGTTCTAAAATGGAACACCATATACGACAAAGAGGGATGCACTAAGATAACACTCCCCATACTGAATAAAAAGCTAACAAACTGATAATTAAATATCTAGGTGGAGGTACAAAACGTACCCCCGTATGGTTGAGCAATGACAGTTATGACAGATGCCAGTTAATTAAAATGGCCCAAAACTAGGCTCTAACCGATGAAAATAACTCCGTAAATGCGGAATTACCCCCCCAAAAATACATAGGATGATGCCCTAAAACAGGGTCCCATAAACCACTCCCTTGCCTCAAGGAACGAAACGCAGTTACCCCAGGGGGGGGGGGTGGGGTCGCAAATCACGACCCCAGATAACTCAATTAAATCAGTTAAATCAATCTCAAACTTCTTTTTCACCTCAAATGGCTCTTTTTAAATTTTTATTTAGTATATTTGCACAAAACTAAGACATAAAATGAAAGCATATATCGATTGTTTTATTCCCTGGAGCGAAGAAAGTCCTGGAATAGTGACCGAAAATACCCTCAAGGAGGACAAAAACGTGGCTAACGTGTATCATCTAACTGATAGCGTGGGAAGCACCAAGACTCTGAAATACATAGCAGAGATGGCTTCGGCTCAGTACGTATTGCTGTACATGAAATACGACACTCTGCAATTGGGTTACCATGCCCTGGACAGAATGCTCACCATAGCCGAGGATCACGATGCCCTGATGCTCTATGCCGACCACTACATCACTCTGCCCAGTGGCGAGCGCAGAGCCATGCCATTGATTGACTATCAGGTGGGTAGCGTGAGGGATGACTTCCAGATGGGTAGTGTGCTATTGATCAAGACCGAAGGACTGAAGCGCTATGTGGAGCAGAAGAATCTACACAGATACCAGTTTGCTGCTCTCTACGATTTGAGGTTGTTCCTCTCTAGAGAGAAGTTGCCAGTGCACGTGCAGGAGTTTCTATACACTGAGGTGGAGAGCGACACACGACTATCAGGAGAGAAGCAATTTGACTATGTTGACCCCAAGAATCGTGCTCGCCAGGTGGAGCTAGAGAGGGCTTGCACCCGCCATCTGAGAGCCATCAATGCCTACCTGCACGCTGGAGAATATGATACCATCAAGTTTGAGGAGCAGAGCAACTTCCAGGTGGAGGCCACGGTGGTGATCCCCGTTAGAGACAGAGCTCGCACCATAGCAGATGCCATAGAGAGTGTGCTGAAGCAGAAGACCACGTTTGAGTACAATCTGATGGTGGTGGACAATGGTTCCACGGATGGTACCTCGGAGATAATAGAGCGATACACCAGCGACAAGAGGGTGATACACATCATCCCCGAGCGCAACGACCTGGGCATAGGCGGATGTTGGAACATGGCGGTGCACGACGAGAGAGTGGGTCGCTTTGTGGTGCAATTGGATAGCGACGACCTGTATAGCGGCGAGGATACCTTGCAGAGAATCGTGGATATGTTCTTCGAAGAGAATGCAGCCATGGTGATTGGTAGCTATAGGATGTGCAACTTCCAGTTGGAGACCCTACCCCCAGGACTTATTGACCATAGAGAGTGGACACCACAAAACGGCAGAAACAATGCACTAAGAATCAACGGACTAGGCGCACCGAGAGCCTTCTACACCCCCGTGCTCCGCGAGATACAGATACCCAATACCAGTTATGGCGAGGACTATGCCCTAGGACTGATGATAAGCAGAAAGTACCGCATCGGTCGTATCTATGACGAATTGTACCTCTGCCGCCGTTGGGAGGGCAATAGCGATGCTGCCTTGAGCCAGGAGAAGATCAACAAGAACAATGCCTACAAGGACCAGCTACGCACCCAGGAGATTCAGGCACGCTGCTTGCTCAACAAGCTATGGCAGCATGAGGTGAACGCCGAGGAGATGGAGCAATTCTTCCAGAGCGAGCTGGAACGCTGGGACTTTGCCCGAGAGAGCTATCAGAACCTGGATAAAGCAGAGACACGCGAATTGCTGGTGGTCAACACCAGTTCCAGCGAGAAACGTGGCCTGGAGGAGAACCAGCTATGCGTGCAATGGAACCCTGCTCGAATAGTATCCACAGGTGCTAGCATAGAGAAGAAGGACATAGCGGAGAGACCATGCTTCCTCTGCGACCACAATAGACCCAAGCAGCAGAGAGCACTCAAGATGGAGAAGCACTATCAGATATTGGTCAACCCCTTCCCCATCCTGCCTCAGCACTTTACCATACCCTCCAGAAGACACACACCTCAGCAGATATGGTCACACTTTGGCACCATGCGCCATATGGCATGGACCATGCCCAGGCAGATCATCTTCTACAATGGTCCTAAATGCGGTGCTTCCTGTCCCGACCATATGCACCTGCAAGCCGGTCAGCGAGGCATAGTGCCCATAGAGAGGGATTGGAAGATATACGAAAACTACCTCCGGAAGATATACCCCTTGACGGGAGCACAGACGGCTTCCATGCACGAAGCTGGCAACACTAGCGACAGATGCGGCTTGTTTGTATTGGAGGGATACCCCTGCCCCGTGTTCGTGATACGCAGCCTACCTGCCGAAACAGATAGCATCCTGTGCCAACGACTATACCAAGCCCTACCCATCACCGACGATGAGAGCGAGCCACGCATCAACCTCATCTCATGGCGACAGGAGGTGGGCATAGGCCGTGAAGACGAGATCGTCACCCTCATCTTCCCCAGAAAGAAGCATCGCCCCGATTGCTACTATGCCGAGGGCGAGGAGCAGATAATGGTATCGCCAGGCGCATTGGACATGGGTGGCATGCTAATCACTCCACGCGAGGAGGACTTCAGAAAGATTCCCCCCGAAAGGTATGCTAGCATTCTGGCCGAGGTGAGCATGACACATGAGGAGATAGCACCCATCATAGAGAGCCTCACCGATGCTCCAAAGGAGGAGAAGGAAACTCCCCAACCTGCTCAGGAGAAGCAAGAGGAGAGCCTACCAGGATACGAGAATGCCGAAGAAACGGAGGTTTCCGTAGGCATCATGAGCGACACAAAGATACATTTCACCATCAATGGCACATACTCTGCCAAGGGTCAAATGGTCAGTGGCGAGCAGGAGGCAGAACTGGAAGATGGTTCCATCAGATGGAATGGCCAGTTGTATCGCGACCTCACCTTCCGTCCCCAGGAAGATGGCGAGGCGACTCCCTCATTCTCTCTGCACAATGTGACCATCGGTCGCTCCTTCCATTGGGAGAGACAGGAGGCTCAGACCTTCCAGGGCATATTGCGCCTAGTGGTTCACGAGGACAAGATAGTGGCTATCAACAAGTTGTCCGTGGAGGACTATCTCATCAGTGTGATATCCAGCGAGATGAATGCCAACTGCCCCATGGAATTTCTGAAGGCAGCTGCCGTGATCAGTCGTAGCTGGCTGATAGCTCAGATACACAAGCGCAAGTCGTTGGGCGAGAAGAATCAGTCGTTCTTCACCTTTACCAAGACGGACAAGGAAATCAGGCGTTGGCACGACAGAGAGGACCACACCATCTTTGATGTCTGCGCTGATGACCATTGTCAGAGGTACCAAGGCATCACTCGCGCCACCAACGCTCAAGCTAAGGAGGCGGTGGAATCCACTCGTGGCGAGGTGCTGATGTACGAGGGTGAGATATGCGATGCTCGCTTCTCTAAGTGCTGTGGTGGCAGAACGGAGGAGTTCAAATATGCCTGGGAAGACACCGAAAAACCCTATCTTCAGAGCATAGAAGACCCCTATTGCAATACTCAGGACAAGGAACTATTGGCCAGAGTGCTCAATTCGTACGACCAGGAGACAACGGACTTCTACGAGTGGGAGGTGCTGATTGAGCAGGAGAAACTAGGTCAACTACTGTTGGAGCGACTAGGATATGACTTTGGCAAGGTCATAGCCCTCAATGCCATAGAAAGAGGTCCTGGCGGACATATCAGCAAATTGGAAATCGTGGGTACAGACCATACCATGCTGATAGGCAAGGAATTGGAAATCAGACGCACTCTGAGCGAGTCACACCTGATGTCCAGTGCCTTCGAGGTATATCCCACCATAGAGCAGGGCGAGGAAGCGCCATCTGCTTTCCTACTGAAGGGTCGTGGATGGGGACATGGCGTAGGTATGTGTCAGATAGGTGCTGCCGTGATGGGTCAGCAGGGACATCCTTATCAAGACATCCTCACCTTCTACTATCGTGGTGCCGACATCATTCAGGTAACTAAATAAAGGTAAAAAGAGAGTGAAACAAGACATTATCATAGCTTCAAATCTGGAGGAAAGCCTCACAGAAGCCATCAGAGGGGTGAGCCACGACAAATTGTTTGTCCTCACCGATACCAATACGGAACGGCTCTGCTGGCCTCTGATCAAGGACTTTGCCATCATGCAGGGAGCCAAGATGATTACTATCGCTCCCACGGACGAGGCCAAAAACATTGGCACTCTGAGCGATGTATGGTCGGCCTTGCAGGAGGGTGGTGCTTCACGCCATTCGCTGATGATTAATCTGGGCGGTGGCATGGTGACAGACCTTGGTGGCTTTGCCGCTAGCACCTTCAAGCGTGGCATGGCTTACATCAATATCCCCACCACCCTATTGGCTCAGGTAGATGCCTCCGTGGGTGGAAAAACGGGTATCAACTTTGGAGGACTAAAGAACGAGATAGGTGTGTTCAATTGCGCCAAGAGCGTGATACTCAGCAGTGCTTTCTTGCGCTCACTAGATAGCGAGAATCTGCTCTCTGGCTATGCCGAAATGCTCAAGCATGGATTGCTCAGCACCAGGGAAAACTGGGCAGAACTGCTCTGCTTTGACATCACCAACCCCGACTATGACACATTGCAGACACTAGTGGCAAAGAGCGTAAGCATCAAGGAGGAGATTGTCAGCATTGACCCAACGGAAAAAGGAATCAGGAAGGCACTTAATCTTGGTCACACATCGGCTCACGCCTTGGAAAGCCTTGCCCTAGAGGAAGGAAGAACCATCCTGCATGGATATGCCGTGGCATGGGGATTGATGATGGAACTATACCTGAGTGCCAAGAAGTGTAATTTCCCGGCCAAAGAGATGCACCAACTGGAGCACTTCGTGAAGGAGCATTATGGCAAATTCCTCTACGAGTGCAAGCATTATGAGGCTCTGTATCAGTTCATGACTCACGACAAGAAAAACGAGAATGGCATCATCAACTTCACCCTTATGGGTGGTATCGGAGACATTCGTATCAACCAAACGGCTACGAAAGATGAGATAGAGGAGATGCTGGATTATTATAGAGAAAATTAAAGATGTGATTTTTTTAAACATTTTTTTACATTTCGCTTAAACTTTTTCTCGCTCGCCTTGTCTGAAACATTGTGCGAAAATAATCAACATTAAAATATGACTAAAAAACTTTTACTCTTGCCCATAGCAATATTGGCTTTGCTACTATGCCCTGGCAAGACTTGGGCACAAAAAAACACCGTTACCGGCAAGGTGACAGAGATGCGCTCTGGAGAAACTCTAGTTGGAGCCACCGCTGTATTGCTTAACCCCAAGGATAGTGCCCAGGTGAGTGGTGCTGTAACTGGCGAAACTGGTGTGTTTACCATCTCTGCGAAGAGTACCGGTAAGTACATCTTGCGCGTGAGCTTCATGGGTTACAAGCCCTACTTCAAGAACATCGAAGTCAAGGGTAAGGCTGCTACCAACCTAGGTACCATCATCATGCACGAGGATGCTACCTTGATGAAGCAGGCCAATGTCATCGCTCGCCTAGCTCAGGTGGAGATGAAGGCTGATACCTTCGTGTACAATGCTGATGCCTTCAGAATGCCCGAAGGTGCCGTGTTGGAGGAACTTGTAAAGAAACTACCCGGCGCAGAAGTGGATGAAAGCGGTACCATCAAGATCAATGGTAAGACCGTCAAGAAAATCATGGTAGATGGCAAGGAATTCTTTTCTAACGACACCCAGATGTCTATGAAGAACATCCCCACCAAGATGATTAAGAACATCAAGGCTTATGACAAGCAGAGCGACTATAGCCGTGTGACCGGTATTGACGATGGCGAGGAGGAAACCGTACTTGACCTTACCGTGAAGAAGGGCATGAAGCAGGGCTGGCTCATCAACATCGAGGGTGGCTATGGTACCAAGGGTAAGTACACTGGCAGAGCCAACGTGATGCGTATTCTTGATAATATGCAGTTTGCCGTATTTGCTAACACTGACAACTCTAGCAATGGTGGTGGTATGATCTCTAGCCAAATGGGTGGTGCAAACATCGCTTGGGAAAATGGCAAGAGAAACTACGAGGCTGGCCTATTCAAAATAGGTGGTAGCGTAAGAGCTAACCGCAACTTCAGAGAGAATATCACCAAGAGCAACTCTGAGACCTTCCTTCAGGGTGCTTCTAGCACATGGAGCAATGCTTGGAATTGGGGTGAGAACCTCAGCTGGGGCATGAATGCTGATATGCGCCTAGAGTGGATGCCTGACTCTGCTACTAACATCCTATTCACTCCCTCATTCTCTCACTCTGAAAACAACAGCGAGTCAGAGAACAAGTCTGTTACCTTTGATGCCGATCCCTACGAAGCTGGCATGGAGTATCCCTTGGAGGAATTTGATGATAGCGTAAACGGCAAGATGATACACGAGGACATCTTGGTTAATAGCAATAGAAACCAAAGCATGTCTGGCAGTAGCTCTGACAATGTAAATGGTCGTCTACAGGTTAACCGCCGCCTTGGCAAGCCTGGTAGAAATATCACCTTGAACCTAAATGGTAATTACTCTCACTCTAACGGTGACTCTTGGAGCATCTCTGACATCCGTTACTACAAGACTAAGAGCAGAACCTATACCAACCGCTACAACGAGAGTCCTAGCACCAACTACAACATCACCTCTCGCTTGAGCTACACAGAGCCTCTAACCGAGTACATGAACCTTCAGGGTAGCTACCAGTTCCAGTACCGCTTCTCTGATAGCGACCGCTCTATGTATGACCTTCATCAACTCTTGGAGCAGGATCCCACAATCACTCCCGAACAGCTTTACATGGGATATATCCCTGGCGTGGACACTTTGAACTGGTTGCTAAATCGTGAGAACTCTCAGTATGCTACATACAACGAGTACAACCACGATGCTCAGCTATTGCTTCGCTTCACTCGTAAGTTTGAGAACGAGCAGGAACTTCGCTTCAACTTTGGTGCTTCGCTCCAGCCTCAAACCACTCACATGGATTATGCCAAGAACCACATTGATACTACCATTATTAGAAATGTGTTCAACTGGGCTCCTCGTATCCATGCTCGTTGGAAGATCAACCAGGGTAGTCAGATGAACTTCCGCTACAATGGTCGTATGTCTCAACCTAGCATGACCAACTTGATTGAGGTTATGGACAATAGCAATCCACAGTACGTAAGCATGGGTAATGCAGGCCTAGAGAGTAGCTGGACAAATAGTCTAAACCTTGACTACAATGGATACTACCAGGAGAAGCACATGGGTTGGTCAGCACGTGCAACATACTCTACCACCGACCGCTCTGTATCTTCTGCTACTATCTACGATGCTAAGACTGGTAACAGATATTCTCGCCCAATGAACATTGATGGCAACTGGAATACATCTGCCGACCTTGGCTTCAATACAGCTCTCGATACAGCAAAGCACTTCTCAATGAACATCTCTGCTCGTATCAACTATTCTAACAACGTAGGTTACATTTCTTCTCCCATCGACGACTTGGTTACTCCTAAGACAGTAGAGGATATGAACAACTTGTTCAAGAATGCTTATCTCAATGGCGACCTTGCTAAGTCTACAACTAAAAACCTTGGCGTAGGTCAGAACTTCAGAGCTAGCTATCGTACAGAGTGGGGTGAAACTGGTTCTATCGATATTAGCGTACGTGCCAACTATAACTACAATCACGCAAGAAACGCTAACAACGTAAATGCTAACCTCGACTCTTGGAACTTCAGCTATGGTGGTGATGTCACCATTACAGCTCCTTGGGGTACTACACTAAGCACCGATATTGGTCCTCAGTATCGCCGTGGTTATACTGACCAAAACATGAACACTACTGAGCTCATCTGGAATGCTCGCCTACAGCACGCTTTCCTCAAGAAGAGAAACCTCGTAGTTAGTGCACACTGGTATGACATCTTGGGCGAGCGTAGCACTATCTCTCGTTCTATCTCAGCTACCATGCGTTCGGATACAGAAACTACCAACAACACATATTCATACGTAATGTTCCGCGTGGCTTACAAGTTGAACCTACTTGGTGGCAAGGCTGCTCGCCCACAAGGTCCCGAGGGTGGCAGAGGCTTCCGCGGTGGCATGCCTCCAGGCGGAATGCCCATGATGATGCCCGGTGGTGGCTTCGGTGGTCCCAGATAATCGCAACATCAAACACACATCTCAATAGAGAGGATGCTCCTTCAACGGTGCATCCTCTTTTTATTCACCCTTATTTAATCTTATTTCCCCTCCTGCTATTCCTCCTTATTATTGTCTTCTCCCATATCCGCTTATTGCTTCCTCCCGTCTCCTCCTATATCCTCTCTGTCCTCATTCCTCCTCTTATATCCCCTCTGTCCTCATTACCTCCTCTTATATCCTCCTATATCCTCTCTTCTCCTCTTATATCCTTTCAGCCATCTTTGCCTCCTCTTATATCCTCTTGCTTCCTCTCATGTCCTCTTGCTTCCTCCCCCTACCCACCCAACAAAAAAATCCCAACCGCCAAATACAAGCGATTGAGATCCTATAATATCTAATAGTTTTTTCGAGCTCTTAAGCAGAAAATCTACTTAAAGAAAGAGAAGTTCACACTACCATATTGGCGCTTCTCTACAAAACGTGGATGATTAGAGAAATCATTATCCTTACCATGCTCCAACACCAGAAGGCCATCCTCGCGCAAGAGGTTTCTCTCCAATATCATGTCAGGCAACTCAGGTATTTCCTTCAGAACATATGGAGGGTCGGCAAAGATAAAATCAAATTGCTCTCTACATTGGCTCAGGAACTTGAACACATCACCCTTGACAGGGCATGCTGAGAGGTCTTGCAACTTGTCTATAAACTCCTTAATGAAGCGGAAATGCAAGGGATCCTTCTCCACGCATATCACTCGCGAACAACCTCTAGATAGGAGTTCCAATGTAATGCTACCAGTTCCAGCAAAAAGGTCGAGAGCAAGTGGCTCTTCATCCCAATCTATATAGGAATTTAGCACATTAAATAGATTCTCCTTGGCAAAGTCCGTTGTGGGGCGTGCCTTGAAAGTACGAGGTATATCGAAATGACGTCCTTTATATTTACCTGTGATTACTCGCATAAATGTCTTTTGAGAAATTCTTGAATGTGGTGTTAAGAGAAAGAAAAAAATCCTTTAGATGAACAATTCACGCATGTCCACGTGAGCCAAATATTGGCACACCTCGTGATACAAGTCCTCCGTAGCTCCATAAAGAGTACATGAGTCATGCCAAGCATCTAGCGAAAGGCTCTTCCATATATATAAAATAAAGTAGAGCTTATCTGCATCGGTGGCAGCACGGAATACATTGGCCAAGTGCAATTTGCCATGCTTCAAAGCTGCTATCATGATACCACCCTCTAAAGTAACTACATGAAAACTAACGGGCAAGGTGCTACCCTGTTGCATCTCTGCCAAATTGCATAATATCGTGCCATACAATCCTTGCACCAAAGCACTAGGATAATGATGTTTCAAAGCTTGCACAATAGAGGCTTGCAAAGGAAATATCTCTACTACCTCGAGCGATGGCAATACCTGGAAACACATATCCTCTGGGCGCACCGTAGTACCTGCGAAAGTGAGACGATAGACGGCAAGCATATCCTCGCGTCTAAAATCATCAAGAGGTACACGAGTACTTGGCAATGTAGAGTACAATATCACGCGCTCATACCTGCGTCCTGCCACTCGAGGCAACTGAAGGCCACGCTCCAAAGCATCGGCCATACTCTCATCAGGAGCACAACGCAAATTCTCTTGTAATAGCAATTGACCAGAGCCAAGGCTATGTACAAGAAAAGAAAATCCATCCGTACAAAGACGGATGGA
The DNA here is from genome assembly GCA_045613565.1 of Bacteroidaceae bacterium. GTDB lineage: Bacteria > Bacteroidota > Bacteroidia > Bacteroidales > Bacteroidaceae > Physcousia. The sequence goes on from JAZLBF010000030.1 coordinate 64,701, forward strand.
TAGACTATAACTTAATAATGATTTATTCCCAGTTACCGGCATTGTTGTTCCAACCGTTACCAGCTTCACCAATCTTCAAACCAGGATAAGAGCCCATTTCCTCTGACTCAATAACCTTGTTCTGGATCATTCTGTTACCTAGCTTGCCCATACCCTTTAGATAGCTAGAGATATGTGCGTTACACTCCATAACCTGGATGATAGCACCACTCTTAGTAGTGTTAGGACATGCTACAATCTCGAAAGTATCACCCTCTGAGAAGGGGATATAGCGCATAGAGTCTACATTTAGGTCAACATCCTTGTACAAGCTATCCATCAATGATACCCAGATAGTGTCACGACGGAAACCTTCCAACTTGTACTTAGCAATCTCCTTAGCATCACCGCTATTGATGATAGCGCTAGCAGATGCCTCGGTCAAACCCTGCTCCATTTGTTCATCACTCAAAACGCCCTCCTTGATAACGATGGGCAATTGGCCATGCTTAACGAATTCTGTCAAGACATCCCAGTCGGCGCAATAAGCACCTTCAAAGCTCTGCTGCTTGTAAGCCTCTTCCGCATCCTTAATCTGAAGGAGACGAGCCTTTACGATTGATTCACGATAAGCGACATCCTTGTCGAAGTTGATGTCATCTTGAATACTGCGCCAACAAATAACACCCAAAAGGATGGCGCACACAGCCAAAACTGCATTAATTAGCTTTTTCATGTCTTTATTTCGATTTATTTTTATATTTTCGCATCGCAAAGTTAAGAAAAAGAATCTAACAAATAGCATTTTCAGTCTTTTTTTTCTAAAAGTTTTATGATAAGTGAAGATTTCAGAGCTCTTATAAGAGAAAACTTCATACATATTCCCACTCAAGAGCAGGATTATGTCATTGATTTATGGTGTAAATTCCTGTTGCAAAGAAGTGATGATTGCATTTTCTTGCTGAAAGGTTATGCAGGCACTGGTAAGACGTCGTTAGTGGGTGCTTTGGTCAAGACAATGAAGATGCTCAAGCAACGTGTAGTACTCCTCGCACCTACTGGTAGAGCCGCCAAGGTGATGGGTGGATATGCCGAGACACCTGCCTTCACGATACACAAGCATATCTATCGTCAACGAACCTTTGGCGAAGAGAAGTTCACCGCTGCTCCCAATCTGAAAGAGAACACCTTATATATAGTAGATGAGGCATCAATGATTGCCAACGAGGGTTTGGCTTCGAGTGTATTTGGAGATGGTAGATTGTTGGATGATTTGATACACTTCGTTTACTCGTGCAATGGATGTAAACTGATTCTCATTGGCGATACTGCTCAGTTGCCTCCCGTTGGTGAGATGTATTCTCCTGCCTTAGACAGTTGTGAGTTGGGTGGGTATGGCCTTGAGATAATCGAGGCAGAGCTCACTCAAGTGGTTAGACAATTGGATTCCTCTGGTATATTATGGAATGCCACTCGTCTGCGCCAATGCCTTTGTAATGGAGAGGATTTGCCTCTGATGAGAGTTTCCTTCCCCGACATTAAGGTCGTGCCTGGCAATGAACTAATTGAGCATTTAGAGGAAAGTTATCATAATTGTGGAAAGGAGAGCACCATCGTCATCACCAGAAGCAACAAGCGTGCTAATATCTACAACATGGGTATCAGAAATCGTATACTCGACTACGATTGCGAACTAAGTGGTGGAGACATGATTATGGTGGCCAAGAACAAATATCTCAATGGCAAGGACCTGATAGCCAATGGCGAGATGGCCATAGTGGAGAGGATACGTAACGAGCGCGAATTGTATGGTTTCAGATTTGCCGATGCTACGATAAGATTGCTCGATCGCAACGAGTACACCTCAGGCGGAGATACGGAAAACGAGGAGGCAATGCCCCTAGAATTGGACACCGTGGTACTCTTGGACACTCTCCACACAGAAGCTCCTGCACTCAATCGAGAGCAACAACAGATGCTCTTCATGAAGGTATGCGAAGACTATCCCGAATTGCGCAACAAGCGAGACCTTTACAAAGCCGTCAAAAACGATTCTCACTATGGTGCCTTGCAGATAAAATATGCCTATGCCATCACTTGCCATAAGGCTCAAGGCGGACAATGGGAGGATGTCTTCATCGACCAGGGATATATCACCGAAGATATGCTCACGGAGGATTATATCAGATGGCTCTACACGGCTATCACACGAGCTACGGAGCACGTTTATCTAGTAAATTGGCCCGAAGAACAAACGGAGAGCGAGGCTTTGGATGCCTGGTAGGTCAAATAATCGTCAACTTTGAGTTAATATCTCGCCTTTTGACCTGCTTCGTATTACTTTTTTATATATATTTGCGTAGACTTTCAACCAAAAAAGACACAGAATATGAATTTCAAACTGCTTGTATTGGATGTTGACGGCACATTGCTCAATAGCAATCGTGAAATGAGCGAACGCACCATAAAGACCCTAAAGAAGGTTCAGCAGAATGGTGTACGTATTGCACTTGCCACTGGACGCCCTACCTACGGCGTACTACCATATGCCAAGGCTATCGACTTGGACTTCAACGATGGTTTCATCATCAGCTACAATGGTGCCAAGGTACTAGAAGCTAGCACTGGCAAAGTACTATTCGAGCGCACTATCGACCCCAAGATGGTACCATATCTGGAGAAACAAGCTCAGCGTAGCGGTTGCGCATTGGCTTTCTATGAGAATGACGAGGTGGTAGCCACAGATACCAACAATCCTCACATCGTAGACGAGGCTCAGATGAACAACATGGCCCTTCGCCAGGTGGATAGCATCTCGGAGGCTCTTGAAGGATTGGGTGATGACCAGCAGACATGGCCCACGGAGGTGATTCTTGTCAACGATGACGAAGAAGTCTTGGCTGGCTTAGAAGACCATCTACAACGACACTTGAATGGTGTCATGGATACCATCCACTCTAATCCCTACTATCTAGAAATCGTTGGCTACCAAGTTGGCAAGAGCCATGCCATGAGTGCTTTGGTACAGAAGCTTGGCATCAGCATGAAGGAGGTTCTAGCCTTTGGTGATGGCCGTGCCGATATCAATATGCTTCAGATGGCAGGTATGGGTATAGCCATGGGCAATGCGCCAGAGGAAGTAAAACGATGTGCTGACCATACCACTCTCACCAACGATGAGGATGGTGCAGCTATCGCCATCGAACGAGCATTTGAGGAGGAGCAAGAGAAACCCGAGGACGATCAGGAAGTACCAGTTGATGTTCTCAACGACCAAAACAAGAATACCTTGATGGGAGCCCTAGGAATGCAATACACCTTTGCTAGCCCTCATCGCGTAGAGGCTACCATGCCTGTAGATGGACGCACTCGTCAGCCCTTTGGCATCTTGGCCGGTGGTGCATCACTAGCACTAGCCGAAACACTTGCTGGCCTTGGTAGTATGATAGCATGCAAGCCTGGAGAAATGGCCGTAGGTATGCAGGTATCAGGCAATCACGTATCTAGTGCTCATGATGGTGATACCGTGCGAGGCGTAGCCACACCCGTGCATCTTGGTCGCTCTAGCCACGTGTGGAATGTACAAATATTCACTTCTACAGGCAAATTGGTTAGCTCAGTTACGGTGACCAACTCTATTATGCACAAGAGATAAGCGCAAAGACATTTTATATTTATCAATAACCAACGAAGGGGTGCTATTTCCTAGCATCCCTTTATTCTTTGCTCATCAAAAACTGACATCCGATTTAAAGTTAGTTCTTAAATCAATTAAATCAGATATCAATTAATTTATTTGAGACAAGGTGCGGAAGTAATACCCTTCCTGGTTAAGAAAAATCCCCCTAGCAAGATTCGGAAATCGTTTCCCGAATCGAAATACCAATAACTAGATGTTGGAAATCCTCTCCCATCCAAGGAATGCGCAAACAAAGTTTACCAAAAGCAAAGAGGTGCACCCCGAAAGACGCACCTCTTATATGAAAACTTTTGAAAATGAATTTCGTTCAGAATTACAAAGCAGTTGCTTGCTCTACAACCATAGACACTGCTGCGGGAAGACCTTCTATGCTCTTACCACCAGCTGTTGCAAAGTGAGCCTGACCGCCACCACCACCTTGGATGAGACGACCTGCCTCGCGTACCATCTTACCTGCATTGAGACCAGCAGCTACTAGATCGTCGGAGAAACCTACGGTCAAAGTGGGCTTACCCTCGAACATGCTACCGATGGCAACAACCAACTTCTCAGAGAACTGAGCACGCAACTGGAAGGTAATATCCTTCACAGCCTGAGGATCTAGGTGAAGAACACCTGAAATAACCTTTAGGCCAGCAATTTCGTGAGCACTATCGATAAGTTCCTTCTTCTGCTGAAGAGCGCGCTGAGCCTTGAACTCATCCAACTGCTTGCGCAAGTCTGCACTCTCGCCAATAGCCTTCTGGATGGTAGAAATCAAGTCGGGAGCATTGTTGAATAGAGCACGAATCTCAGTAAGGAAGTCCAGCTGCTTGTTCATAAGGTCTTCTACGGCACGACCGGTTACCGCCTCAATACGACGTACACCTGCTGCTACGCTGCTCTCGCTGATGATACGTACCATACCAATACGACCAGTGCTCTGTACGTGACAACCACCACAGAACTCTACGCTAGAGCCAAACTGAACTACACGTACCTTGTCGCCATACTTCTCGCCAAAGAGTGCAATTGCGCCCAATTTCTTTGCCTCCTCAAGGGGAGTATCTCTGTATTCCTGCAAGGGAAGGTCCTCACGGATGCGCTCGTTGACAATATATTCTACCTCACGAATCTGTTCGGGAGTAACTTTCTCAAAGTGAGAGAAGTCGAAACGTAGATAATCAGGAGTTACCAACGAACCCTTCTGCTCTACATGCTCACCAAGTACACTACGCAAAGCTTGATCAAGCAAGTGAGTACAACTATGGTTGGCCTCTGTGGCGCGACGACGATCCACATCTACACAAGCCATAAACTCTGCCTCTGGATTAGTGGGTATACGCTCAAGAATGTGTACAGATACGCCATTCTCCTTCTTGGTATCGATCACCTTGATGGTCTCTTCATCATTGATCAAAACACCAGTATCACCTACCTCACCGCCCATCTCGCCATAGAAAGGAGTCTGATTCAAGATTGCCTCATATACGACACCCTTCTTCTGCTTTACCTCGCGGTACTTTACAATACGACAACTATATTCAGTGAAGTCATAACCTACGAAGGTGCTTAGCTCATCGCCAGACAATTCCTCTGCACCTGCTACTACGTGCCAATCGCCCATCTCTACCTGAGCAGCGTTGCGAGCACGAGCCTTCTGTTTCTCCATCTCAACCTTGAAACCAGCCTCGTCCACGGTCATATTATTCTCGCGACAAATCAGCTCGGTCAAGTCCAAGGGGAAACCATAGGTATCAAACAATGTAAATGCCTTCTCACCTGCAATCTCGCTCTTACCGGCAGCACGAGTTTCCTCGATAACACCATTGAGCAAGCGGATACCATTCTCCAAAGTACGCAAGAAGCCATCTTCCTCCTCCTTCATCACCTTCATGATAAAGTCCTTCTGAGCTACCAACTCGGGGAAGGCACCACCCATCTCCTGTGCTAGAGTGGGCACGAGAGTGTACATGAATGCTTGCTTCTGACCTAGGAAGGTATAACCATAACGTACGGCACGACGCAAGATACGACGAATCACATAACCTGCCTTTGCATTAGAGGGCAACTGGCCATCTGCAATGCTGAATGAAATAGCACGAAGGTGGTCAACGATTACACGCATAGCAATGTCTGTCTTCTCTGCCTCGCCATAAGCGATACCTGTCTTAGCTGCTAGAGCCTTGATGATAGGCTGGAAGATATCAGTATCATAGTTTGACTGCTTGCCCTGAATAGCACGTACCAAGCGCTCGAAACCCATACCAGTATCGATTACATTCATACCTAGGGGCTCAAGGTGACCGTCTGCCTTGCGCTCGTATTGCATGAATACGATGTTCCAAATCTCAATTACCTGAGGATTGTCCTTATTGACCAAATCACGACCAGGAACCTGAGCTTTTTCTTCAGCTGAACGGCTATCAAGGTGAATCTCTGAGCAAGGACCACAAGGACCTGTATCACCCATTTCCCAGAAGTTGTCGTGCTTGTTACCATTGATGATATGGTCAGCAGGAACGTGCTTCAACCAGAACTGAGCAGCCTCATCGTCACGAGAAAGATTCTCGCTAGCATCACCCTCGAATACGGTTACATAAAGGTCATTGGGATTCAACTTTAGTACATCAACAAGGTATTCCCATGCCATATCAATAGCACCCTCCTTGAAATAGTCACCAAAACTCCAGTTGCCAAGCATCTCAAACATGGTGTGGTGATAGGTGTCATGACCTACCTCTTCCAAGTCATTGTGCTTACCACTTACGCGGAGACACTTCTGAGTATCAGCACGGCGACGAGGTTCGGGGTCGCGAGTACCTAGAATAATATCCTTCCACTGGTTCATACCAGCATTGGTGAACATCAGTGTTGGGTCGTCCTTTACCACCATAGGAGCTGATGGTACGATAAGGTGACCCTTGGACTCGAAATACTTCTTGTACGAGTCACGGATTTCGTTAGCTGTCATCATATCTTTACGAGTTAATTTTATTATTTGCAAATAATTCTTTGTCCTACGGACACTTTCTCTGAAAAAACTTTGCAAAGATACTCCCTTTTGCTTAACTTTGCAAAGATTTTAGGAATAAATAGTAGCCTGATTTTCAAAACGTACAACAATTTTAAACTTGCACCCCATGAGCCTCAAGAGTAATTCCGACTTGAAGTTATACTATAGTATTTCAGAAGTAGCAGCCCAATTTGGTGTTGCTGAATCGCTTTTACGCTTTTGGGAGAAACAATTTCCCAACATTCGCCCCAAGAAGAGCAATGGCAAAAATCGCCAATATACTCAAAGCGATATTGACGAAATTCGCATCGTGTACAACTTGGTCAAAGTTCGTGGCATGAAGTTGAGCGCAGCCAAAGAAGTGCTCACCAAAAACAAAACTGGTGCCAACAACACCTCCATCATTATCAATGAGCTTCAGAAGTTGCGCGAAGAGCTAGTTGCCCTGCGCAAAGAGCTTAATGACCTTGCATAAAGGTACTTTCTTGATGAGATATGCTAGTCTTTCTAGGATTTACTAGGTATCCTAGATGTCCCAGATATTCTAAAGACACTAGAGATACTAGTACTTTTAGCTAGTTCTTACCACCTTTTTCACTTCGGGAATCTTTCTGAGATCACGAATTATATTTGTGAGGTCTTGAAGATCGTGCACTTCCATCACTATGTCGGCAAAGAAGATGCCATTGTCCGTTTGCACATTCAGGCTGGATATATTCAGATTCATCTGATGAGAGAGTACACCCGTCATCTGATACAACACTCCCACTCTATCTATACCCTCCACATGCAACACAGCAGGGAAGAAAAGCACCTTGTGAGTATCCCACTCAGCAGCTAAGATGCTATTGCCCTCCACAGCCTTAAGTCGCTCGGTATTAGAGCACTGACGCTTGTGAATAGTAATATATCCCGCTGCATCCTGAAAGGCAAGTACATCGTCACCAGGAATGGGATGACAATGCTCACAAATGAGATATTTAGAGATAGTTTCCTCGTTGAGAAGCAATGGTTTCTTCTTGTCCAAGGAAAGAATAGAAGGCTTTTGCGTAGGAGCAGAATTACCCTTCGTATCAGCAGCCTTGCGCTCCTTTTCATAGAGAGCCTCATCACTCAAAGAAGTACTCTTGAGGAAGGGAATGAAGCGACGCCATCTATGCTTGGTTGACTTGTCGGTCAAATGCTTTACATCACCATCGCCCAAAACAATAGTGCGAGTTGCTATCTGAATGTACAATTGCTCTCTGCTCTCTACATTATGAAACAGGCAAAGGCGGTCTTGAACGACTCCCTCTGTAGGTATATCGTGCTCAGTAAGGAAGGCTATAAGCATTTCCTCACCCTCCTTTTGCAACTTTCTTTGCTGACGACGCAATATGGCGTGAATCTTGGTTTGTGCCTTAGCAGTAGTAACATGATTCAACCAATCTGCAGATACCAATACATTACGACCAGTAAGAATCTCCACCTGGTCACCACTCTCCAAACGATGTGAGAGAGGTACGAGACGATGATTTACCTTGGCACCAATGCAATGAGTACCTAAGGCCGTGTGCACACTGAAGGCAAAATCCAAAACGGTACACCCCGATGGCATGGTCTTGAAATCACCCTTGGGAGTAACCACCACTATCTCACTAGCATAGAGATTCAATTTGATAGCGTCAAGGAAGTCCATAGCATTGGGCTGAGGATCGTCAAGTATCTCCTTGATAGTAGAGAGCCATTTCTCAAGCTCATTTTCACTATCTTGCTGAGTCTTACTACCATCCTTGTATTTCCAATGAGCAGCAAAACCTTGTTCGGCAATATCATCCATGCGACGAGAGCGTATCTGAAGCTCTATCCACCTACCACTCTTGCTCATGAGAGTGGTTTGCAAGGCCTGATAACCATTGGCTTTGGGATGGGAAAGCCAATCTCGCAAACGCTCGGGATGAGGACGATAAATATTGGTAGCGATGGCATAGATGCGCCAACAATCGGTGATCTCACTCTCCGACTCTCCATTGCCTTCGAAGACGATACGAGCAGCCAAGATGTCATACACCTCATCCAGAGTGACCTTCTTGTTCTGCATCTTACACCATATACTGTATGGCGATTTTATACGTGCTTTAATCTCGTATTTGATGCCCGTCTGGTCAAGTCTCTCACGAATGGGAGCGGTAAACTCGTCAAACAAACCCTGAAGATGTTCACCCACCTCAGCCAAGCGTGTCTTAATCAATTCATATTGCTCTGGGTGTTCATAGCGGAAGGATAGATCTTCCAATTCCTCCTTTATCTTGTTCAAACCAAGTCTGTTGGCCAAGGGAGCATAGATATAGAGAGTTTCACCCGTAATCTTGTATTGCTTGGCAGGAAGCTGACTTCCAAGAGTACGCATATTGTGAAGTCGGTCACTTATCTTGATGAGGATGACACGAATGTCATTGCTCATAGTGAGAAGCAACTTCTTGAAAGTCTCTGCCTGAGCTGATGCTTGATTGCCGAAGATACCACCACTAATCTTGGTGACGCCATCCACAATTTGAGCTATCTTTGGTCCGAAAATATTCTTAATATCCTCTACGGTGTAGTCAGTATCTTCTACTACATCGTGCAAGAGGGCAGCGCATATACTAGTACTTCCCAAACCTATCTCGCCACACACAATTTGTGCTACGGACAGAGGGTGCATGATGTATGGTTCGCCAGAGAGTCTACGCACACCTTGATGCGCCTGACATGCAAATTTGAATGCTTTTTCTATGGTAGCAACCTTCTTGCGATGTGGCGAAGCCAAATACGTTTCTATGAGGCGATTGTATGCCTCTTGTATCATCTTGTTGTCTTCCATAAAGCGGGGTGGTTTTTATTTCACACGTATTTTCTGACCCACTCTGATTGCATGGCTCTTCATGCCATTGAGCTTCATAATCTTGTTCACCGTGGTACCATTTCGCTTTGCGATAGCACCTAGTGTATCACCACTACGCACAGTTACTGTTTTTCTTCCAGAAGAGGAACTTGTACTAGCGGCCTTTTCATTGACACTAACCACAGAGCGGCGCTTGGACAATTCACTTAAGCGGTGGGTGTATACGCTATCGCCACATTCTATAAATGCATTGATAGCCTCCATGGGCATGCGCAAAGTACATGGCTGGGCATTACCAGGAATGCGAGTGGTACGATATTGTGGGTTCAGAGCTTTTAGTTCTTCAAGAGAAATATTGCAAAGTTCACTGATCTGCTCCATGTACACCTCACGAGAGAGAATCAGAGTATCTGTATCCATTGGCAAGCGCGTGGAAGCAGGGCAGATATTGTGCTCGCAATAATAATTCATAATATAGTTAGCAGCAATGAATGCTGGTACATAGCCACGAGTTTCGCTTGGCAGATAGGGGTAAATCTTCCAATAGTCGCGCTCACCGCCTGCTCGCTTGATGGCTTTGCTTACATTGCCAGGACCACAATTGTAAGAAGCTATCACTAGGGTCCAATCGCCAAAAATCTCATACAAACTCTTGAGCATACGAGCAGCTGCATAACTGGCCTTGATGGGGTCACGACGCTCATCTATCAAACTGGTTATCTCCAATCCATAACGCTTGCCCGTAGCTGGCATGAATTGCCATAGACCTCCTGCTCCAGCTTTGCTGGTGGCATTGGGGTTGAGGGCACTTTCGATGATGGGGAGGTATTTCAACTCCAAGGGCAACTGGTATGCTTCCAGGGCATCCTCAAAGATGGGGTTATAAAAATTACTAGCACCAAGCATCATGGCTATACTTCTACGCAAGCGTCCACTATATTGGTCGATAAATTTGCGCACCACCGAGTTGTATGGCATCTCTATCACATTGGGCAAGTATTGCAAACGCTTGATATACTCCTCTGGTTCGTAGGCAATATCCTCACCATTACTCTCACACGATGCACTGTCATAGGCCAGGTAGGTGCTTGCATACCATTGGCGCATCATGCTATCGATTTCTTCTTCGAGCATGCCTTCTGGCAAGTCAATCACCTCCTCCTTGCCCGTGTGCTCGTCTACCACGGTGAGTGTCTTCTGAGCATTAGCAGAGAGGGAAATTATCAATAGGGTGAGTGCTACGAAATATTTCTTCATGGGAGTATCGGCTATTATATGTTTTTGAGGTTAGGTCGGCAAGTACGCCTAATGGTTAGTAGTTCAGATTAATACTTATGCCTGGTGTGGCATTCATGAGGCTGGTGCCTCTCATGAAATCCGTGGAAATCATACTTGGTGAGATTTGAACGGAGAGTTCCTTGTTTATATCAAAGGTGCTCAACTCGGCATCTACGTAGGCATCTATCACACTTAGCAGATATACGCCCGCTATGCAGAAGATACTGAGGTCTCTATTGCGTCGGTAGAAGTCCTTCTTGCGCTTGAATATCGTCTTAAAGTGCTCCTCTCTGCCACTGATATTATATCCTAGGGGGAGCATCTCCAGATGGCTATTGGTAGTAGGGTCCTTATCGGTAATATCCTGATATGCTTGGGCATAGTCTCTGAGCATCTGCGCGTTCCAACTGACGGCATAGATACATCCCACTACGCCACCATAGACGATAGGCAATTTCCAGTACTTTCTATTATATATCTGACCTCCGCCAGGGAATACCATTGCCACCCACATGGCTCTGATGGGATCGGGTTGCCAGTTGTCAAAGCGATTTAGCTTTAATGTATCTCCCAACACCTTGGCCAGCGAATCCGAGTACACCACGATGGTAGTATCTGCTTTAGCCGTAGACTGCTCGTGCTTGAGCATGGGCAATGGAGTACTTGCGGTGTCCAGAGGTTGATCCACTTTCAGCGTGTCCGCCTCTACATGGCGACGTGGTGCGGTAGGCACAACTCGCTTTGCCACGGTGTCCATAGACAACACCACGGCTCCAACCCTCTGCACAGAGATGAACAGAGATACGGTCAGTAACAAGAAAGCGGCAAATCTATTTCCCTTACTCACTTCAGTCTATCCAGAATTTCTATGATGCGCTCCATATCTCTCTCGTTGGCAAAGGGGATAACGATCTTGCCCTTGCCCTTATCGGAGCATGTTAGTTGGACCTTTGTTTGGAAGAATTTAGAGAGACTATCCTTCAGCAGAGCGTACTCCTCGCCGAGCTTGGCAGGTTTACTCTTCAGACGATTGCCGTCTGAGGTCTTTACTACACCACCTTCAGAGAGTTCCTTCACTATTTCTTCCACCTTGTGCACGCTCAATCCCTGCTGAAGTATTTCGTTGTAGACACGTATCTGCAACTTGGGGTCGCTGATAGAGAGCAAGGCGCGTGCGTGTCCCATCTCCAAGCGACGATCCTTCAGGCCCATCTGTATGGTGGCAGGCAATTTCAGAAGGCGCAGATAGTTGGTTATCGTGCTACGATTCTTGCCCACTCTCTCTGAGAGGCGCTCCTGAGTCAAGTCATACTGTTCCATCAGGTGCTGATAAGCCAAAGCTATCTCCAGTGCATTGAGGTCCTCACGCTGAATGTTTTCGATGAGGGCCATTTCCATCATGTTCTCATCGTCCACGGTGCGCACATAAGCTGGAATGGAGGTAAGTCCTGCCATCTGACTGGCACGCCAACGGCGCTCACCAGCAATGATCAGATAGGTACCATCGCCTTGGTCGCGCAAAGTGATAGGTTGCACGATGCCCAATTCACGAATACTATCAGAGAGCTCTTGCAATGCTTCTGGCGCAAACTCTCTGCGAGGCTGATTGGGATTGGGCACAATCTGCTGGATAGCTATCTCGCAGATACTGCCCGAGCCAGCCGTATTCACCTTCTCCGTGCTTATCAAGGCATCAAGTCCTCTGCCTAGAGCTGCATATTTCTTCTTTATTGCCATTTAATCTTATTTCTTCTTCTCGTTTTTATCAATAATCTCTTGTGCCAAGGCCATATGGTTGCGCGCTCCCACAGATTCCACATCATAGTGAAGCACGGGCATACCGTGACTAGGAGCTTCTGACAACTTCACATTGCGCTGAATCACCGTACGGAACACAAGTTCGCGGAAGTGTCTCTTCACCTCGTCGTAAATCTGGTTGGCCAAGCGCAATCTACTGTCGTACATCGTCAGCAAGAAACCTTCGATCTCCAACTGAGGATTCAACTTTGTCTTGATTATCTTAATAGTATTCAACAACTTGCTAATTCCCTCCAGAGCGAAATACTCGCACTGTACGGGTATTATCACACTATTAGCGGCCGTGAGGGCATTAACGGTAATCAAACCAAGCGATGGGCTACAATCAATCAGGATGTAATCATAATCGTCCATTATCGGCTGTAGAACATTGTGCATGATACGCTCACGATTTGGTCTATTGAGCATCTCTATCTCGGCTCCAACTAGGTCAATATGACTGGGGATGATATCCAATCCTTCCACATCTGTGCTATAGATAGCTTCACGCACATCCACACCGTCTATCAAGCTATTGTAAATAGTGCAATCCACCTGAGCACTATCCACGCCTAAACCACTCGAAGCATTAGCCTGAGGGTCGGCATCTATCAACAGCACCTTCTTCTCCAGTGCCGCCAACGATGCAGCCAAATTCATACTTGTAGTAGTCTTACCTACGCCACCTTTTTGGTTGGCCAAAGCAATTATTTTACTCATTTGCCTTTTTTCTACAAATTATTCGCGCACAAAGATAGCAAAATTCACTCAATATACCAAGGAAAATTTGCCTAAAAACGCCAAATACCTTACCTTTGTCGGAAAATAAAGTTTATTCCATTTACTTATGAATAAAAACAAGACCATTCTTATCACCAACGATGATGGTTATCAGGCTCAAGGCATACAGTTTCTCACCAACGTAATGAGCCGCCTTGGCCGTGTCATTGTTGTAGCCCCCGATAGTGCTCGCAGCGGCGCCGCCTGTAGCATCACATCCACCCACCCCGTTTGCATCACCAAGATTGCCGACAACATCTTTGCCTGTTCGGGCACACCAGTGGATTGCGTCAAGATAGCATTGGAAAAGATTCTACCCACGAAGCCCGACCTAGTGGTCAGCGGCATCAATCACGGCGACAATATGTCCATCTCCCTGCATTATAGCGGCACCGTGGGTGCTACCCTAGAGGCTTGCATGAAGGGCATCCCTAGTATAGCTTATAGCCTCAAAGCCAACAAAAAACAATGCAACTTTGCGCCCTACGAACAAGTGGTAGAGGAGTGGGCTTCTCGCGTGCTCAGTGGGGGGCTTCCCGAGGATACTTGTTTGAATATCAACTTTCCCGAAACGGACCATCTGGAAGGTTCTAAGGTGTGTCGCATGGCGCGTGGTCTTTGGCACACAGAATGGTTAGATGCAGGCCTAGACGAGCAGGGCAGACAGGTTTACACTCTCACGGGCACTTTCTGCAGTCAAGAACCCGATGCCGAAGATACCGACTGTTGGGCCATCGAGCACAACATGGCTTCTATCACTCCCCTCACGCTAGATATGACAAACCACAAGGCAGTGGAAAAGGACTTGCGGAGTCTGATAAGCGAAGGCGACTTGCTCTAGCCTGATGAGTGTATGCGAGTAATAATAATAAATCTGCGAGTAAGCGAGAGCGATGAAGTTTACTCCAATTGCCGAGCGGAAGCAGATACGACACTTCTCTGACGGCTTACGACTTAGCAGATATTTTTTCTATTTTTTTTACATTTGACATTTTTGTCTGGCATCTGCAGTGCAGAGACAAACAATTACAGAGCGATTATAAAGTTCGCGTGGGTGGAGCGTCAGGAAATCGGCAAAAAAAAGATTTACTATATTATATATAATACCAATTATTTAACATACACTTTTCTTCTTAGCGCGTTTGCGTGGACTCAGCAACCAACTTATTACCAATTTGATAGGAGTGGCGGGAACTTTGTAATCGCCCTGTAATCGCTTTTATTAAACATCATTTTTACAAAAATCTTTACAGTACGGATTAATTATCCAGCCACGCAAATGAACGAGCACTCCATAGAAAACGGATAAGCGAGCATGCGCCACATCAAATTATTATTGCCGCCCTCAGACCTCAGAAGGGAACACTACCTCTGTATAACGGAGAGCAGAGAGGGGTCACTTCAAATCAAAGCACCTAAGAACTGAAGTGTCCCCCAAAATAATATCGTATTAGTAATGTAAAATTTCCGAAAGAGAGCATTATATATAGCAATCCCCCTGGTGGCTCGGTTCACCAGGGGGATATTCATGTTTAGTGTAAAATAGTGCTCATAGGCGTTATTCGTAAACGTTCAACATTGAAGTGGTCTATCGACTCTCGTTATGATGCACAGCTAATGAACTTATCGAATTAGCGTATTATATGTCACGCTCATCCGTTCATCTGTTCACCGCTAGACTCCTTCGCCGTCAGGTGATTCTGAAGGCTCGGAGGGTTCTGATGGTTCAGAAGGTTCTGGAGTTACCTCCTCGTTTGTCTCTTCATCATCTTTGTCACTGCCGGTCTGTGCCATGCGCTGATTGTAGTTAGTTTCGGCATCAGATAGCAATTTGTTGATAGAGAGAATCAGATTGGCCAGTTCGTCTGTTGGATTGGTAAAGTAGGCATACTTGATGCATGTGCTCATGACATCTAGCAACTCGTCCATCTCCTGTCGGATAGTCTGACACTTGTCAGCAGAGTTCTGTATCTGATGGCTAGCTCTTGTATCCAACAGAACAATGTACTGCGCCAACTTCAAGGTCAGTTCCTCTACCTCGCCCTGCAGCCCTAGAGTTTCAACATGGGCAGCCAGTTCTGGCTTGGACAAGTCGTAAAGCATACTATCCACAGCACCCAATTTGTAGTTCTGTGCATACCTGTACACGTCGGCATAGTTCTTCAGTACGTTGTACAGTTCCTCACTAGCCTCTTTCTTGGACTTCAAGGTGGTTTTCGTAGTGTAGCGTACTATGCCAATCATCGAAACCAACAAACTATTCACATCATTGTCAATCTGTGAGATTTTTGCTGTCTCGGTGGCACTTCTGCTCATTAGAACCAAATCCTTCAGCTTGATGCCTAATTCTTGAAATCGCTCAAATGTACCACTAGGGAAATTGAGGACTTCTTCACCTACGGCCATTAGGCGGGCCGTCAAACCAGACATCACATAGGAATACTCTGGTCCGCTGAATCGCTTCACGACTGTAAAGCTCTTCAAAGTCAAATCATTATTCATAGTTTTCCTGTTTTTATTTGTTAAACAATATACTAGAAGGAAGCTCTCTGTCCCGTACCTCTTTCACCGAGCATAGATGCGAAGGATTTCGAAGCCCCCTCTACTAATAGTATTGCAAGTATCGTGCCAATGCAAAATGTCTGCTAAAATGACAGAAAAACGGTAAATTTGGCAGAAAATCTGCCAAATTGGCAAATATTCCTGGGAAATGGCAGGGAAAATACAACAATTTTTTAACAGCCTATAACATTTTGATATATACGAAAAAACACCAGGAAATGTCAAAATTGCACAAAAAAGGCGATTTGTGCAATTTTACAAATTGAACTCAGCAGTCTGCGGAGTAGTGCTTGCAGTTTTACAAAACGTACTCAGCAGTCTGCGGAGTAGTGCTTGTAGTTTTACAAATCGTACTCAACAGTCTG
>JAZLBF010000031.1:0-52014 GCA_045613565.1 Bacteroidaceae bacterium
TACTGCCATCGCACTGAAGGAAAAGGCAGAGAACGCTGTAAAGGCTGCCGAGTACATCGGTGAGGGTCTGCAGGCATTCTGTATCCCCGGCTCTGTAGCTGACGACCGTAAGGTAGGTATCGGCCACGGAGAACTGGCTGCCCGTCTGCTTTCTCCCGAGACCAAGTGTTTCGCTTTCTTGGCTGGACACGAGTCTTTCGCTGCTGCTGAAGGTGCAATCAAGATTGCTCAGATGGCCAACAAGTCAAGACCAGCCGACAAGCCCCTGCGCTGCATCCTCTGCGGTTTGGGTAAGGACGCTGCCTTGATCATCTCTCGTATCAACGGATTTACCTATGTACAGACCGAGTTCGACTACTACACTGGCGAACTGAAGGTAGTGAACGAGACTCCTTATAGCAAGGGTCCCCGTGCTGCAGTAAACTGCTACGGTGCTGCCGATGTTCGCGAAGGTGTGGCTGTATTGTGGAAGGAAGACGTAGACGTATCAATCACTGGTAACTCTACCAACCCCACCCGCTTCCAGCACCCCACAGCTGGTACTTATAAGAAGGAGCGCGTTCGCGCTGGTAAGGCATACTTCAGCGTAGCATCTGGTGGTGGTACAGGTCGTACCTTGCACCCCGATAACATGGCTGCAGGTCCCGCTTCTTATGGTATGACTGATACTCTAGGTCGTATGCACTCTGACGCTCAGTTTGCTGGTTCTTCTTCAGTTCCTGCACACGTAGAGATGATGGGCTTCCTAGGTATTGGTAACAACCCCATGGTAGGTTGCTCAGTAGCTTGCGCAGTACAGGCTGACTTGTACTTGAACAAGAAGTAATCTCTCCCGAGAGAGAGAAGTGTGTAGTTCTTGGCCTTCCTCGTAAGGCTTAGAACTCTCAAAATACAAATCTCCTATAGTTTCAAATGTTGGCTATAGGAGATTTTTTACCCCTTGTTTTGAGATTTCCTTCAAAGCAAGTAGTAAACGTAAGAATAATGTAGAGAACATATAAAGGAAGGAATTATGAATAGAAGTGAACTTATAGCAGCTGTAGCCGAGCGCACAGGCGAGTCAAAGGCAAGTGTAGCTAAGACTTTTGATGCCATCTTTGGCGTGATTGCTGACCAGTTGACTCAGGAGAAGGCAGAAATCGCCATTGCAGATTTCGGTCGTTTCTCAGTTAAGCAGCAGGCAGCGCGCACTGGCTTCAATCCTCAGACAGGCGAGAAGATTCAGATTGAGGCAAAGGAAAAGATTGCCTTCAAAGCATCTACCAGTATTGAGTACTATAGCCGTAAGCACAATTAATATTGTGAGAACATAGGAGAGCAAGATTTGACTCCTGCTCCTCCTCCTCCTCTACTTTTTATGCACATTCGAGGCGTAAGGCAATAGCTTTTGCTCCTCGGGTGCTCGCATAAGAGGTGGCGTGTCAAAAAGGTATCGTGAGAGAGGGATTTTAGTACATTTTTGACACATTTTACACCTTTTTAAATATAAAAGGAACAAAATGTTTGTTTCTTATCAAGAAAATTCGTATCTTTGTCAGCAAACCTAAAATAGTGATTTGCATTGAGCCAGAAAACTCTCTTGATAAGACATTTTATGCTAACAGTCATGCTTATTTTTTCGACTGTTTCAAATGTTTGCGCTCAAGAAATTCGTATCGGCTCTTATGAATTTTCCAACGGTGCTGTCTATCAGGGAGAACTCTTCAGAGGCAAGCCTCACGGCAAGGGTGTGACCACCTTTACTAATGGTGATCGCCACGAAGGATTGTATTTCAAAGGCAAGCGTCAGGGCGAAGGCACATACCTCTTCTCGGATGGAGAAAAGTATGTGGGAGATTGGTTCCAGGACCAGCAGCATGGCTATGGCGTCTACTATTTCATGAATAATAATCGATATGAAGGCATGTGGTTTCGCGACTATCAGCAAGGCGAAGGTACAATGTACTACTACAATGGCGATGTGTATGTAGGTACTTGGGAGAAAGACCTTCGTGAAGGCAAAGGTGTCTACACATATAGCAACGGAGCTTCTTACAATGGCACTTGGAAGAGCGATATGCGTGATGGCCAAGGCGTGTTCGACTGGGCTGATGGCAATAGATATGAAGGTGCTTGGAAGGAAAATCTAAAGTCCGGACAGGGTACATTCGTTTATTCTACGGGAGACAAATACGTCGGTGAGTGGCTCGCAGATGAGCCTCATGGCCGAGGAATATATAGCTTCAGTGATGGAAATAGATACGAAGGCTCTTACGTAAAGGGTCAGCGTACGGGTGAAGGAATCTTTACCTTCCAAAATGGAGATAGATATGTTGGCAATTTCTTGGATGGAGACCAAAGCGGTATGGGAACTTTCACATGGAGTGGGGGAGCCGTTTACGTTGGTAACTGGAAGCAAAATTGTCAGCATGGCAAGGGTAAGTACACTTCTGCTAGTGGCGATGTATATGATGGCGAATGGGTGGAAGGTGTAATGGAAGGAGAAGGAATATTGCGTCAGGCAGACGGAACGAAATATAAGGGACATTTCAAGGCTGGTTTCAAGGACGGACACGGCATTCAGGAAGACAAGAATGGTGTTCGCTACGAAGGCGAGTTCAAAGCTGGCGAAATGGTTTCCAAAAAATAATCTAAACAAAGCAACTAACTAAAATCTAATAATATGGCAACCAAGAAGACCGATGCTACCAAGGCATCTAAAACAACTAAGCCTACCACTAAAAAGACTACCACAAAGAAAGCAACTACTACAAAGAAGGCTTCTACAAAGAAGGTTGAAGTACCTGAAGAGGAGAAGGCTCCTGCCGTTTTGCGCTTGATTAAGAACGACAAGTATCTTGCAGAGTATGCTGACGCAATTAATGGTCGTCATCAGTCGGCTCTTAACAAGATTGCCGAGTTGACCAACAATGGCGAGAAGACTTTGTCAGAGTTTGCAACTGGTTATATGTACTTCGGTCTTCACAAGGAAGACAAGAATTGGGTGATTCGCGAATGGGCTCCTAATGCTACCGCAATCTACTTGATTGGCGAGTTCAATGGCTGGAAGGAAGATGGACACTTTGCTTTCAAGCGCATCAAGGGTACTGGTAATTGGGAATTGGTATTACCAGAGAAAGCCCTCAAGCATGGCGACTTGTACAAGATGAGTGTACACTGGGAAGGTGGTCAAGGCGAGCGTATTCCTGCATGGGTGCGTCGCGTTGTTCAGGATGAGCAGACAAAGATTTTCTCAGCACAGGTATGGTGTCCCGAGCACAAGTATGAGTGGAAGAACACTAAGTTCAAGCCTAATACAAGTCCTCTCTTGATTTACGAGTGCCACATTGGTATGGGTCAGGATGCAGAGAAGGTTGGTACTTACGACGAATTCCGCGTAAACGTGTTGCCTCGTGTGCACAAGGCTGGTTACAACTGCATTCAGATTATGGCCATCCAGGAGCACCCCTATTATGGAAGCTTCGGTTATCACGTAAGTAACTTCTTCGCATCAAGTAGCCGCTTCGGTACTCCCGAGGAGTTGAAGGCTCTTATCGATGAGGCTCACGGCCTAGGTATTGCCGTTATTATGGATATCGTTCATAGCCATGCTGTTAAAAATGAGATGGAAGGTCTTGGCAATCTTGCTGGTGACCCCTGTCAGTACTTCTATCAGGGTGATCGCCGCGAGCATCCAGCATGGGATAGCCTCTGCTTCGACTATGGTAAGAACGAGGTATTGCACTTCCTCTTGAGTAACTGTAAGTATTGGATGGATGAATTCCAGTTCGATGGTTTCCGCTTCGATGGTGTAACCTCTATGCTATATTATAGCCACGGCCTCGGACAGGCATTCGGTGGTTATGGTGATTACTATAATGGTTCTCAGGACGATAATGCTATCGTATATCTAACTTTGGCCAACTGCTTGATTCATCAGGTAAAGCGCACTGCTATTACCATCGCTGAGGAAGTAAGTGGTATGCCTGGCCTGGCAGCATCGTTCGAGTCTGGTGGTTATGGCTTCAACTATCGTATGGCCATGAATGTTCCTGACTATTGGATTAAGATTATCAAGGAATTGCGCGATGAGGATTGGAAGCCAAGCAGCATGTTGTGGGAAACAACCAACCGTCGTGCAGATGAGAAGACCATCAGCTATTGCGAGAGTCATGACCAGGCACTAGTAGGTGACAAGACCATCATCTTCCGCCTCGTTGATGCTGATATGTACTGGCACTTCAAGAAGGGTGATGAGAACTATACCGTAGAGCGTGGTATTGCTTTGCACAAGATGATTCGCCTCTTGACATGTGCTACCATCAATGGTGGTTACCTCAACTTCATGGGTAATGAATTTGGTCACCCAGAATGGATTGACTTCCCACGCGAGGGTAATGGCTGGAGCCACAAGTATGCTCGTCGTCAGTGGAATCTAGTGGACAACAAGGAATTGTGCTTCCACTATCTAGGCGACTTCGACCGTGCTATGCTCAAGATAATCAAGTCTGAGAAGGATATTCAGAAGACCAATGTTATAGAAATCTGGCACAATGATGGCGACCAGGTATTCGCATTCCAGCGCGGAGGTCTATTGTTCTTCTTCAACTTCAGTCCCACACGTAGCTATACCGACTATGGCTTCATGGTGAAGGCTGGTACATACCAATACTTGCTCAACACAGATGACACTAAGTTTGGTGGTAAAGGCTTCAATGATGATTCGCTCAAGCATCTGACCATCTACGATCGTGACTTGGCCAAGGACGGCAAGGGTTGGTTGAAGCTATACTTGCCTGCACGTAGCGCATGTGTACTAAGATTGTCAAAGGATTAAACTCCTTGATGTAAAATAACTTAACGATATCCGCATAGACCTACAAAATACACAAAAGTAGGGCTATGTGGATATTGTCACAAACGGAATAATACTTTAAAGAGACAAAGAGATATGGCATTCAAAATGAATTACCATTACAAGGATACACAACGTATATCATACATCTTGCCAGTAGTATGTGTGATACTCTTTGTGGTATATTCCATGTGTTTGTTCGTTCATTATCAGTCGGATATATTAGCATTGACTCACTTTGTTCAGTCAAGCGGTAGTGCTGATGCCTTTGACTATACCTCTTACTCCGTGTGGACAAGTGCTTTGCTAGGCACAATCCTCTGTCTCATCCCTGCTATAGTACTATACTGGTGCTTGCGTTTCCCCTTGAGAATGAAGGCTTTTGCCTTGTTACCTTCATACATCATTTTGGGATTAATCACAGGTATCTCACCACAATCGGTGGAGTCTACTGAGATACACATACCACTAACTTCCAGCATTATCCTCCTCCTGCTATCTTCTTTGCCAATCTTCATTGCTCAGTTGGTACGTGAGGACAGAGCAGAGCATGCTCGCTTTACTTCTTATCTTAGTTGGAATCTCTTGCTCATGTGTTTGGGAATGATGTTCACCATTTCCATCACCAACACAGATGCTCAGTTGCACACCCAATTAGCTATTGCAAAGTCAGTTTATAATCGTGACTATGCTAAGGTGGAGACTGATTTCAGATATGGAGAGACATCTACCAACAGGAATATCAATTCGTTGCGCATATTGGCTCTCAGTAAGCAGAAACGCCTAGCAGACGAGTTGTTCACATTGCCACACATACAGGGAAGTTCATCCTTACTCCCTGATACCATACCCTCTACACTCATATACCACACACCAGAGATAGTGTACAATCACATCAAAGCCATACCATGCGGATACACCAAGGATGAGGTGCTTCCATTCCTGGAAAAGGCTATGGAGAGAAGAATGAACGCTCTCTCTCAACCCACGGCAACAAAGTGTGATAGCATTCATGCTCGCCACCTGATAGACTACTATTTGTGTGCCTTGTTGCTTGATAAGAAGGTATCCACCTTTGCCAATGAGCTACCAAAGTATTACAGCGTTGATGCCAATCTTCCAAGGCATTATCAAGAGGCGCTGATGCTCTCTCAGACTCAGGATTCACTCCTTGTGCCAACTCTTATCAATCATGAGATGGATAGCCTATTTGTTCATTATCAGACATTAAGAACTGCTAATAAAAATACACCTCAGCTACAACGTAAGGCTTGCTCCAAAGCAGTCTCAGGTAGTTATTGGAACTATTATTACTTCGAAGAAATATAATCATTAAATCATACAACCCTCAATCACTATTACTATATGCCACAGATATCTGTTCGCGGCCAAGAAATGCCAGAATCTCCAATCAGAAAGCTAGCGCCTCTGGCAGATGATGCTAAGAAGCGCGGAGTGCATGTGTATCATCTTAATATCGGTCAGCCTGACTTACCAACTCCCAAGTCGGCTCTTGATGCGATAAGGAACATCGATAGAACTATTCTCGAGTATAGTCCTTCGCAGGGTTATCTCAGTTATCGTAAGAAACTTGTCAAGTACTATGCTTCCTACAATATCAACCTCTCTGCCGAGGATATCATTATCACCAGCGGTGGTTCGGAGGCCGTATTGTTCTCTTTCTTGGCATGCTTGAATCCTGGAGACGAAATCATTGTTCCTGAACCAGCGTATGCCAACTACATGGCTTTTGCTATCTCGGCAGGTGCTAAGATTCGTACCATTTCCACTACTATCGAAGAAGGTTTCTCCTTGCCTAAGGTGGAAAAGTTTGAGGAACTTATCAACGACCGCACTCGTGCTATCTTGATTTGCAACCCCAACAATCCCACTGGTTATCTCTACACACGCAGAGAGATGAATCAGATTCGTGACCTTGTCAAGAAGTACGACTTGTATCTCTTCTCCGACGAGGTATATCGTGAATTTATCTATACTGGTTCGCCATACATCTCTGCTTGTCATCTGGAAGGCATTGAAAATAATGTTGTATTGATTGACTCAGTATCAAAGAGATACTCGGAGTGTGGTATCCGCATTGGTGCGTTGATTACCAAGAATCCAGAGGTGCGCAAGGCTGTGATGAAGTTCTGTCAGGCACGCCTCAGTCCTCCATTGATAGGTCAGATAGCAGGCGAGGCATCATTGGACGAGCCAGAGGAGTACAGCCGTGAAGTTTACGATGAATACGTAGAGCGTCGTAAGTGCTTGATTGATGGTCTTAATCGTATTCCAGGCGTATATAGTCCTATCCCCATGGGAGCCTTTTATACGGTGGCAAAATTACCCGTTGACGATTCTGACAAGTTCTGCGCTTGGTGTTTGAGTGACTTCCAGTGGGAAGGTGCAACTGTGATGATGGCACCAGCATCTGGTTTCTACACTACTCCTGGTGCAGGTCGTAATCAAGTGCGCTTGGCATACGTTCTTAAGAAGGAAGACCTCGCTCGTGCTCTAGTGGTACTCAGCAAAGCGCTTGAGGCTTATCCTGGTAGAACGGAATGAGATTCAAAAGATGGGTCGGATTAAAGGTGAATCAGAAAAATTAAATCTGAAATCCGAAACGGACTATATTTCATTAGGATAACTCTCTATATATACATCAAATAGTTTTCCGTTTTCCGTTTTCCGTTTTCCGTTCTCCGTTTTCCGTTTTCCGTTTTAAGCCGACTTTGTCGTCTTGAATCTGCTCACGCTCGGCATAATTCAAGCGAGCTTGATTCTGCTCTCGCTTACTCGCAGATTTCCGTTTAGTAAAACATAATGTCTATGCTATTTATTGCCAAAAGGATATATCGTGGTGGAGAGTTGGGTAAGGTCTCAACCTCCGCCGTGCGTATCGCTACTATTGGTGTGGCGGTAGGCATTATGATAATGATAATAAGCCTTTGCGTTACCTCGGGATTTCAGTATGAGGTTAAGTCGAAGGTAGCTTCTCTGATAGGACATGTTCAGATAGTGAATAATCAGAGTCTTTATCGCACTCAAACTAGTCCCATTCAGATTACTGACTCTCTGCGCGATGAGATATTGGCACTACCAGAGGTGGAGCGTGTTCAGCGCTATGCTTTGTGCAGAGGAATGTTGAAGACGGACAATGCCTTCCGTGGCGTACTTCTCAGAGGTGTAGCTGCCGATTTTGATACCACTTACATTTCTTCACATCTGATTGAAGGCAGTATGCCATCGTTTGGCCAGAGTGATGCACCTTCGGATAGTGTGGTGCTTCCTGCTCGTTTGGCCAGAGTGCTCGAGTTGAGTGTTGGCGATAGGGTTTATGCTTATTTCTTTGACGACAATCTTCGTGCTCGACGCTTCTATGTATCAGGAGTTTACGAGACGAATATGGCAGATTTTGATAGTCATATGTGCTATGTTGATGCACGTGTGGCTCAGAAACTTTCTCGATGGCAATCCGACCAATATCAGGGTGCTGAGATTACTCTGAAAGACCCCTCCGAAATGCATCGCATCACTGACGAAATATCTTCTCTCTTTCAGTATCGTCATGACCCCTATGGTCAGTACTATGCGGTATGTACCGTGGAGGAAATGTTTCCTCAGATATTCTCATGGCTCACATTGTTGGACACCAACGTGGTGGCCATACTCATCCTGATGATATGCGTGGCATGTGTCACCGTGGTGAGTGGTTTGCTGGTGATAATACTAGAGCGCACTCGTTTCATAGGTGTGATGAAGGCCATGGGAGCTACCAATGTACAGTTGCGCCAACTCTTTCTCTACCTCTCCGCTATGATAGTGATGCGAGGTTTGTTTTGGGGTAATCTCATAGCCTTTGTACTCTTGTTCGTGCAGAAGTTTACTGGTGTCCTTTCCCTTGACCCCACGGTATATTATATCGCTCAGGTACCAGTTAGTTTTCCATGGATACAGTTGTTGACCATCAATATTTTCACACTGATTATTTCCGTGCTGGTCTTGATTGTACCCACGTATGTTATTAGTCGCATTCATCCTGCTCGTAGCATCAGGTTTGAATAGTTTGTAGATTAAAGAAGAAGTTAGGAGACAATGAAATATTTTGAAGTAAAGTTTACTATCACACCCTCCAGCGAGGATGCTAGCGACATACTTAGTGCAATGCTAGCCGAGGTTGGTTTCGAAGCCTTCGAACCTACCTCCGAAGGTCTTTCGGCATGGGTGCAACAAGCTTTTTTTGAGCCAGAAAGCATTTCCAACGTCTTGGAAACCTTTCCCATGCCCGGGATTGAGATTTCCTACATTGTGGAAGAGGCTCCTGATGAAAATTGGAACCAGCAATGGGAGGAAGAAGGTTTTCGTCCCATCGTCATTTCAGACGAAGCAACAGACAAGGCTCTAATTGTCATTCATGACACCAAACACACTGATGTCCCCTCTGCTCATTATGACATAAGGATACATCCGCGTCAAGCCTTTGGTACTGGTTCTCACGAAACCACACGTATGATACTTCGTCAGCTCCTCTCTCTTCCCATGGAGGGTAGGCGAGTGATTGATGCCGGAACTGGTACTGGTATCCTAGCCATCATGTGCAAGATGCTCGGAGCTTCCCACGTATTGGCCTATGACATAGACGAATGGAGTGTGGACAATGCCAAGGCCAATCTCCTTCTCAATGATATCACCGACGGAGTAGATGTACTCCTCGGAGATAGTAGTGTGTTGGCACAGAGTGCTACCTCCTCTCAGCCATCATCCCTCTTGATAGCCAATATCAATCGCAACATTCTCTTGGCCGATATGTCCGTCTTTGCTCAGAGCATTGAGGCAGGTGGTTACTTGCTATTGAGTGGTTTCTACGTTAGCGATGTACCCATGCTTCTTCAGGCAGCTTCTGCCTACGGATTCTCACTTT
This sequence comes from Bacteroidaceae bacterium, assembly GCA_045613565.1. Classification (GTDB taxonomy): domain Bacteria; phylum Bacteroidota; class Bacteroidia; order Bacteroidales; family Bacteroidaceae; genus Physcousia. The sequence goes on from JAZLBF010000031.1 coordinate 9,756, forward strand.
CTCATCAGCAGGAAGATGGCGAATGGGCTTTGCTTTTGTTAAAAAAGGGAAATTCCTAATGTTAAATAGTGTAAAGCCTACTCATTTCTGATTATAAATCAATATCTTTGTACTCAGAATCAGTTAAAATAGTATTTTTCTAAAACGACAATACAATGAAACACCTGACCCTTTTACTCGGCACCTGTTTCCTCGTTCTTTCCTCTGTGGCTATGGCTCAGGAAGACGATGATATGTATTTCACCTCCAAGAAGAACAAGAAGACCACACCTCACAAGGTGGAGATTGTTTACGAGGAGGAGAGCGAACCCTCAGTGGAGGCACAGTCCATCAAGGCTACTGTACCCACCACCACGGCTACCCGTGATGTAGACGAATACAATCGTCGCTATTCCTCTTCTTCTACCACAACTTCTTCTACAACGGCGCAGACTGTCAATGTTGATGAAGAGCAAGGTGAGACCTACCAGCTCTCTGCTCAGAGCCTCTACGACCTTGGTTATGAGCAAGGCTATACAGCTGGTTTCTCTGATGCCGAAGACATTGATTATTACTTTGCCACTCGCTTGGCACGCTTCCACCGTGGACATTACTATGACCCCTGGTATTGGAATCGCGTGACATATATCTATGACCCTTGGTATTACGACCCCTGGATGTACGATCCCTGGTATCGTCCTTACTACTATGGCGGATGGTATTCCGTAGGCTGGGGTATAGGTCATTATTGGGGAGCTGGCTATTGGAGTCCCTATTGGCCAGGCTATTATCCCTATCGTCCTGGCTACTATCCTGGCTATTATCCTGGTCACCATCCTGGACACAAGCCTCATGGACCTAATGTTTCCACCTCTCGCAATAGAGACTACGGCCGTGCACGCATAGCAGATCGCAGCGTCAGAGTAGGCGAGCGTCCATCAGGTCATTCAGATGTAGGTAATCGTTCTGCACGCAGAGCTGACGATCCCACATCTCGTTACAACGAGAGGAATAATAGTCGTAGCCAGCGCGTCACAGACCGCTCTAATACGTCAAAGAACAATAGTAGCAGTCGTGCCACTGAACGCTCTAGAAGCACCAGCACTCAGCGCTCCACCCAGCGTTCTAGTCAGCGTGTCACCGAGCGCTCATCGTCTCAGTCCTCTAGCAGCAGAGTATCTTCTGGCTCTAGCTCCTCTTCTCGCTCATCCAGCTTCGGCTCTCGTCCCAGTGGCGGAGGCGGTGGTAGTCGTGTAGGTGGTGGCGGCGGCCGTGTAGGCGGTGGTGGTCGAGGCAGATAACGCTTTGTAGGCACACACATCATCCCCATAGATACATATAGTTCATATTACAATCACATAAATACCTCATACATAGAAAAATATGCATATGAAGAAGGTTATCAGCATGGCAATGCTTGCTCTCGGTCTTTCTGCATCGGCGCAAGACACATATCTCAATAATACCATCATCAATAGCACTGACATTTTTGGCACCTCACGCTTCGTGGCCATGGGTGGTGCTATGGGTGCACTGGGAGCAGACATCTCCACCATCAGCAGCAACCCCGCAGGCTTGGGTATGTTCACCAAGAACGAAGCTTCGCTCACAGCTGGCGCAGCATGGATGGGTAGAAATACTGCTAGCAATTATACCAGTGGTACCTATGCTAAGTTTGACCAGGTAGGTATCGTTACCACCTTCAAGGGTTCTGGTGCAATGCGTACTGTCAACTTTGGCTTCAACTATCAGAAGAAGGCCGATTACAACAGTAGTTTCTATGGAGCCACCCTCTCTGCTGCCTCATGGGCCGACCAGTTGGATGGTCTTGCTGGCGAAGCTTTTGACAATCGTGGTTTTCTCTATGGCAATGCAGACACCTACTACAATACCCTCTATGGCCTCGGCGATGTCGTAGGTCTTTTCCAGGACAATATTGTCAAGAGTCATAACGATGAAAACAGTACTCTCTATGTCACTCGCGGAGCTCTCAGTGCCTTTGACTTCAATGTTAGCACTAATATAGACAATCGTGTCTTCCTTGGCGTTACCCTTGGTGTGGACAATGTGGACTTCCGCAAGACTACAGATTATTGGGAGCAGCGTACAGACGACCTTGGACAGATTCAAGACTTTGGCTACGTTAACGAGCAAGTTATCACCGGCAATGGTTTTAATTTCAAGTTTGGTGCCATCGTACGTCCCCTTGACTCTAGTTCCTTCCGTATAGGTTTCACCGTTGAAACTCCCACTTGGTACAAGCTAAAGTACATTGACGACCAGAGCCTTACCACCAAGTATGCATGGAACGACAAGCAGCAGGTGCTAGAGTATGACCATACCCCAAATACATACCACACCTATTATGTCTATGACCTCTCTGACTCTTATATCAACTATCTAGAGTACCGCATCACTACCCCCTGGAAGGTGCGCGCACAGATGGGTAGCACTATCTCCAACAATTTTGCATGGGGAGCAGAGTACGAATTTGCTCACTATCCTGGTACCACTATGAAGTTCCCCAGCGCATATGGAGGCACTACCACCGACGCTGACCTCAACGATATGACAGCTCGTATGCTACAATCTCAGCATACCCTCCGCCTCGGTGTAGAGTACAAGCCCATCAGTACCCTCTCGCTCCGTGCTGGTTACAACTATATCAGTTCCACCACTACGCCTGACTCTTATTGGGATCCCTTCTTTGCTGACTGCACCCTGTCTTATCCCACAGGTCTTGACTACATGAACCTCTCTGATACCAACATTTACACCTTCGGTATAGGTTATCGCAGCAAGTATTTCTTCGCCGATCTAGCCTACAAGTATCGTCATCAGACCGGTCAGTACTATGCCTTCGACTCCTTCTATAGCAACGTAGACATGGCTCCCATCCCCGTAAATCTCTCTACCCATAGCATCACAGCTACCTTGGGAGTAAGATTTTAACGATTAGCTATTAGCATTTGCGTATACTATACACTACAGAGAGCATCACACCGCGTGGTGCTCTCTTGCTGTGTTTAAGGCTCTCCAAGATACTCCTCATTCACCTTGACTTGGCATGATGTGAGTATGCGTTGTGTAGGTTTGTATCCAATCTTCTCTATGGCCAAGAAATATCTCTCATCCGAGGACTACTCCCAGCCATGCTTGACTATCCCGCTCGTGGATATAAGCATGCCTTGCGCCTCTGGAGAGGAGATCTCCCAGTTCGACGCTAGTGTGGGTCTCCTCTCTATGTAAATTTACCTAAAGGATGATAGGATGGGATTAATATTTAGATTTATTGCTATCCGCGAATACTCTCCTAGCTTGCAGAAAACAAGTTGGGAGAGTTTTCTTTAATAAGCTTAGTTTTTCATTTCCTCTGTTTAAAAGTGTTTTAGTGTTGAATCCTTTAGAAAATAATAAATAAGAAGAGAATGTTTCGTGTACAGAAATAGGTTGACTCAAATAAGTCAACCTATTTTCTATATAGGACATACCTTATACAATAATGTAATACGTGTAAATGATGAGGGAGGGAGCGGTAGACGGGGTTCGAACCCGCGACCCTGGGCTTGGGAAGCCCATGCTCTACCAACTGAGCTACTACCGCATGGTTTTGTAATGCAAAGTTACTGCTTTTTTTGAAATTTTAGACAATTTTTCATATTCTTTAGAAAAAATCTTTTTGAAATTGTTGTAATTACAAATTATTTTCATACCTTTGCATTGTAATTATAACAAATACAGAATTGATATGAGTATTCATGATGTTAGAAGAATGTTGATTGATAATGGTATTTCTGCATCTCGTCCAAGAATGGCGATATTGAACTACCTGCTAAAGCATTACAATCATCCTACTGCTGATGATATATTTCGTGATTTGCGCTCTGAGGTTTCTTCCTTGTCATTGACAACAGTGTACAATACCTTGAAGTTGTTTGCTGAGAAGGGAATCTGCTTGTCACTGACTATTAACGAGAAGCAGGTTCATTTTGATGGTCATACTCATCCTCATTCGCACTTCTTGTGCAACAAGTGTGGTCGGTTGTATGATTTGCCTCAGCCAGAGATTTATTTAGATCCTGATATGCTAGAGGGACACAATGTGACTGATGTACACTGCTACTATAAGGGTATTTGTTCAAAGTGTATGGCAAAAAATAATTAGTTTAATAATAATTTATAAGTTTAATATAATAAAAGAATAATATTATGAGTAAGAAATTTGTTTGTACCGTTTGTGGTTATATTCATGAAGGTGATGAGGCTCCTGCAAAGTGCCCACAGTGTAATGTTCCTGCTTCTAAGTTCAACGAGATGGCAGCAGAGCAGTCATATGTTACTGAGCATGTGATTGGTGTAGCTCAGGGTTGTCCTGAGGAGATTATGGAAGGTTTGAAGGCTCACTTCGTAGGTGAGTGCACCGAAGTTGGTATGTACTTGGCAATGAGCCGTCAGGCAGACCGCGAAGGTTATCCTGAAATTGCAGAGGCATTCAAGCGTTATGCTTTTGAGGAGGCTGACCACGCAAGTCGTTTTGCAGAGTTGATTGGTGATGTAGTTTGGGATACTAAGACCAACCTACAGAAGCGTGCAGAGGCAGAATGTGGTGCATGCTCTGGTAAGATGGATATCGCTAAGGCTGCTAAGGCTGCTAACCTAGATGCTATTCATGACACCGTACATGAAATGGCTAAGGATGAGGCTCGTCATGGCCGTGGCTTCGAGGGCTTGCTAAAGCGCTACTTCTCAAAGTAATACGTTGACAAAGTAAGTAAAAAAATAGAACACAAAAATATAGGGTGAACAATTGAGTTCACCCTATATTCGTATAAATATAAGTAATGTGAAATTACTTGATGATGCCTAGTTCAACGAATACTTTCTTGAGCTTAGTTACAGCACGATCCACTTGCTCGTGAGTGTGATTTGCCATTAGGGCTACACGTACCAATGTGTCTGTTGGTGCACAAGCGGGAGGAATTACGGGGTTGATGAATACGCCCTCTTCGAATGCTCTAGCGGTAACGATGAAAGTCTTCTCGATGTCGCGTACATATAGAGGAATAATTGGGCTCTCGGTATCGCCAATCTCAAAACCTTCTTCCTTGAAACGCTTTAGTGCATAGCGTGTTACGTCCCAAAGAGCTTCTAGGCGCTCGGGCTCAGCCTTGAGGATGCGAAGTGCTTCGCGTGCTGATGCTGTAGCAGCGGGAGTACAGCTAGCGCTGAAGATATATGTACGTGCTGTGTGACGTAGATAGTTGATAATGGTGCTGTTAGCAGCAATGAAACCACCGATGCTGGCAAGGCTCTTAGAGAAGGTACCCATGATAAGGTCAACTTCGTGAGTCAAACCGAAATGGTCACAAACACCACGGCCATTACGTCCGAATACACCTAGACCGTGAGCTTCGTCAACCATGATGGCTGCATTGTACTTGTGCTTTAGTTCTACTATCTCGGGTAGCTTACACAAGTCACCTTCCATAGAGAAAACGCCATCAACAACGATAAGCTTGATGCTGTCGGGGTTGCAACGCTTAAGTACGCGCTCGAGGTCGTCCATATCGTTGTGCTTGTAGCGAAGCTGAGTAGCGAAGCTCAAACGACGTCCGTCAACGATAGAAGCGTGGTCACGGTCGTCACAAATGATATAATCGTCCTTGCCAAGGAGCTGGGGGATGACACCGCTATTTACTGTGAAACCTGTAGCAAATACCAATGCCTCATCCATGCCTACGAACTCGGCCAATTCTTTTTCCAATTCAACGTGAATATCCAAGGTTCCATTCAAGAAGCGACTACCTGCACATCCACTACCATATTGGCGCATTGCCTGCACACCAGCTTCGATTACTCTGTCGTCACCAGTAAGACCAGTGTATGCATTACTACCAAACATCAAAACGTTATGTCCACCCATGGCCACTTCAGTGCCCTGCTTGCCTTCGATTTCGCGAAAATAGGGGTAGATACCTTTTGCTTTAATTTCTTCTGGCAAGGTGTACTTGGCCAGTTTATCGTCTAACAATCCCATATAGATAGTAAATTTATATTTTCTAAATATGTATATGTCGAGCACAAAGGTACGTAATTTATTTTAGATTTGGTTATTTTTCTGCATTAAATGTTTTGTTTTGTGCAATTGATGTTGAGTATATTGTCATATTAGGTGTATTGATTTATAATTTGCCTACCTTTGCTGAGCAATATAAAATAGATATGTCAGTAAAAACTATATGGTTTATTGTCAATCCTATTTCTGGTACTCAACAGAAGAAGAAGGTGGTAGCTAAGATACCAGAATATTTTCCAGAGGATAGGTTTGCGGTAGAAATTAAATATACAGAATACGCCGGACACGCAGCCGAGATAGCACGCGAGGCTGTGGAGAAGGGTGTGGACATTGTTGTGGCCGTGGGTGGAGATGGTACAGTCAACGAGACGGCTCGCGCTCTGATTCACTCGGACGTGGCACTGGGTATAGTGCCATGTGGTAGTGGCAATGGATTGGCCAGACACTTGTATCTGCCTATGAATGCAGATGGCGCCTTGCAGATTATCTCTGAGTGCAATATTCACACATTGGATTACGGCTTGATTAATGGTAAACCTTTCTTCTGCACGGCAGGAGTGGGTTTTGATGCATTCTTGTCGGACAAGTTTAATAAGTCTGGTAAGCGTGGTTTGCTTTCTTACATAGAGAACGCCTTGAGAGAGGGTTCTAAGTATGAGCCAGAGACCTATGAACTGGAGATACATGAGCCTGAGTCGGAGGTGAGAACCTATCGTGCCTTTCTCATCACTTGTGCCAATGCATCGCAGTATGGTAATGACTTTTACATTGCTCCCCATGCTTCTATGTCTGATGGCTTGCTTGATGTCACTATCATGGAGCCATTCAGCGTGATAGAGTCGGCACAGATAGCTTATCAGTTGGTCAACAAGACCATTACTCAGAATTCCAAGATAAAGACCATCAAGTGTAAGGAACTAACTATCCATCGCAAGGCACCAGGAGCTATACATGTGGATGGCGACCCTTTGGACGATGTAGAGGACTTGCGCGTGAGCATTGTTGCCAAGGACATCAAGATGGTGGTCAATCTGAACAAGCAACCATGGCAGCCACCCTTGCTCAAGGTCTTTTCGGACTTATACAACGGAGTGACCCAACCTTTCATTGAGACTCCCCAAAGGATAAGTCGTATCAATGAAGAGATTTTAAATAAGTTAAAAAACAAAAAATAATATACCTATTCAAACCCTAACCTAACTATGATTTTATTCCCCAACTGTAAGATTAATCTCGGATTAAATATTGTAGCTAAGCGTCCTGATGGTTATCACAACATCGAAACCATCTTCCTGCCCATCCCTTTGACAGATTGTCTGGAGTTGAATCCTGCTCACGAGGACAGTTTCTCTATCGATGGTAGAGAATTGGATTGCTCTGCACAGGACAACTTGGTGATGAGAGTATTGAATATGCTCAGGGCAGAGGACTATGATGTTCCCCCTGTATCTATTCGGTTGACCAAAAATATCCCTTCGGGTGCAGGTCTTGGCGGTGGTAGCACGGATGCTGCTTTTATGATTAAGGGATTGAACGAGCTTTTCCATCTTGGTCTCACTGAGGAGCAGATGGCGGCTAAGGTTGGACGTTTGGGAGCCGACTGCCCTGTGTTTATTGCCAATCAACCCGTTTATGCCGAAGGTAAGGGAGAAATATTCACTCAGTTACCCGTACCCTTGGTGAAGAAGGAGTACAAGGTGCAATGTGGCGATAAGTCAGAAGCCATAGCCCTCTCAGTACCTTCTGTGCTAGAGAATTACTGGTTGGTGCTCATCAAACCCAATGATTTTATCTCTACCAAGGAAGCTTATGCCTCCGTCACTCCAGCTCCCTCGAAGGTGTCATTGAAGGACATCATCGCCAAGCCAGTGAAGACATGGAAGGGACAGATGGTAAATGACTTTGAAAAGAGTGTATTCCCTAATCACCCTGTAGTAAGCGGCATTTGCGAACAGTTGTATATGCTTGGTGCCACCTATGCTGCCATGAGCGGAAGCGGTAGTACCGTGTATGGCCTCTTCCGCCACGAACCCATCTTGGGCGATGTCTTTGAGGACCATTTCCAGTGGCAATGCAAACTATAACCTGTTAATCCTCCCAATATACAAAGTCATGGAAAGAGAAGAAAAGTGGAAGATACTGAAGAGTGAGTACATAGCACACCGTCCGTGGATGACGGCAAGATGCGACACTGTGCAATTGCCCGATGGTCGTGTCAATCCCGAGTATTGGGTACTGGAGTTTCCTGATTGGGTTAATGTGATAGCCATTACCAAGGAAGGTGACATGGTCATGGTGCGCCAGTATCGCCATGCTTTGGGAGTGACTGAGTACGAAATCTGTGCTGGTGTAATAGAGGAGGGTGAAGCCCCCTTGGCGGCAGCTCAAAGAGAGTTGTTGGAGGAAACAGGTTATGCCGGTGGCGAGTGGACAGAGTTTATGACCATCTGTGCCAACCCCTCCAATCACACCAATCTAGCTCACACGTTCTTGGCCCTTGGGGTGGAGCGAGTAGCCGAGCAGCATTTGGATGCTACGGAGGAACTGACCTACCACATAATCCCACAGAGGGAGGTCTTTGCTATGCTTCAGCGCGGCGAGATGCTACAAGCTCTGATGGCAGCCCCCTTGTGGAAGTATTTCTATGAAAATCCCATCAAGGAATAGTTGCCCAAGGGCTGGTTCCTGGTCTTTGGAAATGTTTTTCTCGCGCCGAGAAGTGATTTTCCACACTTCGGAAGTGCTCTCCCGCATCGGGAAACCATTTTTAGACATTATATATTATATATTATATATATGCCCACCAATTTTCCATCCGTTCTCACGATAACTGGCTCCGACTCCACAGGCGAAGCTGGTATCGGTGCGGACATACGCACGATTTCTGCCCTTGGTGGTAGAGCGTTGGTGGCTATAACATCGGTAGTGGTGTCCAATGGCGATAATGCCCTTTCGGCTCACGACCTACCGGCGCAACTGGTGGCTGAGCAGATACAGGCATCCATGATAGAGTGCCCGCCAAGGGCAGTAAAAGTGGGACTTGTTCGCGATGAGCATACCATTGCCCTTCTTCCCTCGCTGCTTTCCTCCATCCCCAGGCGTGTGATGATTCCATCCGTGCTTGACTCGCAGGGCCGTCGCATACTTTCCTCGCAAGCTCTTGATGCATGGATGAGGCATCTGTTGCCACTATCCACATTATTGATACTCAGGGTGAAAGAGGCAGAGATAATGCTTGGCCGCAATATTTCCACCGACGAAGAACTACTGCAAGCTGCTCAAGAGCTACGAGCTATGGGTGCTGGGGCGGTGATGATGCGTGGTGGTCACACGCGCGAAGGTTTCCTCACAGCCTTGCTCTTGCATGAGGGAGGCCATCGCTTTTTTACCTCGCGCAATACTGTTGGTTGGCAGCGCCATGGTGTCTCAGGTGCTTTGTCATCGGCTATTGCCACACGCTATGCCTTGGGTGATGATACTACGGAGGCCGTTGCCAATGCGCACACTTACCTTCACTCGCAAGTGGTCTATGCCGTGTCTCCCTCGCAGAATGGAACTTACGCCCTCCGCTCTGCTGATATCTACAATAGTTTCATTTCCCTCATCGCCGAGCATTATAGTAGTCAGCATGGTATAGCCTTCTATGCCTCCAGCCTGTGCGTTTCTCCTCGCTATCTCTGTAGCATCACTGACAAGATGGTGGGCCGTTCTCCCAAACAAATACTCTCAGATTATCTCTTGCAGGAGGCCACTAGCCTCTTGACCAGCACTAGATTGACCGTTCAGGAAATTAGCATCCGATTGGGATTCTCCACCCAGGCCGAATTTTCTCGCTTCTTCTCCAAACTTCATGGTTGTTCGCCAATGGCTTTTCGTATAGGGGGAAGCAATTCAAAATAAGTCATTCTTTCGAATGGTATTAAACTCATCTCCCACCAGTCGAAAACCATTCCCCCCCCCCTTTGGATTTGCCAAAATCTAGATTTTGATACACTTTTCTCGCTGGGTATAACTTTACCCCCTTTCGTCAGCCGTGAGAAGCAGTTCCTTCCTCTTTTTGAACGTGTCATGGTCGGGAATGGGGATTATTGGCTCGGCGGAGAGATAATCGTAGAGACTGTTCAAACGCCTGAAAATATTGTTGTGAACTCTGTGTCTGATTATCTTTCCGTCGGTGCTATGCCCCTTCAATAATGGTGGAGGAAGCCCCTTGTCAGCAGCATGAAACATCCAATAGATAGAGAGTGCAAGGTCTGTGCGATGCAATCCCATGGCACAGGCTATGTAGAAATCCCCATGGTCTATGGCCGTAAAGAAGTCCATTAGCCCGGAGGCAATGTCTTCGTCGGGTATACGATGACAGTCCATGGGAAAAGCCATATAGCGTATGCCAAACTTCTCGCACATCTGGCATAGTCTCTCTGAACGGTCGTTGTCGCGCAGCTCAATGATGGTGCTCACACCGCTATCCACCACCATATGCCAGTGACGCAGATTGTGCCGAGAGGATAGGGTAGTGCCCCTCATTCCACCATAGACCGTGGCTATGTTTTCTATACTAGTGTTCAGCAATATATCAGTATTCATCTGAGAATAGTTTTTAATACAGATTTGCTTTCTGAGTATTATTATTCAACGAATGCTATTATAGCTGAGTAATTGTCATCTCCATTCTTATCACACAAAAAATCAAAGACGTCAAGAATCTCTTCAGGAGATTTGTCATCCATCATTCTTGCTTTCTGAATTTGTGGGGGAATGCTTTTGTATATGCCGTCAGAGCATATTAAGATTCTATCACCAGCCTTTAATTTAAACTGTGCAATTTCTGGTTGAGCAACTTCTGGCTTGAAGGAGTAAAAACAATTAGCAACGTATTCCCATCCGAAACTTGTTTGCAGATGGTCCTTAGTTTCGTATACAACTTCGCCTTCGCGCATCAGGTAGCACCTGCTGTCTCCACAATGGGTAATAGTTATCGTGTCTTCTGTAATATCAGCCATTACAAGGGTTGTTGCCATTTCCACATGATGCATATCGTAAGACCTTTCATCTAACCTTACGGAAGCAGAGTGACATGCCTTTCGAGCTAGAGAAACAGCATCCATTCCATTGTGTTGCTCCCAATAGTTGCATATCTCATTACATACAGTTTCGCTGGCCACATCGCCCATGGCATGTCCTCCCATTCCGTCGCATACTATTCCAAGCCAACGAAACTCTTCCGATTTGTCCATTACCTTAACATAGTCTTCATTCTTTGAACGTCGACCAGTCTTACTGATAAAAGCGTACTTAATTTTCATAGTTTATGATTTGGAATGTAATAGTTATAAATCAATTGTTTCTTAAATCCATCAATATACTTTAACCCATATCACACTTATCTCTCTCATCCTTGTATGCAGAGAATACGTTACGGCATTCATCATCCATACAATTGTTAAAGAGCCTGTCGAACTTCATCCTAGATTTCATTGAACCACGAGCCATTGTTGCGGTTTCAACAAGTCTTGCTGTCTTGTGGCCGCTAGCAAAAGGTACACTGATGCCATTTGTCATTTTTGAGAGTTCCTTGTACCATGGACTATCAGTAATTGTTACGGTGTCAATCTTTATTTTCATTTCAGCAGCCTTGATCGCTTCTTTGCGCCAATCTATTTGGTTACCTACAACATAATCCTTGTATGTATATCCTAGAGGATGAGGTTCTGCATCCGAAATTAAGAGTATTGCGCGAGTAGAGCCTTCACGCCAGGGTGTTTCTTCAACAATCTTTTTGATGACCAACTCGTAAAACTCATCACCGTCTCCACCGCTTGTGTCACTCGTTTCTCGTACAAATTTGATAATGTCATTCTCGTTGTTGGTAGGCATCAAACATTGATATGCATTGCCAAAGTCTTGTGCATTATTCATATCACAGTAGTCGCCGAATGCCACTATGCCCAGTCTTAAATCTTCGTTATCCTTGAAAAGTTGAGGTATCAGTTCTGCCACCTCTTTACGTACAGCATCAATATAGGCTGACATTGACCCCGTAGTGTCAAAGGCAATAACCATATCTAATACGCCAATCTTCTCTGGTGCAACGCTTTCAAAAGGTTTCTTTTCGTTCTTATCAGAACTAACACTCTCCTCTGTTGTGATTGTTGTTGCCTTAGTCTCTATAATGACAGTCTTTTCCTTCTTAAATAAATCCTTAATATTCATAGTACATAGTTTTAATAGTTAATCTTTAATATCTTCTCACATTTCTTTATGTCATAATAGAGTATGAAGTAACCCCTAATCTATCATCTTTTGTGATTTAAAAGGAAAATGCTCCAATCAACAATCTGTTACTACAAATAGTCTAGAGTACGTTTGTCGTAGTTGTCGTTGTAGAAAACTGATAGTACTTTTTCAAAAATGTCTCCAGGAGAAACTGCATCAAATAATGTCATACATGAGCGTACTTTCATTGCATCCAATTCTCCGAAGATATCATTAGCATCTTGACCGCGATGTGAGAGCAAAGCATTGGTCACTTCTCTGAGTCGTGCGCCAAGAATGGGGTGATTCAAGTATGCCTCTGCCTCGTCATAACAGCTGATACCGTAGTATTTGGCATTACTGCTATGACCAAGAATAGCTAGCTGAGGGAAGATGTACCAAATCCAGTGGGATTGTTTGTACCCTTCTTCCACTTCTTGTAATGCTTGCTTATACATGTAATTTTGTGCTAGAACGAATCTCTCCAAATTATATTTGTCGTCAGAAGTGAGTATGCTTACGAACTTTTCAGGCATAATGATGTTTTCAACATCTAAAGCATCCTTGAACAATGGAGCAATCTCTGCAGCTGAGAATCCTGCAATACCACAGCCGATTTGTGTTACATAGAATATCAAGCTCGTGCGAGTTCGTGCGAACTCAATAAACTCATCCACATAGGGCTTTATCGCATCCACACCACCATGCATGGTGGGAATTCCGTAGCTTTGTCCCTGTAGACCAACACCTTGGCCCCACACAGCTCCAAAGCAATCATATGCCAAGCGAGCAGCTCCACCACCATGCGAACCTGCTAGGTTGCTACCAAAAACAAATATTTCATTCTCCTTCAGTTCTGTGATTCTATTAGGAGTATATTTTCTGTTGTACATATTGTTAATGTCTTTAAAATTCTAACCTAAACCCTTTTTGTTTCAGTTCGGTATACTTTTCTGCATTGAAGCGATATTTCGTTGGCGTACGTCGTGAAGCACCAGCAGGACGAGGCTCTGCCTCAGAGAGGATGCCCAGTTTGAGCATCTTGTTGTAAAAGTTGCGTCGGTCAAACTTCACCTCCAATATTGCCTCGTAGAGGTTCTGCAACTCGGTCATTGTGAAAACTTCTGAAAGCAACTCAAAGCCGATGGGTTCAAAACAGATGCGTTCCTTCAAACGTTTTACTGCCATTCGCAATATGCGCTCATGGTCGAAAGCTAGGCTTGGAATCTCATTCATAGCAAACCATTGAGCCGATGCTGCATCATCACCACCCTTGACTTCAGAAAGTCTAACCAAAGCATAGTGAGCTACAGTTATCACTCGTTCTCGTGGGTCACGATTTACGGCCGAGAAGGTGTAGAGCTGTTCCACGGAGGCACTTTTCAACCCTGTTTCTTCCTCAAGTTCACGCTTTGCATATTCTTCCACCGTCTCATCCATCTGCAAGAAACCACCAGGGAATGCCCATTGTCCCTTGTAGGGTTCTATGCCACGCTGAATCAGCAAAACCTTGATACAGACTCCATCAAAACCAAATATCACACAATCTGCTGTTACCGCAGGGTGAGGGTATTTATACGAATATAATTTGTTATTTTCTTCCATAATGATTTATTACTCCAAATTTTTCAACCAATCGCGAACCTCCATCAAAGCACATCCCAGCAGATTCTCGCCTTTCCAATCCTCAACTTTACTATTTAATGCTGTTTCTCTGTCCATGCCAATACCCCAAATGGTATCATATGGACTAGCCTCTACTAAAATTGCATCGTCTGTAGAGAGCAAGAATTCCTTCAATTCAGGATTCTGTCCAAATTTAGCTTTATTACCTTCCACTACGATGTCAAGTTTCTTTTCATCCCAAAGACTGGGTTCAAAGCCTTTCACCTTTCGTCCCAATTTCTTGTACTCAAAAGGTGTAGTTGCATTCATGATTTCATTTAGCCTATCCTCATCACCAAACAAACGTGCTTTGCTTGCCATCATGTACTGTTCAGTGGTGTGATATTGTATGCCATCTATTTCAAAGTACACATCATACCACTGACTAAAGCAGGATTTAGTTATTTTCTTGGGATTAGGTGTGTGTCCCCAGAAATAAATAATTTCGATGTCAGGTCTCCTGCGAACTATCCCTTTGATTATTTCAATACTGTATTTCATTTTGTTTTCTCCTTATCTCTAATTGTCATTAATATTTTACCTAAATTGTTTTCTCCTTTCCAACTATATAGGTCAACACCCCAATAGGTTTCCTTTTTGTTGTTACCATTAATTATTTTACAGTTTCCAGTAGCAATTAGCTTTTTCATCAAACTTGGATTCTGCGTAAATTTTGCAAATTGTATGGACATCATAGTTTCTAATTTCCTTTCTTCCCACTTGGGTGATGGAGTGATTTGTCCACCTTTCATAGCGGCCTTTTCTGCAGATTGTCTGCTAAACAGTTTTCGCTCTGCTTCATCTTCAAATTTAGATGCTTGAAAGGCAGTTTCCACATTGCTAAATTTAATACCTTCCCATATAAATGAGCATTCGAATCTATTGTTTAGGAAATTATACTCTCCTTTGAATGAATTTATTACGTCGGGAAAATCCTCAACTTTTAATTCTTTGAATATCTCCCAAACGCTAGGAAGGAGCAAGTCTTTGCATGATTCTCTTGAGAGCATTCTACTTCTTATTAACGAAGAACTAATGCCATTTACTCCTTCTGGTTGAGATAATATCACAATGTTTTTTGTATAGTTGGATAGGCTCTCGTGTTTCTTTAAATTATCTTCTATCGCCCCTAAGTTCCTAGAATATAGTATTACTTTAGCAGTATCAAAGAATGAAGCTTTTTCTGTGAGATGACTAAGTAAATCTAGTTTATCATCTCCCATCACGAAATATAGCTCGCATTCAGGTATTTCTTCTTTAAATAACTTCAGCGTAGGTAATGTCCTAGCTTCGATATAGCCAAGTTCTTTATCAGACACACGCATACGATTGTCTTCTTGGCACATGGCCGATAACATCTTCATACGCATTTCCTCGGTGAGAATAATAGGAGGATGCATATGACGCATTTTACGTCTTAAGTAGGCATCGCTTACTGGAACAAAGTAACCTAACTCTGCATCCAATCTGTCAATGGCATTTTTCATCAACAAGTAATGTGCCACCGTAGGAGGATTAAAACTACCTCCCATGACTACTATTTTTCTACTTATGTCATCCATTTGTGCGTGATTTTTACGCAAAGATATGAGATTATATTTTAGCTTGCAAATAAAATGCGTAAAAAGTACGCAATAAATCTATTTTTCTTTTATATTATCTTGAAAATATCCTCTTTTTAAGCTTTTCTCCTAATATATAATAGTTTAATATGTAGTTTTTGATATTTAAAATCCAGTTAACGACTAGCTTAGCCTTCGTATGTATGATATAAATATAAAGGAGAGGATTTATTACCCTCTCCTTCAGTGTATGCAATATACTACAACAAATGTCTTTCTACTTATTCACACCCATGTTGGTAAGGTATTCCCAAATGATGTCGAAGCAATTGTAGCTTCCTGTATTGGGGGAAGCATTGCGATGGAAACAGTGGTTGCGCTTTGCAAAGGAATGTAGTTCGCATTGCACTCCCATTGCTAGCAGTCTCTCCCACGACTTGACGGAGTTCATAGCAGCATAAGGGTCGCTATCTCCGTGCATAAATATCATTGGAGCACTCTTGAGGTCAAAGGAGAAGTCGGAGGCAAATGTGACATTGTCATCGTTGCCACCACGAGCATTTGTTCCATTTATGCCATCAGATAAAACATAGGCAGGGTAGATACAGATACCCCATTGCACGTTGCATGGTATGTCGTCAATTTTGTCAATGGGAAGATACGAACGATGCATGGACGAAGTTGTACCCATGAGAGTAAGATGACCGCCAGCTGAGCTACCCATGATACCTATTCGGTTGGGGTCAAGACCACGAGATGTTGCTTCCTTACGTACTATTCTGATAGCTCTCTGAAGGTCTTGCCAAGCTGTGGTATGCTTGGCTAGTGGAGCCTTAGGTCTAGGACTTCTGTACTTGAGAACAACCACCGCCATTCCCTTTGCGTTGAGGTATCTGCGTATGGGTGCAACCTCGTGGTCTTCTGGACGATTATACTCATATGCGCCACCAGCATATACTATCTGTATGGCCTTAGTCTTCAGTTCTTTAGGTATGTACCATTCAATGTATGGTTCATTTTGATTTTCTTGAAAGTCTGGTGTCTTTCCATCGGGCCAAATGCTAGCCTTAGAGTAGTCACATGGAGTATCGTCAGTAGCATATCTATCTAGGATAAATTCCTCTTTAGCAAGAGTATCTATGAACCCCATTTGGCGCATGAATTCGATACCACGTTCAAGACCATAAGCACCATGACCCTTATGTGGATATAAGTGTAGGTCTGCGGGGATACGCATTCTGCGCAACTGACGATAGACTAGGGTAGATGTCTGTGGAGCGTATATGTCTATAGCACCATGATGTAAGCTCATGGGACAGGTGCGCTGGTCGAACTGAAATACTTTGCTCAATGTAACATCGGGGCCATATCCCTGACGAGTGGCAGGTGTGCCTAGTTCGGCATCGGTGGTACCATAGGCAGGAGCATTGACGATGGCCCAATTGATATGGCATGGTATGGTGTCAAGTGCGTCGATATGCTCATAGGCTGGAGTAAGCGAACTAGTTCCTAATAGTAGAGCCAAATGAGAACCAGCCGACATAGAGATGACACCAATCTTTTCTGGATTGAAACCTCTCTCCTTTGCTTGTTTTCTTATCATTCGTATAGCACGCTGACCATCGGCCCAGGCTGTTTGATAAATAGCCATATCCTTAGGGCGGGGAGTGCGATAAACAAGGTTGACACACTGGATACCCATCTTGGTGAATGTTTCCTTCCACTGATTGACTAGTCCCACGTCGCAACAACATTCGTAGCTACCACCAGAGATGAGCACCATGCAAGCATCTTGTCTCTTGTCCTTTGGCGGAGCTTCAAACCATTCAATGTAAGCAATACGATTCTTGTCGGCCTTGAAGTTTTTGTCACTGCTTTCGTTGGTCATGGCCGCTATCTGATGGTCCTGTGCGTAAGGCATTTTGTTTTTGGGCCAAATGAGTTCTTTGTCTCTGGCAAGTAGAGAGACGGACACAAGAAGTGTCAAGAAGAGGAAGAAAATCTTTTTCATGGGATACAGAAATTACAATATTAACGGTATAAGGTATATTCTAGTGTTAAAAATCATTGTTTTGCCGTACGAATTTAGACAAAAATATATTTAAAACCGAATTGTGGGTGATAAAAGCAATTTTTACTGGAAAAAAACAGTACCTTTGCAACTCGAGATATAAAAATACACATTATAATTTAATAAGTTTTTCTATAAGTTATGCTTAGAATTGCCGTTCAATCGAAAGGAAGGCTTTTCGAAGACACAATGTCTTTGCTAGCAGAAGCTGGCATCAAGGTGAGCACCAGCAAACGAACACTTTTGGTGCAAAGTCCAGATTTTCCCATTGAAGTATTATACCTTCGTGACGATGATATTCCCCAATGTGTAGCAACAGGTGTTACCGACTTGGGTATTGTAGGAAGAAATGAATTTGAAGAGCGCCAGGAGCAGGCTGATGTTATTCGTCCCCTTGGCTTTTCACGTTGCCGTATGTCATTGGCCATTCCCAAGGCTGTAAAATACAATGGTCTTACTTGGTTTGAAGGTAAGAAGATAGCAACATCATATCCCAACATCCTTCGTCGCTTCCTTCAAGACAATCATATATCAGCAGACATCCATGTGATAACAGGTTCTGTGGAGATAAGTCCAGGTATCGGTTTGGCAGATGCCATCTTTGATATCGTGAGTAGTGGTAGCACCTTGGTGAGCAACAATTTGGCTGAGGTGGAAGTGGTGATGCATTGCGAAGCACTATTAATAGCCAATAGTAATCTATCTCCACGCAAGAAGGCTATCTTGGACGAGTTACTCTTCCGTATAGAAGCAGTAAAGGCCGCTGAAAACAAGAAATATGTTTTGATGAACGTACCCACGGCAAACATTCCTCAGATAGTAGACGTATTGCCTGGTGCCAAGTCACCCACTATTATGCCATTGGCCACAGAGGGGTGGAGTAGTATACACACCGTGGTGGAGGAGAAGTCCTTCTGGCAGATTATCTCAAAGCTTAAAGAATTTGGCGCACAAGGAATATTGGTGATGCCTATCGAAAAGATGATTCTTTAGGATAAAATGTCTTAGCAGATAAAATGTATACTATTCTTTATCCAAACCAAGAAGAATATCAGCGTTTGCTCGCACGTCCTCACAAGGATGCTTCTGACCTAACAGCAACGGTATCGGAGATACTGAATCAGATTAGACAGGAGGGAGATGCGGCTGTACTTCGTTGCGAAGAAAAGTTTGACAAGGTTTCGCTTTCTTCCCTAGCTGTGACAGACGAGGAAATGCTCAAGGCAGAAAGCCTTGTAGACGAGGAACTGAAGGCCGCAATACGCTTAGCACATTCCAATATCAGTAAATTCCACACAGCTCAGCGTATGTCCACTATCCATGTGGAGACATGCGAGGGAGTTAATTGCTGGCAGAAGTCAGTGGCGATAGATAAGGTTGGCTTGTATATCCCTGGTGGTACAGCTCCCTTGTTTAGCACTGTATTGATGCTCGCCACTCCAGCCAAGATAGCCGGATGCAAGGACATAGTGCTATGCTCTCCCCCTTCGAGGGATGGTTCGCTGAATCCAGCTATCCTGTATGCAGCCAAGGTAGCAGGCGTAAATCGTATATACAAGTGTGGTGGCGTGCAAGCCATCGGAGCTATGGCATATGGTACAGAAACAGTGCCCAAGGTAAGTAAGATATTTGGCCCTGGTAATCAATATGTAACCTGTGCCAAACAACTTGTTAGCATGGGTGATGTAGCCATTGATATGCCAGCTGGACCTTCGGAAGTTGCTATTGTGGCAGACTCTTCATGCCATCCCATTTTTGTTGCTGCTGATATGCTTAGCCAAGCCGAGCATGGTCTTGATTCGCAAAGCATACTCTTCACCGATAACGAAAAGGTGGCAAAAGACGTACTTGCAGAAATAGATTCTCAACTGGCCAGTCTTCCTAGAAAAGAGATAGCTGAGAGTTCTCTCCAGCATAGTAGTGTAGTGGTATTACGTAATATCCAGGAGGCATTTGATATATGTAATGATTATGCTCCCGAACACCTCATCCTTGCCTCTGATCATGCTATGGAATGGTGTGACAAGGTGGTCAATGCTGGTAGTGTTTTTGTTGGTCATTACAGTTGTGAAAGTGCTGGTGACTATGCCTCAGGCACTAATCACACACTTCCCACCAGTGGATATGCCAAGGCTTATAGCGGTGTCAACCTAGATAGTTTCTGCAGAAAGATTACCTTCCAGGTGTTATCGGCAGAAGGTGTTGGTCAAATAGGTCGTGCCGTGGAACTGATGGCAGAAGCAGAAGGACTTGATGCTCACAAGCGAGCAATGACCATCAGAATGGAAGAAATTAAAAGATAATAGAAATCTTTATGCTAGAATCATTAGTTAGAAAAAATATACTTGCACTGAAACCATATTCTTGCGCTAGAGACGAATTTAAGGGACGTGATGCTCATGTGTTTCTAGATGCCAATGAGAGTGCGTACAATACACCTTTCAATAGGTATCCCGATCCTATGCAAGAGCAACTGAAGAAGAGCATCTCGCAGATTAAGGGAGTTCCCACGGAGAATATTTTCCTAGGCAATGGTAGTGATGAGGCTATCGATTTGGTGTATCGTATCTTTTGCGAGCCACGTATAGACAATGTAGTAGCCATTGACCCAACGTATGGTATGTACAAGGTTTGTGCGGATATCAACGATGTAGAATATCGTCCTGTATTGTTGTCTCAGAACTATACACTCTCCGCTGATGCACTCCTAGAAGCATGCGACGAGCACACCAAGGTAATTTGGATATGTACCCCCAATAATCCTACGGGTAACGATATGGATAGGGGAGAGTTGCAAAAGGTGTTGACTACGTTCAAGGGTATTGTTGTGATAGATGAGGCTTATGGCGATTTTTCCGACCTTAAACCTATGCGTTCATTCTTGAAGCATTTCCCCAGGATGATTGTTCTCAATACCTTCTCCAAGGCCTGGGCTTCAGCGGCTATAAGATTAGGTATGGCATTCGCTTCAGAAGAGATAATAGCATTATTTAATAAAGTTAAGTACCCCTACAACGTTAATCTGCTTACTCAGCAGGCAGCGCAAGAGTTATTGTCGCAGATGGTACGTCTTGACCGTTGGACAAACGAGGTCAGACACG
This sequence comes from Bacteroidaceae bacterium, assembly GCA_045613565.1. Taxonomy (GTDB): domain Bacteria; phylum Bacteroidota; class Bacteroidia; order Bacteroidales; family Bacteroidaceae; genus Physcousia. Next base: position 30,465 of record JAZLBF010000031.1, read on the forward strand.
AGCGTACACAATTGATTCCTTGTCTGATGGAATTGCCTATAGTAAAGCGGGTGTATCAATCTTCAGCCAACTTCTTGTTGGTTAAAGTGACAGATGCAGATGCTATATATGCCTATCTCGTGGACAATGGTATCATTGTAAGAAATCGTAATCGTGTGACTATGTGTCAGAATGCACTTCGTATAACAATTGGTTCGAAGGAGGAGAATAATGAACTCCTTGGCGCACTGAGAAGATACAAGCAAAAGTAAAATGTAATATCAGAGGAGCTACACTATGGCCCTCATTCATGCAATATGTTCAAGAGAATACTTTTTATCGATCGCGATGGTACTATTCTTAGAGAACCAGAGGATGAGCAGGTTGATTCGTTTGAGAAATTTCAGTTCGTACCTGGTGCTATAGGATCATTGTCATTCCTGTCACGTCATACCGATTATGAGTTAGTATTGGTGAGCAATCAGGATGGACTTGGTACATCATCTTACCCAGAAGAAGATTTTTGGCCAACTCACAATATGATGCTTGATATCCTTCGTTCGGAGGGTGTAGAGTTTAAGGCAGAGCATATCGATCGTTCCTTCCCACATGAGAATTTGCCTACACGCAAACCTGGTACTGCCATGCTCACATCATACATGAACGATGCAGAGGTGGATATGGCCAATAGTTATGTCATAGGAGATAGACAGACGGATGCTCAGTTGGCAGAAAACATTGGTTGTAAGAGCCTTATCATTGGTGCTGATATGGATTGGAAGCGCATAACTGAGATACTCTTTGCTGGAGATCGTACAGCATCAGTACGCCGTACCACCAAGGAGACGGACATCTTCGTTAGTATCTCTCTGGATGGTAATGGCAAGAGCGAAATCAATACAGGTTTAGGCTTCTTCGATCACATGCTCGATCAAATAGCCAAGCATGGCAATATTGATATGTGTGTGGAGTGCAAGGGTGACCTGAATGTAGACGAGCATCATACAATAGAGGATACTGCTATCGTGATAGGCGAGTGCCTGGCTAAGGCTTTAGGCAACAAGCGAGGTATTGAAAGATATGGTTATTCCTTGCCTATGGATGATTGCTTGTGTCAGGTGTGCCTCGATTTCGGAGGCCGTCCATGGTTGGTGTGGGATGCTGAGTTTACAAGAGAGAAGATAGGGGAGATGCCAACGGAAATGTTCCTTCACTTCTTCAAGAGTCTTTCTGATAGTGCCAAGATGAATTTGAATATCAAGGCAGAGGGACAAAATGAGCATCATAAGATAGAAGGTATCTTCAAGGCATTTGCACGTGCAATAAAGATGGCCGTCAAGCGTGACATAGAGCACTTTAATCTACCTACTAGCAAAGGAACTATATGACACAAAACTTCTCTTCACATCTGTTGCAACGTGCTGTAGACGAGGTGTCTTGTTTGCCTGGTATTGGTCGCAAGACAGCACTACGCTTGGTGCTACATCTCTTGCGCCAGGATGCTCGTGCTACATCTACATTGTGCGAAGCCTTGTCGGTGCTACGCAATGAAGTGAAGTATTGTAGAATGTGTCACAACATCTCTGACACTGACATTTGTGAGATATGTGCCAATCCCAAGCGCGATGCTTCTCTCCTGTGTGTGGTGGAGAATATACAAGATGTGATGGCCATTGAGTCAACTAATCATTATCGAGGTTTGTATCATGTTTTGGGTGGTGTGATAAGTCCAATGGACGGTATTGGTCCTAGCAATTTGCATATACAGAGTTTGATAGAAAGAGTTGCTGCCGGTGGTATTAGAGAGATAATCTTTGCACTTAGTCCTACGATGGAAGGTGATACTACCAATTACTTTATATATAAGCGTTTGATGCAGTTGACTCAAAGTTCTAGTCAAGGTAATTATTCTGCCGAGGCTCAACAGATGAATCTTCCACGAATCACGGTTATTGCACGAGGAGTGGCTCAGAATGATGAACTTCAGCATACGGATGAAGCTACACTTGGCAGAGCTTTAGTGGGACGTACATTATTTACTATTTAATAAGAAAAACAGTTATGTCTAGTTCAAAGAAATCTTTTTTAATTCAGTATTTCGTTTGTCCAATCGGAATATTAATAGCCATTGGTGTTTGGTATTTCATGTTAACAAATCGTGGTACCGAGACGCTTGATGTGCCTGCACAGCATTTGTATTACATTCGTATGTTTACCCAACTTCATTCTTTGGGTACAATCCTAGGTGCTTTTACTTTTTTTAGAAATAAGCACAATTTCATGGTTGCAACTGTTAATTTGTCTTGCTTATACATTGCGATAGATTACTTCCTTCATATCAATATGCCTGACCAGAGCAATCTAATAAACAATCTCTACATACTACTGATATTGTATATTTGGAAGTTCTTCATCATCATCAAATCTCCCGATATGGAAGGCAATAATGAGTAAGAAATATATTGCCTGGCCGATATCAACGAAAAATAAATAAGAATACATCATAATAGAACCTTAAACTATGACTCAGAACGAAATCCTTCAACTTATCAAGCGAGAAGTAGTACCCGCTACTGGTTGTACAGAACCTATGTGTGTGGCTCTCTGCGTGGCTCACGCTACGGAAGCTCTTGGTGGTCAACCAGATTCTATTCAAGTAAGCCTTAGCGCCAACGTCTTGAAAAATGCTATGGGAGTAGGTATTCCTGGCACAGGCATGGTGGGTTTGCCTATCGCTATTGCACTTGGTGCTATCGTTGGTAAGAGTTCTTATCGTTTGCAAGTTCTTGATGATTGCACCCCAGAGGCAGTTGCCAAGGGTCGTGAATACATCGAACAGGGACGCATCTCTATTTCGCTAGATAAGAATGCTTGCGATAATCTATATGTTGATGTTGTGTGCAAGAGAGAAGGTCATCGCTCGGAGGCAATCATTGCCAATCAGCATACAAGATTGGTGTACCTCTGTTGCGACAATAATGTAATCCTCGACGAGCGTTCTGCTTTAAGCAGTACCTCTGTTTCTGATAATGAAAATACACTTTCTTTGAAGGAGGTATTCGATTTTGCTACCAAAGCTCCTCTAGAGGAACTACAGTTCATCAATGAAGCTCGTGTGCTCAACGAGCATGTAGCAGAGGAAGCATTGAAGGGTAATTATGGTCATGAATTGGGTAAGACACTATCGCGTCCTTTGGGCAAGGGTATTATGGGTGATAGTATTTTCAGCCACATTCTTTCTGTGACCAGTTGTGCATGTGATGCACGTATGGCTGGTGCTCAAATTCCCGTGATGAGCAATAGCGGTAGTGGTAATCAGGGTATTGCCGCTACATTGCCAGTAGTGGTTTTTGCTAAGGAAAATCACAATACAGAGGAGGAGTTGACACGTGCTCTTATCTTGAGTCATCTTACAGCTATTTATATCAAGCAAAGCCTTGGTCGTCTAAGTGCTCTTTGCGGTTGTGTGGTAGCAAGTACAGGTAGTAGTTGTGGTATCACCCTGTTGATGGGTGGCAATTATGAGCAGGTGGCATATAGCGTGAAGAATATGATTGCTAACCTTGCCGGTATGGTGTGCGATGGTGCAAAACCCAGTTGTGCGCTCAAACTCTCTAGTGGTGTTTCCACAGCAGTGCTAAGCGCTATGCTTGCCATTCAAAACAAGTATGTGACCAATGTGGAAGGTATCATCGAGGACGATGTAGATCGTTGTATCCGCAACCTTACTCTCGTAGGAGCCAAGGGTATGCAAGAAACCGATCGCATGGTGCTTGATATCATGACTCACAAGAGAAATGGTACTTCAAGCAAGTCGTAACTCAGAAAATACATAATACAAGTCCGTAGATTCTTTGCAATGTTTCTACGGACTTCGTTTTTTTGTTGGTACCACATTATATTAATATTATTGTAGCGAGAATTAATCTCCGAAGCTTTGGAAATCACTTTTAGAGGAAATTATTTCAAAAAAGATTTCTCAAACCTCCTCTCTTATCTCATTTTTTTCTTACCTTTGCAAATGCAACGCTGTTAGCGCCACCTTGGCTCAGTTGGTAGAGCAACGCATTCGTAATGCGTGGGTCGCGGGTTCGAGTCCCGCAGGTGGCTCTAAAAAATAAGGAGCTGAAACTAATTTTTCTTAGTTTCGGCTCTTTTTATTCCCTCTCATTTCTCTATGTGGGGGATTTTTTGTAATTTTGTTTCACCTAACAATTAAAATAATCAAGAAATCACTATATGAAACTCCAATTTAAACTAGAATATCGTACGGCTTGGGGACAAGAAGTGCGCGTAGAAGTAATAATAAAACGCCGTCGTGGTGCAGATGTTAGATACGAGCATCTTTTGACTACCGAGGATGGTTTGAATTGGGGTGGGGAATTGGCACTCAACGAAAAGGATGCTCAAACCTTCTCCTATAGTTATTTCATTGCTCAGGGAGAGCAGATTTATCGCAAAGAATGGCAAGGAGTGCCTCGCACTTTCCCTTATGCTCAAGACAAGGTGTTCCTCTTGCAAGATTACTGGAAGGACATCCCTCAACTAAGTCATCTCTACTCTTCTGCTTATAGCCATTGTGTGGCTAATAGCATAGCACAAGATCCAGAGATTACTTACTATGATCGTACTCTTCTATTCCGTGTGCAAGCTCCCCAGTTGGTCAAGGGACAGCATTTGGCATTGCTAGGCTCCATACCTCAGTTGGGAGAATGGATGCCCGAGCGTGCTTTGCACATGAGTCGTGGTGGCACACATGAGTGGTGCTTGACCTTGAGTGCTACAGGTTTGCAATTCCCCTTCGAATACAAGTATGTAGTAGTGGACGAAAATACAGGCGAACTTATCGCTTGGGAAGGTGGAGACAATAGAATTTCTCCCACTATCGAAAAGCCCATGACCGAAAGTTTATCTCCTGAACTTTTTGCTCCCGTTCAGGCGCACAACTCCACCTTGTTGGCTCCTAATCAGATACAAGTGATTTGGGACCAACGCCTGCGTATGGTTGATGAGCATTGGAAGACAGCTGGTGTTGTAATACCAGTCTTTTCTCTTCGTAGCGAATCCAGTCAGGGTGTGGGTGACTTTGGAGATTTAAAGAAGTTGGTTGACTGGGCCAATACCACTGGTATGCGTGTTATTCAACTTCTACCCATCTACGATACTACCCAGAGCTCAACATGGCGAGATTGCTATCCCTACAATGCTATCAGCATCTACGCTTTGCATCCAATATACCTCGACCTATCTGCTCTTCCAAAGATTAACGACGAGGCGTATATGCAGGAATACGAGGCACTCCGCCAGGAACTTAACGCCCTCCCTCAGATGGATTATGAGCGCACTCTTCGTATGAAGATTCAGTATCTCAAGCGACTATATTTGCAGGAGAAGGATACCGTAACTCAGACAGATGCTTATAAGCGTTTCCTACGTAAGAATGATGAGTGGCTCATAGCTTATAGCGTCTTCTCTCATCGTCGCGACCAGGAGAATACCAGCTATTTCCCCATGTGGAAGACACTCTCTGTATATGACGAGAAAGTCATGCGCGATTATGCTTCAGAAAATACCGTTGAGGTTGGCTTCTATACCTATGTGCAATACCTGCTTTCTCAGCAATTGTCAGGTGTAACTGCTTATGCACGTAATTCAGGCGTATTGCTCAAGGGTGACATACCCATTGGTATTTCACGTACCAGTGTAGAAGCATGGACCGAACCCGAGTATTTCAATATGGATGGTTCTGCTGGTGCTCCACCAGATGACTTCAGTGCTGACGGACAAAACTGGGGCTTCCCAACATACAATTGGAAGCGCATGCAGGAGGATGGCAATATCTGGTGGATACGTCGCTTCCGCAAGATGGCAGAATATTTTGATGCCTATCGCATTGACCACGTTCTAGGCTTCTTCCGTATTTGGGAGATACCAACCTCTGCACGTAGTGGCCTTCTTGGACATTTCGAACCATGCTTACCCATGTCTGTAGAGGAGATAGAAGAGGCAGGCCTCAAGTGGAGAGAGAAATTCTTCACCGCTCCCTATATTACAGACAACTTCCTCCGTACCCTCACCAAGAGCGAAGCCGACATAGAAGCCATCCGCTCAAAGTATCTCGAGGCAATGGGACCCGATTGGTATTGTATGCGTGAGGAGTTCAAGACAGAGCAGCAGATTTACTCATATTTCCATAATAACAAATCTACCAAGGATGAGCACCTATGTCCCATGCTCTGCAAACTAGTACAAGATGTCCTATTCATCCCCCTAGGTGAAGGTTTTGTACCTCGCATCTCAGCGCATAAGACATACGTTTACCAATCACTATCTTCTGCAGAGCAAGAAGCCTTCAATCGTATATATGAAAACTTCTACTATTATCGTCACAACGACTTCTGGGCATCCGAAGCCATGAAGAAGCTACCAGCTCTCGTAGAAGCCACCCAGATGCTCTGTTGTGCAGAAGACCTTGGTATGGTGCCAGCGTGTGTAGGTCCTGTTATGAATCAGTTGCGCATACTCTCGCTCGAGATTCAAGCCATGCCCAAGGAATATGGCCTTCGTTTTGGACGTTTGGAAAACAACCCCTACATGTCAGTGGTAACTATCTTTACTCACGATATGCCAACACTACGCCTTTGGTGGAGCGAGGACGAGGAACGCCGTCAACACTTCTACAACGAAGTACTCCAAAAGGATGGTAAGGCTCCATCTACCATGCCAGGATGGTTGTGTGAAGAAGTCATAGCACGTCATCTATTCTCACCCTCTATGCTATGTCTCATTTCCCTCCAGGACTGGTTGTCTATGGACGAGCAGCTACGTAGTGATGACATCGAAAACGAGCGCATCAACATCCCCTCCAATCCCAATCACTATTGGAGATACCGCATGCATCTCACCATCGAGCAGCTCATGCAATCCCATGAATACAACGAGAGAGTAAAGCTCCTCATCCATCGTAGCTCCAGAGCCTAATCAAAATTATACCAAGTCGATTTACAAAAGACTTTGGAGAAGGATCCTAATGTCAAAATACCCCTGATGGTCATCCATCAGGGGTGTAGTCATTTAAGACTAGCTCATCAAGCTAAAGTCGTGGTTCGAGATCCCCTTGTAAGGAGCTATCATCGCATCCAGAGCAAGGGCTGCCTGCTGCTTCGAGGCTATCACGCTGGTCTTGTGGGCAATGATGATGTTGATTACTACACCCAGCGCATGGTCGCGTTCCTTGTCGGCATAATTGAGCTTCTTGGTGCTGACATAGGCGGTGGAGCGCTTCACGATACCGTTGAGTAGTTCCAACGATTGAGCATACGCCTCGGCCTGAGCCTTGATGTGCAAAGCCTCTGCGCCTGTTGCCAGAATCAGGTCGTTTGTCTGGTCATGAAAACTAGCATAAATACCTACGGGTAGACCTGTTTGTCCGAATAATGCAATTTGATTAGCCATAATCTAAATGTTTTTAGGTTAAATACTTTTATCAGAAGCCAAACACGCCTTTTTGATGGAATCCGACCCCTGGGGAGGGACCAAAAACGCCTTTTTGATGGAATCCAACCCCTCGGTAGGGACTAAAAATGCCTTTTTGATGGAATCCGACCCCTCGGGAGGGACCAAAAACGCTTTTTTGATGGAATCCGACCCCTCGGTAGGGACCAAAAATGCCTTTTTGATGAAATCCGACCCCTCGGGAGGGACCAAAAACGCCTTTTTGATGAAATCCGACCCCTCGGGAAGGACCAAAAATGCCTTTTTGATGAAATCCGACCCCTCGGGAAGGACTAAAAATGCCTTTTTGATGCTTTCTGATAATTTTTCAAATATTGCTGTCCGGTAAAATAACTATCTTTGCCCATGGTTACTATTATGTTTGTGCAAAGGCAAAGGTAACCAAAAGGGCTGATACCTCGTGAGAAGTGTCAGCCCTTAATTTAAATATCGTAAAAAAGTTTACCGGACAGCAATATTCTAAATTCTATGTCACCCATATAATATCTGTAACAACACTATATATCACCCACCACATTTGCTACGTTCCAGTTGTCGGTATTACTATATGCTTTCTCCGAACCTTTGGGTACATGTAGCGTGATTCCCTGTTTATTAAATATGGGTGGAATGCTTTGGGGTATGGGTGAATAGTTGTACACATCGGTCAGGCTGTTGCAATGGTAAAACACATACTCACCGATTGTATGCACAGAAGCAGGTATTATTATTTCCTTTAAATTTCCACAATTCCAGAACACACCACGGTTGATGGTAGTAAGAGTGGATGGCAATGTCACCTTTTCCAACGATGAGCAGTGAGCAAAGCAATCAAGGTCGAATATTTCCACCCCTTCTGGAACATTCAACCTCTTCAGACTATGCAAACTGGTAAATGCATTGTGGCTTATTTTCTTCAGGTTTCCAGATAATGAAAGGTTCCTGATGGACTTCATATCGTCGAAACACTTTATTCCTATCCTTTCCACACTCTGGGGAATATCCAAGGACAATACCTCATGACATCTATTAAAGGCCATGTCGCCAATTTCGCGTACGCCATCAGGGATATATACTGATTCTATTTTCCATCCGGCAAAGGCTTCGCTCTCTATTGCCACGGTCTTGTAGGTTTTTCCGTTGTGTGGCACCTCTTTATGAATGTACAGGTCTTTCAATTCCCTTCCACCCACTGCCATGCATGTCAAACTATCTTCACTCAGTATGCGGTAATATACCTCGTCATAACTGATATCGTATGCAGGCTGTCTTAGCCACCACTTCAGTTCCAATTTCGCAAACTTATAGGCAGATGTCTTGGAAAACGTAAAAAATCCCAATGCCAAGGACAGTATCAATACAGATGCTATTGTCAGGCGCATCATCCATTTGCGTCTGTGTGTCAGGTCCATTAGTACTTCATTCACATTGGCATAGCGGTTCTGCATGTCGGGCTGGATGCATCTGTCTATAATGCGCTGGAGACGCTTGCTTACGTTCACACATGCCGCCTCCTTCACGTACAGCATCAACCGTCCCACAGCATAGATGTCCGTGCGGGCATCAACACGTTCCAATGCACCCTCCTGCAGTTCGGGTGCAGCATATTCATAAGAGCAACCCACCGTATGACTGTAGGCATCGGCAAAACAGAATCCCAGGTCGATGATTTTCACGTCGCCATTCACCTGCGTCAGCATCACATTGTCGGGTTTCAGGTCCATGTATGCCACGTTTGCCTCGTGCAGAGCCTTCAGACCTTTCAGAATTTGTGTGAACAGTTTCTCAAAGTTGTTACCACGACTGAAGTATTCTGGGTCCATAGTCAGTTTCTCATCCAATGTGTGCCCGTTCACATGCTCCATGAGGATATAAAGACCGTTGACATTCTCGTCGATAGATTCGTATCTGACAATGTAGGGGTTGTTTATCTTTCGTCCCACCTCGTACTCCTTCTGGTAGGCAGAACGGTAGCGCCAATCGTCCTTCAATTCGGGGCGCAACTGTTTCATGAAGTGTTCCTTGCCACCGATGCGCACGCGATAGGAGCAAGAGGTTGCTCCCTTCGTGCCCAAAGGCTTAATTTCTTCTGTCTCATGCCCTGTCAGTGCATGGGAAACACGCCTTTCCTCTTCTTCGGGTGAATGGTTGTTGTTCATCAAAACCAGTGGATACTTATAAAACCATATACGTTACACCACCTTCACTACCACACACATAGCTTACCGGCTCATCATCTTCATGCTTCAACTGAGCCAGATACATAGGCTCGCCCTCTATCACAAGCCCGCAACGGAAGGTGTCTCCCGCGCTCAGTTTGCTGTTTACCGACTCTAAAACGGTAAACACCTCATAGCCCTCGTGGCGTATGGTCACCACACGGTCGGGGTGCCACATCAGGCGCACAATGCTCCCCTTGGGCAGCGAGTTGGTTTGCAGAGAATTGTTCTTCAGGAAATCACTCTCCACCTTTCCATTGGCGCTCGACTCCTTGTAATACGTCATCCAATCCGTGTAGCCCACCATCCGAGCTAAAAGATTCAGTGTGCCTAGGCGCGGTTGTCTTTCATTCTTCTCGCCCAGGTAACCCCAGAACCGTTTCAGGGTCATGGCACTGACGTTCTCCTTTGTGGTAGTGTGTATGCAGCTGGTCAGGTAGTCAAAGTCGCGTGGCGTAAGCATTGTTCGGCCAACAGCCTTCTCCACCGTAGTCTGTAATTTTTTGTAGATTTCGTTGATAGGTAACATCCTTCTTGTATCGTTTTATTTGCAAAATTAAGCAACTTTTTCAATATTTTCCCATTTACATCAAATTAATCACTGATAGCCCATGCTAATGTACCAAAGTGTACCAATATATTTGGCTAACTTTTCTATATATTTGCAGTAAAAATAATCAATATGTTCGTTCACTTGGTGAATTTTGAGTTTTGAAAACAAAGAATAGATTCCCCCAAAAAATAACTCGTTAGATAGGATTAGATGAAATAATATAATATTATTATGAAGACAAATGTTTTTAAATTTATTTTTTGCTTTCTGAGTTTTATAACGCTTTTTTATTTAAATATACAAGCTCAGAAGAAACCATCTTTGATGATTCTCCCAAGTGACAACTGGTGTGTACAGCGTTATTTTGTAACAAATTTCGAAAATCAAGGTACAACAACCAGAGTTCCTAATTATGTTCAGGCCTTTCAGGAGGATTTGGAGTTAGGACCTGTTATCTCAAAAATTGGTCAACTCTTAACTGATTTAGATTATAGCTTGAAAGATGCTGAGCAGGAAATAAAAGCATTAAACAATAGAATTGCAGAAGATAATGTGACAGAAAGTAAAAGTAGTGGTGATATCATTCGTGAAACTCCATTGGATATTTTAAAGAAAAGAGCTAAATCTGATATTGTTTTGCAAATTGGATGGGTGTTGAATAATGTGAATACCAAATCACGTTCTGTTACATTTACTTTGGAAGCCTTTGATGCTTATACAAGTAAGCGAATAGCTACTGCAACAGGAACGAGTAAATCTTCTTCCAAGGATATACCAGTTCTATTGGAAGATGCAGTTAAAGGACATATTAAAGACTTTGACAAACAGATGGTAGCTTTTTATAAAGATATGAATACAAATGGACGTGAGGTAATGCTGACCATTAAGACGTGGGAAAACTGGGATAAGGATTTAGAAGACGAGTTTGACGATGAAGAATTGCTTACTATTATCCAGAAGTGGCTTTTTAAGAATACTATCAATAAAAGTTTTAGTCTGCAGGATGCCACAGAGAATATGGCACAATTTGAGCAAGTAAGGATTCCATTACAAGACGAGGATGGATTTGATGTAGATACACGTTCGTTTACACGTAAACTCCAGAAATACTTGTTAACATTCGGAATAGAATCGAAGTTGATGACAAGGGGATTAGGCGAAGCAATTTTAGTGTTAGGAGAAAAATAAGATAAAGAGTTATGGTAAAGTATATATTGTTGGTTTTGGTTAGTTGTTTGGTAAATATCAATGTGCTTGGTCAAAGTTTCAATAAAGAACAGATAGCACTTAAGAATTTCTTGGTCAGAATGTATAAAGCAGAACCTGTTGAAGGTGTACAGATAGTGCAGGATTATAAAAATTATTATCTGATTTCAGTAGTTACGCTATCAAGAAAAAATGGAGTCTCCAATCAGTCTTTGAATCGTGTAGCGCAGGTGAAAAGTCAACGCCAGGTAGCTCAATATTTTAATGCACACACTCAAACAAATACTCAGACTATTATCAAAATGAGTGATGATATAGATGGTACTAAAACAGTCAGTGATGTCATTGAAACTGTCAGCGAAGTTATTCAAGGAAATATACGTGCGTTATCTCCCCTGACAACTATAGACAATGAAGATAAAACAGAAAGAGTTTATATCTTTTACAGAACATTGGATGAAATAAAACCTTAAAAATATCATGGTATATGAATAGAATCATAACTTATTGTATTTTAGCAATATCTGTTATATTGTGTCTCCCATCTAAAGCGCAAACATCTGTCTTGAACGTAGATTCATTGATGGAGTGTTTGCCTGATATGGGTGAGAATATTTATTTGGCTGTTGTTTTGCCTGATTCTCATACGTATTCAGAGAATGTGGCAAAGACATTTACAAGAAATATGCAACGAAGTATTACGAGCCATGGCATGATAAACAGCGGAGAGAATTCTCGTTATTTTGTTACTATGGATTATGTATTACTATCAAAGGATATTATAACTGGTCCTCCAGCACGTATATCGCAGGAGGTTCAGTTTAATTTTGTCTTGGCTGATGCTATAGAACAAAAGGTCTTTAGTTCCTTAGCTTGTTCAGCTCGAGGTATTGGTACTAACGAAGAGAAAGCTATTCTTTCTGCTTTAAAAAAAATACGTTGGGATGATCCTGCATTTGATAAGTTTTTTAGTGAAGGCAAGGCAGGTATAATTACTTATTACACTCAACGGGGGCCTGAAATAATCGTAGAAGCAAGAAAACTGGAAAGTATGAAACGATTTAACGAAGCACTCTCGTTGCTTACCTCGGTGCCTTCACAATGTCCTAACTATCGCGATTGTATGAGAATGGCTATCAATGTATATCAGAATAAGGTTGACTATGAAGCTGCAGAGCTTCTGAGTAAAGCACGTAGTGTATGGGCGCTTAATCCCACAAAGGGCGGTGCAGACCAGATATTGGATATATTGAAGGATGTGCCAGTATATTCAAAACACGAGCAAGAAATTCTTGCTTTTATTGAGGAAATTAAGGAAAGATTAAAAGAGATTGCTAATCAAGAATGGCAATTAGAGCTTGAGAAACTCCGGTTGGAGAGAGCCAAAGAACAGGCTAAGCTATACAAGAAAAGTGCACGAAGTAGCGGCGGTGGTGGTTTGTTCTCGTCGCTTGCTGATAAGTGGAGCGAGCAGCCGACGTGGAAAAAGCTCTTGATTGGTGCAGGTGTAGGCTTGGGAGCTGCAACAATTGGTGCAGGTGCTATAGCTTCCAATCTTTTGTCCAGAAGTGCATTCCATTTTGTGAAGTTTTTTTAGTCGCTTATGTAGAGCGTTTGAATTTGTGAATCAATAATAAGCATAACGTAATATGTTGAAGAAGGGTATATTTGTATTTGTAATTTCAATTATCTCCATTTCTTTTTTTGCTTCGGAAGTATATGCTTCCACTAACTGCGCATCAACTGATGCACCACAAAAAAAGAAAAAGAAAAGTAAGAAAGGTCCTGTTGTGGAGTTTGTGACCAGTGGTGAAGGCAATACACGCGATGAAGCAATTAATAATGCCTTGAGAAGAGCTGTCGAACAGACGTATGGTGTGTATTTGACCTCCAGTACAGATATTATTAATGATGAAATTATGAACGACCAGATAGCAACAGTATCTTCTGGTAATATTTATGATTATGAGGTGCTTTCTGACTTTAAGTCAGATAATATATGGAGTGTAAATATTCGTGCACTTGTGTCTTTGGGTGATTTGGCTTCGTATGTGTCATCCAAAACAGGAAGTGCAGAAATCAATGCCGAAGGTTTCCAAAGAAATGTAAAATTATGGAACGTAAATAAAGAGAACGAAATAAAGGCTTTGGAGATTCTTAGGAAAAAGATTATACGAGAATACTTTCACGTTAATTATTATGACTTGAGCATCAAGGTGGATGAGCCTGTTTATAATCCACAAACAAAGAATTATTCTATACGTTACACTGTTAAAGCCCACCCTAATTCAAATATGACCAGACTTTATAATGAGGTAATGCAAACGATTAAATGTTTGAATTGCAACCAGACACCCCCTAATGGAATATCTGCTCATTGGTATATGTGGTATGGGGAGGGGTACGGATTGGAATATGATAATGAATTTAGACATTTTGACTCTAAACCAGAAGGAAATACTGGTTGGGGAAAAACAAAACCAGAAGATATAATAGTTCGATTACGTAGTGAAAGGATGATAGACGACATTAACGCAGCATTAGGATTGTCGATAGTCCCACCGAAGTCGTTTGTAAATTGTATATATACAGATCACATAAGTGTTGATACATTATCGCTAACTCGTGATACTTATAAGGGGCATGCTCTAGGATACTCTTATTCATGTAGCCAAACAATTGATTTAACAGAAGAAGAAGTTGTTAATCTTAAGAAAATTGAACCTATTTTGGGTGGTAAATTTTTTATATATCCAGGAGCTAGATATCCAGGAGCTATCAGTGATAATAGAATCTTTTCTATATCTGTAAATGACCTAATATCAGCCTTTGATGATGTAAATGAAGTTGATTTAGCCACCATAGCCAATACTTGTTTAAATGGAACTGATATACATAATAATGAAGCGCTCGGCATTGCATATATGTTCAGTGCGGCCTTAAAAGGTGATTCATGTGCTGCATATTGCATGTGGCGATTATTAATAGAGAGAAATGAAACTATAGTTTCTTATTCATATGATGATAACTGTAAAGAGTATTCTGATCCTATTTATTTCTTAAAAAAAGCAGCAGATTTAGGGCATGAATATTCAATCTACAATTTAGGTAGGATATATTATGGGCAGGGTAAGTTTTCTCTTGCTTATAATAATTGGAAGAAAATAGTAGAAAAGCGTGAGATGAATAAAGATTTCTATTTGGCATTTGCACATGTATGCCATAAAGCCGGAGATTATTCATTGGCCTTGAAGTATTTAAAAAAAGTAGCAAATGCTGGAGGAAACAAACAAAATGAAGCAGAATATTATTTAGCCTTATATTATTATGGAATAAAGATCTATTCGGGTAAGGAAAAAGCCACATCTCGTTCTTGGTATGTTAAATGTAAATATCCCGATGTAAAAAATAATAAGTCAGAGGGTCTTAGATTATTTAACAAACTTAAAGCAAAAGGTTACTTGAAATTTAATCCGGCATATGACATTATGACTGCTGATCAAGCAAGAATGATTATGAAAAATGACCATCATTGTCCGATATGTGATGAAAATGTAACTGCTTGGAAAGAACAACGTTTCGATCTTAGAGCACAACCTGTAACAGTTACAAAAGTACGTTATCATGAAGATTGTTTAAAGAAGTATAATAATTATTAGAATATGAAATATATAGTTACATTATTGATGTTGTTTGCTTGCATATCAACTATGCAATCTCAGACAATTGATAAACCAAAAGTTGCTAGTCAAAATAATGCTTGCACAATTCAGTCGATAACAATGACAGATACAGAGCTTATTGTTAAGATTTATGTTCCTAAATCAAAAGATGATGGACAAGGATTCTTTTCATGTACAGCAATGATACCGTCTGATAAAATAAGTGTTGAAGAGTTGCGAAAAATGTCTTTAGATTACAGCGGATCATCTCTTTCCAAAGAAATTAAGTATGAAGACCCATTTAAAACGATTGATTTTCAAAGGCAAAAACTTAGTGAAGCAGGCTATTTAATAAAAGGGTTAGGTAAGGACAGTCTTGATACTTTTTATACTATTCCAGCAAAAGGAAGGGTCTTTGAATTGCATTTTAACAAAATGCCGGCTGGCTGTAAAAGTGTGAATATTCGTGAACTTTGTCCTATTGGATATGAATGGTTAGGTGTCACCATACCATGAGATTTTGACAATCAAGCCTCCATTCGAAGTAAATAAGATACAACTGTTGTTTGTATTTTTATTATTCAAGAGATTCAACTATAATTATAGCTAAAGGGGTCAATGTCGTTCAGCTCACCTATTAAGCAAGTGAAAACTCTTTGTGTCGACATTTGAAAAAGTATTATAAAGAAAATGAAATTGATATTGTTATTAGGCATTAATCTGTTTGGTAAGGCTTACCGCGCTACCAAGCATGAAATATGGGTGTCGCTGAAGCTACTGTTTTTGGTCACATTGTGTTTTGCGATACTGCTTTATCTAGCCGAAAGTACCATGAATACCGATTATACATTTGGGGATGCATTAGTGTGGACTTTCGTGAAATATGTAGATGACCCAGCCGACATTGTATCCGCACCCGTGACTATGGTTGGCAAGGTGGTGGGTACACTGGTGGGTGTGCTGGGTATAGCCATCTTTGCCGTGCCGGCAGGTCTGATAGGTTCGGGCCTGATGGAGGCGATGGACGAGAACAAGCGTGAGAAGGAACTGGACGAGTACTACCGTCGCGTTCGCAAGGCTTTCCGCCGTGCTGGCGACAAGTCGCTGCGCAGCTATCTGAACACGCTGCCCGACAAGGGCGGCGAGGCATTGTCGCGCCTCAACTTTGTGCCTCAGCGCATTTCTGCGGCTCGCCTTCAGGTGCGCCAGGGTATGGACATGAAGGACATCTTCGAGGTGTGCCGCAAGTATCCTGACCTCTGCCTGAAGAACCTGGCCGAGGCCACAGAGAATATCGCCCACGACCTGTTCGTGGTGGAAATGTTCGCCAAGAACCGTTCCTATGGATGCTGCATTGACCGTGGTTCTAAGGTTACCATCGTATGCCCTACGGGATTCTCTGAGGTGGGCATCGGCTGGTATGGATACTACATGGCCAAGCTGGGTGGCTTCAACTTCGTGTGCAAGAGCATAGAAGCTGACCCCGACGAGCTGGACTCATTCTATAACCTCTCAGACAAGCCACTCTACAACAAGATGACGCGCTCGGAATATACTCGCTCGGAAACCGAGGCACTACAAGTGCTTACCAAGAAGGAGGCCCTGCGAGCAGCCTTCCTCGGTGATATCCAAGTCCTGGCTGGAGGTCAAGACTCGTGGGTCATCATCCTTGCCGACCATCAGAAGAATGCCGAGAACATGACTGACCTGCATTTTGCTTCGGCACTGAAGGATGGCATGCAATCGACTATCCTTGACACCGCCCATTACGAGGCACTCTACGGTGCACTGTCAACGGTCATGGATGCAGAGTTTGGGTTGGCATGTACACCACAGTCGGTACGTTATCCCTTGCTGAAGAAAAACTTGGCATATCGTCTGCAACGCGAAGGCCTACAGTGCAATGCTTTCGTGCTCCGCTTATCGACACAGCTTGTCAACTTTGAAGAGAACAAACTCGTGGTTGCCTTGCGTATGGCACAGGTCATCTGCGAGCAGCTCGATGGCGGTAAAGGTATGGAGAGCGATGATGTGAAGGATTTTGCCTCTCCCGCCTTTGGCTTTGCCGAAAAGGATATGGCATAAGGTGCTTATAAGAACAATAAAAAATGGCAGGCTTCATCCTCTACTCGGAGGATGAAGTCTTTGTGCATCTATACTAAACTATACACACACTAAACTCAAATACAGAATACTACCTATCACAATGCATAAAAGGACATGAGTTGGGTTAATATTTGATTGATTCTGACGGTAATGTACCAAAGTGTACAAAAGTAATATGCAGGATTATGATTATCTTTGTCAAGGTTTAAGCCAATAAACCAACGAAACGGCAAAATAGTTGCCTCGATTATTGAATTTTTTCAAGTTCGTTTCTATATTATTGCTCGAACAACATTATTACAAAACATCAAGGTATGAAAGAGAATAATATTTTGGAGAACCAGCAAAGGGATGTACAGCAGATTAGTATTGACGATTTTGGAAACATGCTCAACGAGGTGCGCCAGGGAAACAAGGATTTGGCCCCCCTGGTGCTGAATGCCCTGCTGGAGGACGGTGACCTTCAAGGCAAGTTCCTCGACATGCTGGAGGCGGAGGACAAGCAATGGCTCCTTGCACTGGACAACCTCAAGGCCGACTGTATAGTTCTGGCAGGCATGTACAGGGAGAAATGCCGTTACTATGACGAACTGTTCACGGACGAGGACACGGGCGAAGAGGTGGTCATAGAGCGAACGGAGATTATGGATGGTACCTCATGGTTTGAGAGGAATAAGGACGAGGCCCAGGCATTGTACGGCAAGATCTGCGCCACTGACCTGCAGGATGCCGATGTGCGCATGGTGTGTGACTGGGTGGACGCAACCCCGTTCAACGAGATGGCTATCGTGGAGAAGAAGAAAAGGCAGATGGAGGAGCAAGTCCCTGCCCACGAACTCGGGCTTTCACCCCTATACGGCTGGATATGCGAGGTGTTGGGCGATGCATACTACTATGGCGAGGAGGATTGCGGCTACTATATAGACATAGCCAAGGCCAGGGAGTACTATGCCAAGGCACAGGAGATAAAGCACGCCACGGGCGACGAGACCTTCATGCTATGGGGCAACCCTATGGAGGATTTTGATGAGAAGGATTGGGAAGACTATGAGGTATGTCCCCTAACCTGCCATTATCGTCTGTCTGGACCTGCAGAGGTGCTGGACAATGTAAGAACCTTCATCAAGAAACTGACCGAAAAGTACGGCATGCCCGGCAACGAGTTCGGCCGCTATGTGCCCACACCCATACTGCTGCATTCACTCTTGGGAATAAAGTCCGAGGCACCGAATTATATGGGCAACCTCCTGTTCATGGAACACCAGCCCGACGGCACCCTTTCCCTCACCATGGAGGTGGAGCAGACGCATGTATGGCCCCATGTCCTCGAACAGGGCTTCCCTGGTATCAGGGTTGATGTAGAGAAGGAGTTATGAAGGTATAAATTAAAGAAAACAACAAGGCTAATAACCAGAATAACCTCGCGATGTAGAGGCAATCGCAATCTTATACTATGGCAAATTTTTGGAACTTAGAAATCAAAGTGGTAGACGCGCAGGATGCGGAAAAGATGAAGGACTATGTGCGCGAACTTAGTAAGGAATATACTTTAGTACCTACGTCCGATAATCCCGATGACGGATGGTATCATGCAGGTTTGGAGTATGGCGACGACTTCGTGTGCTACACCGATGGTATTGTAGAGCGCTTGGAGCAATTCAACGAACTTGCAGACAAGGTGGCTGCGCAATTCCCCGAGATGCCACTGCTCTTCACTGAGTTTAACACCGACAACCAGGGTTTATATAGATATGAGTCGAAGGACGGCGAGTTTGTCCGCATCAGTCCGCTGAAGGTGACGCTCCACACTAACGATGCCGAAGATTTTAATCAACTTTTGGCGTGCGCCGAACCTTTACTTGCAGCACAGGGAATTAACGCTGATGTAGACACCGCCACTAAGGAAATCACCTGGGGATACAGCGAAGAGAATGAATCACAGGTGTGTAATGCCCTTATTGCCAAGATGAGCGAACAGATGCCCGACATACAGGTGGTGTGCATGAAGCACGACGTGGACAGTCATGAATTTTGCGGTTTGCAATATTGCATCGTGGGCAAGGGCGAAGGTGAGTGGAAGGAAATTACGGGTGTGACTTTTGACATCGCTTATGCCATTTGGTATGCAAGTCTCGATTCAGCGTTGGGGGGCACCGTTTACGATGCCTTTACCAATCCCGAGAAATGCATAAAGACAGCGCTCGAAGTGATTCGCAAGAGCGATACGCAAGGTGATAACATTCTCAACTACAGCGTGAAAGATGTAATGTTCCAAGTAAATAAGTTCTGCCACCTACTACAACCCGAGGACAAGCAGTGGTTGCTCGATTTGGACAGCACCGAAGCCGACTGCATTGTGCTTGCAGGTATGTATCGTAGTTGGCGCACATGGGAAGAATCTTTTACAGATGAAGATACGGGCGAGACGGTAACAGTTGAACGCCGCGAAATTCTTACCACTCCTTTGTTTGAAAGTCATGAAGGCGAGGCTGAAGCATTGTTGGAAAAAGTGCGCACTGCTAGAGATACGCGTCGCAAAATTAAAGACATCGTCTGGATATTGAGTACCTACACGCCACTGAACTACACACACCTGTTGGTTGACAATATCGAAGACCGCTACGATGATGACCGCCGCTGTTGGGCATGCAAGGAGATAGGCGACCTCTACCGTTGGGGAAAAGAGGAATTCGGATTCTTCATCGACAAGCAGAAGGCTAAGGAGTATTACGACAAGGCTGGTGTTACCGACGAGAATCCGCTTGAAGACAGCGATGAACATGACACCCCCGCCCCTTGCACTTACATATACACAGTGAGAGGTGAGATAACTCCATTGAAGGAACTTGCAGAGAAAATAGCAAACAGATATGGAGACGTGGACAATGAATTAGGATTGTATGCTCCGATAAATATCTTTATGTACTACCTTGTGGGTACAGACCCAAAACGATATGATTACTGTGGCAATCTTCTCAGCGTTGAAGAGAAAGATGGTGCACTGCTGCTTAAGATTGAAACTGAACGTGGTCAGAACGCATTTGCCTATGCCTTGAAAGCAAAGTTCCCGGAGCTCGAGGTGGAAATTGAAGAAGTACTTTATGAAGATGATACGTTCGAATAAAGGCAACACGCAAAAATGAAAACATCTCTTTCAAAATCCAGATATACCAAGTATTGCCAGTGCGCTAAGGCACTTTGGCTGAGTGTGAATAAGCCCGAAGAGGCCACCGTGGACGCCAGTGTGGAGGCACGCTTTGCCGAGGGCAATGTGGTGGGCGACCTTGCTATGGGACTCTTTGTCGACTTCGTGGAGGTTACTACTATAACTGATGGCGGTAAGCTTGACCTTAGCGCCATGATAGAGAAGACGCAGGAAGAGATGGAACGCGGTACGGAGGTGATTTGTGAGGCATCGTTCAGTTATCGGAACGCTGGCGAGAGCAACTACTGCGCCGTGGATATCCTGCGCAAGACGCCTGACGGTTGGGCCATCTACGAAGTGAAGAGCACAACCAGCCACGTGGCAGATGTGGCAACAATGAGCAAGGAACTGGTGGACAAGGTAGAGAAGTATGCCAAGGATATCGCCTTCCAGAAATGGGTACTCGTGCAGTGTGGTGTGAAGGTGACAGACACTTACCTGGTGACGCTCAATAGTGACTATGTGCGTCAAGGCGACTTGGATGTGCAGCAACTGTTCAACGTCATAGATATGAAGGAACTGGTGGAGAACGAATACTCGAAAGTTCCTGCCCAGCAACGCATGGCGCATACGACATTGCAGGGTGACGAACCTCAGAAGGGCATCGGCATGCACTGCAACGTCCCCTATCAGTGTGCCTTCTGGAACTATTGTACCCGTCAGGTTGGGCTCGACTTGGAGAACGACAAGACCACGGTGTTCGACCTCTACCGCATGAGTGCCAAAAAGAAGTTTGAACTCTTTGACCAAGGCAAGGTAACCTTTGAGGATGTGCAAGGAGACAAACTGAACGATAAGCAACAGATGCAGGTGGCGTGCACACTCAACAACACCGAGTATGTCAACAAGCAGGGCATACAGGAGTTTTTGGACAAGGTGACTTATCCACTATACTTCCTTGATTTCGAGACCATGCAACAGGTGTTGCCACAGTTTGACGGCACACGCCCCTACCAGCAGATTACCTTCCAGTACTCGCTACACTATATTGAGCACGAAGGTGGCGAACTGAAGCATACAGCCTTCCTCGCCCCAAGCGACGGGTGTGACCCACGCCGTGCATTGGCTGAGGCGCTATGCCACGACATACCTATGAACAGTTGCATCATGGCATATAACGACCCCT
>JAZLBF010000032.1:0-28232 GCA_045613565.1 Bacteroidaceae bacterium
ATTCAGGTGGTTATAGTGTCGGGGTTCCACCTCTTCCCATTCCGAACAGAGAAGTTAAGCCCGTCCGCGCCGATGGTACTGCACACCCGTGGGAGAGTAGGTAGCCGCCGTTTTTATTAAAAGAGAGAAGACCTTGTGAGTAAGATGCTTGCAAGGTCTTTTTGTTTTTGGGGTGATGGAGAGGATGCAAGGGGAAGGGAGAGGATTGGAGAGAGGATGCCATAGATGCTATAAAGGCCATATAGTGTCTAGAGTATCTATAGTACCATTGCTGATAGTCTTTCTTGGAGAGCTTAGGAACTCCTAGAATATCCTATGATATTATATATTTTGATTGGAGGGAGAGAGATAGTTGATGGGGTGGGATTATCTGAGAAAAATGTATTATCTTTGTAGTCGATTTTGCAATTTAATGATTGCAAATAGTACTAATGTGATATAAATATAGTTGAAGGCTATATGAGTTTGATAGAGGTGTTGTTGATAGCAGTGGGTGTTTCGATGGATGCATTTGCTGTGTCTGTAGCTAAAGGTATTTCTGCAAGTAAAATTACTTGGAAGCATGCTTTGATAGCAGGTTTATGGTTTGGCGGTTTTCAGGCGTTGATGCCTACTATAGGTTATTTCTTAGGTATTTCTTTTTCCAGTTTGATAAGTGGTTGGGATCATTGGATCGCATTTGTTTTGCTAACGCTGATTGGCGCGAATATGGTGCGTGGTTCTTTTGCTAAGGACGAGGAAGAGAAGGTGGCACATGGTTTTGGCTTTTGGGTGATGCTATCCTTGGCCATAGCTACTAGTATAGATGCGTTGGCGGTAGGAGTTTCCTTTGCATGTTTGGATATGAGTATTTGGAATCCTATCGTGATTATTGGTTTAACAACTATGGCATTTTCTATTGCGGGTGTTTATCTTGGACATTTGTTTGGCTTGCGCTTCAAGCATAGGGCGGAATTGCTAGGTGGTATTGTATTAATAGGAATTGGTGTAAAGATTCTCTTTGAGCATACTGCTTTTTAGTGAATGTTTTTTTGCAGAAGAATAGAGAAATTGGATATAATTGAGACCCTTTGGTGAGGTCTCAATTTGTTTTTAGATGTTTTTTATTGGAAGAAGTATAGATTTTGGCATTACCTTGTAGTTTTATTGTCATTCTTGCGTCTAATGGGTAAAATATGAATATAAACAATGAACGGATGAAAACATTAGAGTTAGAATTTGAACAAGTGGTGAGGGAGCACAAGAGCACCATCTACACCGTATGTTTCATGTTCTCTAAGGATGGCGATGAAGTGAACGACCTCTTTCAGGAGGTGCTGATTAACTTATGGAAGGGCTTCTCTTCTTTCAAGGGAGCTAGCAAGGTGGAGACATGGATATGGCGTGTGAGTTTTAATACCTGCATTTCTCAGGAGAGAAAGAAGAAGAAAACGTCGCGTATTCCCTTAGAGATGGGTATAGACCTGTTTAATGATAAGGACGAAGACACACGACAGATACGGATGCTTTACCAGCGCATCCATCAACTGAAACCTTTTGACCGTGCTATCGTTTTGCTATGGCTTGAAGGTATTCCTTATGATGAGATTGCTGCTATCGTAGGTATCACGGTGAAGAATGTGTCGGTACGCCTTTATCGTATCAAGGAGGAATTGAAGAAAATATCAAACCATTAATATCTATTCATTATGATGAACAATACAGAATCCAAGGAATTGTTAGAGATGAAGGAGCAGTTGTCATTGCTCGTTCAGAAGTTGGAAAAAGAAACAATCGTGAACGAACGATTGATACGTAGGTCGATGAAGGAGAAGGCAAGTTGGTTGCACAGACGTTTGATTATAGAAAGCAGTGTGTGTTTATTGATGATTCCATTCTTTTTCTTTGTCTTGCCAAGGATTAGTCCTGTTTCAATGTATTTCTGCAGCTACTCAGCTTTATTTATGCTGCTGGCAATCTGTTACAATTATTACATGTATAGAAGGTTTCATCCCAAGAATTTCATTGAAGGTAATTTGATAGAAGCAAAAAAGGAAACTTTGAATTTCAATAAGCTAACACAAAGGTGGACCTTTTACATAGGTATCCCCTTTCTAATAACATACGTTGTGTTTTTTGTATATGAAAAGATGCAATATTATCAGGGTGAAGTCTTAAATATAGTGCTCATTTCAGGTGCAGTAGGAATGACAATAGGAGGAGCTATTGGTATTAATATATTTATGAAGATGCTTCGTGCTACTGACGAAATACTAAAGCAGATAGAAGAGTTGGAAGAGAAGGCAGAGTAGGGTAATTACTTTTTCTGGCGAGGTATAAAAAAGTCTGTTAATCCGAGGTTGATTAACAGACTTAATTCTATGCTATGTATCGTTAATGTTTTACTTACTGGCGTGCTCCTTGATGCCACATATGCGGCGAATCTTGTTGGGGATTTCGGTGTTATCCATAAAGCCTTGGAACTGCTCACAACCTACACCGATGGCATATACGGGAACAAAGTCAGCGGTGTGAGAACCTGTTGTCCAACCGATACCTGTAATCTTGTCGATGATTTGGAAGGTACGAATAACGAATTGGTCAAGGTTGACATATAGAGTTTCTTTCTGCTCACCGTTCTTGTCGATGAAGGTTGCACGGAAGGCATCCTGCAGAGCACGATCGTTGCTCTTGCTAACGGGGATTGCAGAGTAAAGGCCAAGCTTTTCCTTGAGGTATTCCTTCATGTATTCCCAGGTGATTTGCTTGCCGCTCTTGGTTAGCTGTTGGCATTCGTATTGCATAGCCTGCATGGAGATGCGCTGATAATCGAAGTTCTTTAGTGCAAGGTTGTACGAGCCACCATTCACACCAGCTACCATACCACCAGTATTGTGGTCTGCGGTAACGATGATTAGAGTCTCGTCTTTGTGGCGAAGGTAGAAATCGTAAGCTAGGCGTAGAGATTCATCAAAATTGAGCAATTCCTTGATAGCTGCGCCCCCATCGTTGGGATGAAGAGCATGGTCGATAAGACCGCCCTCAATCATCATGAAGAATTTCTTGGGAGAAACCTTCTCTAGGTGGTCAAGACAAGCCTGAGTGATGAAGGGTAGGGTAAGATTGCCCTGAATGCTATCAATGGTGTAACCGATATGGTTGAGATGATAGGGTTGGTTGAGAAGAACAACCTTGTCGCCATGCTTTTGTTCGTTCCACTGAGCAGGACCGTCTACTACTGAATAACCAGCATTAGCAAGGATGGTGCGCACATCGGGCTGACCCTTGGGAGCTGTGCCACGTAGTTTACCACCAGCAAACATGTCGAAGTCGCTATTTGCCATATCCTTGGTGATGTCGTAGAACTTGTTACGATGGTCTACGTGAGTGTAGAAAGCACCAGGAGTAGCATCGTCGGGTGCTACTGATGTGGCGATAGCAATGCCATAACCCTTTTCCTTTAGTTCGTATGCGATACTCTTTACGGGAATGGTGTCAGCATCAACGCCAAGCATACCGTTTTTGGTCTTGTGACCAGTTGCTAGGGCTGTACCACCAGCAGCAGAGTCGGTGATGGTGTGGCTAGCAGAGTAGCTAGTTGCAACAGAAGTCACAGGGAATTGCAACATGAGCAAGGGCTCTTTATTGCCCAAGACGGTTTGGTTGTATGTTTCTGCCAAGAGTACTGGGCTAAGTCCCATGCCATCACCAATGAAGTAGAAGATGTACTTGGGCTTCTTTGCAGCTGACGCACAGAGCACCAATAGAAGGAGGAATAGGGTGGAGAGGAAACGATTTTTCATAATCAACAGTGTTATTTTTATGATAAATGGTATTATTTTACTGCGCAAAGGTACGAAAAAATCCTTCTTATTACTTCTTAAAACTCAATAGAATTGAATAAGAATATGATTCACAATCGTGAAAATGGTCATATTTGCTCTGTCCGAGGTCTCCGAAATCATCATATATATATATTTAACCTCGACTATCCCGATATACGATAGATAGTCGAGGCCATTGATTTATCTGAGAGGGGGCAAATCCCTCAAATGTGATGATGTATTTGCAGATTAGTTGTGAAACACTAGTTCTTTGTCCTTTGCCTCTACTATGATGGGCAGGGAGCGCTCCAAGGAGCTGGACAATAGGGTCTTGCTAAGATTATTAAGCAAGAGGCGCTGGATGGCACGCTTTACGGGGCGAGCGCCAAAGTCGGGATTGTATCCCTCCTGAGCAAGCAGGTCGATGGCACTTGGTTGGACATCCAGAGTGATGTCGTTGTCGGCCAAACGGCGCTTGATGATGTCCAATTGCAAGTTGACGATATCACGTATCTGCTCCTGATTGAGGGGAGTGAAATTGATAATCTCGTCCACACGATTCAAGAACTCTGGGCGAACGGTTTGGAACAGTTGCTCGCGAGTATAGTTAGAGGTCATGATGATGATAGTGTTCTTGAAGTTGACCGTACGTCCCTTGCTATCTGTTAGACGACCATCGTCGAGCACCTGCAAGAGAGTGTTGAACACATCGGGATGAGCCTTCTCTATCTCATCAAAGAGCACCACGCTATAGGGCTTGCGGCGTACAGCTTCGGTTAATTGTCCGCCCTCGTCATAACCCACGTATCCTGGAGGCGCACCGATAAGACGAGTTACGGAGAACTTCTCCTGATACTCGGACATATCTATGCGAGTCATCATCATCTCATCATCGAAGAGATATTCTGCCAAGGCACGTGCCAACTCGGTTTTACCCACACCCGTTGTGCCAAGGAAGATAAACGAGCCAATGGGGCGCTTGGGGTCTTGCAAACCAGCACGGCTACGGCGTACGGCATCGCTCACCGCCTCGATAGCATCGTCCTGACCGATGACACGCTGATGAAGCTCGCTCTCAAGGTTGAGAAGTTTGTCGCGTTCGCTCGTCTTCATACGATTAACAGGGATACCAGTCCATCTGCTCACCACATCGGCAATATCGTCAGCCGTAACCTCCTCGCGCAATAGGGTAGAGGTGCCCAACTTTTCAGTGCTACTCTTTAGCTCAGCCTCCAACTGAGGCAACTGACTATATCTAATCTCAGCCACACGCGCATAGTCGCCCTCGCGTTCGCGCTGTTCTGCCTCTTGCTTCAGAGCCTGCTGCTTCTCCTTGATGGCCTGTATGCGTTCAGCCTGAGTTTTTTCCTCTTGCCATTGCTTGCGCATAGCTGTTTCTTGTGCACGAAGTTCGTCTATTTCCTGAGCCAGTTCTTCCAACTTCGGTTTGTTTTGCTCTCTCTTGATAGCCTCGCGCTCAATCTCTAATTGTCCAAGGCGACGAGTAAGTTCATCTAACTGCTCAGGCACAGAGTCGCGCTCCATCCTTAGACGAGCAGCAGCCTCGTCCATCAGGTCGATAGCCTTGTCGGGGAGGAAACGGTCGGTAATATAACGATGTGACAAGCTTACGGCCGAGATGATAGCATCGTCCTGAATACGTACACGATGATGCTGCTCATAGCGCTCCTTCAGGCCACGAAGTATGCTGATGCTAGAAGGCACATCAGGCTCGTCCACGGTAACGGTTTGGAAGCGACGCTCGAGAGCCTTGTCCTTCTCAAAATACTTCTGATACTCGTCTAGTGTAGTAGCACCAATGCTACGCAATTCTCCGCGAGCGAGTGCAGGTTTCAGAATGTTTGCGGCATCCATAGCACCCTGTGTCTGACCAGCACCAACGAGTGTGTGAATCTCGTCAATGAAGAGGATAAATTCGCCCTGACTCTCCGTCACCTCAGAGATGACACCCTTGAGTCGTTCTTCAAACTCGCCCTGATACTTAGCACCAGCAATCAGTGCACCCATATCTAGGGAGTATATCTGTTTGCCTTTCAGATTCTCTGGCACATCACCACGTAGGATACGATGTGCAAGACCCTCCACGATGGCAGTCTTGCCGGTACCAGGTTCACCAATAAGGATAGGATTATTTTTCGTGCGGCGGCTAAGGATTTGCAGCACACGACGAATTTCCTCATCTCGACCGATTACGGGGTCAAGCTTACCTCGCTTAGCATCTTCTACCAAGTTGCGAGCGAAACGTTCAAGAGCTTTTTCTTGATTCTGTTGATTGTTCATGTTGTTCTGCATAGTTTTAAATACTTTTAGTGATTAGTGGTCTCACTAATAGATATTCAAATCCTATGCCAAACAAGCAAAATCTGCCAAATTGGCAGAAAAACTGTCAAATTGGCAGACTTTTATGATTTGTCCACTTATAGAAGTCGTGTTTTAGGCCATGAATGGCAGAACTATTTTCTCTGTGCGCTCCCAAAGTTCTTGCATCTTGGGATGCTCGGTGTATTTCTTGCCCAGTTTTACTATCTTTCGGCTACGATTGAAGGTACCTGTCTGTCCCTCCACATCCTTGTCAAGCAACAAGTGGATAGCTGTATCGGCACCCTGCAATGGAGTACGAATGATGGGGCGGAAGATGAGGTCGGTGAGAGGGTCGAAGAACATCTGCATGCGTATGATGCCAGTATTTACGATACCAGGGTCAACGGCATTGACCATGATGCCATGCTTCTTTACTCGACGAGCTAGCTCCATAGTAAATAAGGTAATGGCCAACTTGCTATTGCTATATGGCCAAATGCGTAGGAAGTGACCCTTGCAACCACGTTCGAAGAAATGAGGGAAATTCAATCGTCCCATGGGATGTACACAAGAGGCCATGTTGACGATACGCGCTCCCTCTGGCATTATGGGGATGAGTAATCTTGTGAGCAGATAGGGACCAACGTAATTCACACTAATGGTGCGCTCAAGACCATCTACGGTGAAGTGCTGACCAGTTTCCAGTGTACCAGCATTGTTCATCAAAAGGTGTACATTGCCAAAGCGTTCCTTGATGATGTCTGCAAAGTTGCGCACCGTTTGCAGGTTGGCCAAATCTATACCAATAACTTCTATATTATTGTTGCCCGTTTCTTTTTTCAGCATCTCGCATTTCTCCAAAGCTTTCGCAGGGCAATAGCATGCCATGATAGTATAGTATCCAGCCTTGGCCACAGCACGAGTTTCTTCCATGCCCATATCACCGTCGGCACCAGTGATGATGGCTATTTTGTTTTCCATAATCTAATGATATATCTTATCTGATATTGTAGGCATTGAAGGATGGTTTACTTCAATGTGCATTGCTCCCTTTCGATACGAGCAATCTCCTCCTTGAGACTATTGGGGATGGGTTCTTCGAGATGTTTATGGCAAGCCATTTCCAGAGTGTACATACGTCCGATGCAATAATTGCTATGTCCGCATCCACATCTGTGGTGCTGGTCTTCCTTCAGACGATTGACAAAATCGGGTTCATTAAGCAAGCTGCGAGCCATCTGCACCGCCTCAAAACCATGTGAAAGCACCTCGTTTATCTTATCGCCAGCTACAAGACCACCAACGTAGATGAACTTCATGTCGGGCAATGCCTCGCGGAATTTCAGAGCATCCTCCAAGAAGTAAGCCTCCTCGTAGGGCACTGTGGGCACCATCATCTTGCCACACGCACGCACACCCATCTTCAACCACCATTTGTCCATATAATGCGTCATGGTACGGATGGGCATCTCTCCACGCATCACATACATGGGAGTAGCGCTAACCAAGCCACCACTCAATACTATGGCATGCACACCCAGTTCTTGCAATCGCTTAGCTATCTGGATACTTTCCTCAATAGTGGTACCAGGTTTCTTCAAACCATCGCGCATGTTCATCTTCACGATGACGGCCATATCGTCCTTAGCAGCCTTCATCACCTCCTGAATACATATTGTCATGAAGCGCATACGATTCTCCAACGAACCACCATATTCGTCCTTTCGATGATTGAAATATGGATTCAAGAATTGGTCAATAAGATAACCATGACCGCAATGTATCTCCACACTATCAAAGCCAGCCTGACGTGCTAGGTTAACAGCATCGCCAAACTTCTTGGCCAAGGCGGGCAGCTCGTCCCTACGTAGGCCACGTACGATGGTAGGTGAATACATATTAAAGCCATTGCAAGCACCTACAGGGATACATCCGCAGATGTCCTTGTGGCTCATATTACCACAATGTCCCAACTGTATACCAGCCGCAGCACCAGCCTCGTGTATGGCATCGGTCAACTTTTTCAAACCTGGCACAATCTCTGGGCACATTACCAACTGGCGGTCAAAGCTCAAACCACTTTCCGTTACGGCAGCATAGGCTATGGTAGTCATACCTACACCACCACGTGCCACGCTAGTGTGATAGTCAAACAACTGTTTGCTAGGTTCGTGCCCAGGGCACATGCTCTCGAAGGCAGCACTACGTATAGTGCGGTTTCTCAGTGTGAGCGGACCTATCTTGGCCTGCTCAAATATCTTATTGTCCATGATTTTTCTTAAAAGGAGCTAGACTTTCTATGTATTCTAAATATACTAGACAGGCTAGATTAATATATAAATGGTATGATACGCTTTCTTTGTCCTACGGCATCGTTGCCAAACTCTTCGCGATACTTCTTGTTGATGGAGTGAGCGCGAGGTACTAGATTGGCTGCTGTCCACCATACAAACATCCATGCGGCGGGATTGTTGAGAAGGATGGCAAAGCCTGTCCACTCTAATAGTTCTCCAAAATAATTAGCGCTGGTCACATAATCAAACAAACCGCCCTTGGGCAAGTAATGGTTGGTGTCGCCAGGTTTGCGCAGATTGCGAATGGTGTGGTCGGCCTTCATGTGGGTGTACATTCCTAGGAAGAAGAGCACTATACCCACCCAGAAATTCCAATTGCTTGCATACGAAGCAATGTCGGTGTATGAATCCTTGGGAAAAGCCACTACGCTGGCGCACAATAGCGAACTATTGACAAAATTGAACAATGCTCCCATATCGATTATCGCAAAGGGCATCTTACTCTTACCCTTTAGTAGGGTGGGGAAGACAAAGCTACGATAGACATAGTGCATGGCATATAACCCCATGAATAGCAGAGCCAAATTACTGGGCGACATAGCTACCAATACATACACGATGGGGATGAGGGCAGGGCACTCCATTAGCAACCAACCCATTTTGTTGTTGATGCTCAGACCCCATTTCTTGCTACGAAACTTGCCATAACCAGCATCCACGAAATAAAGCGTAATAAATACGAACAATCCCATGACAGCCATGGCCCAAAGGACTGTGTTGTATGTAGAAAGATACATGCTCATAGTTGTAATTTTGAGAATAAAACGGTGCAAAGGTAGTGTTTATTTTATAATCTAGGTGGGTTTTCTATAAATAAATAAGGAGAAATGAGCCTTTCATGATAATAAAGTTTAGGTATCGACTATCTTCATGCCTACTTCGAGCCTCAAAATCTTCTGCTCCACTATCCTTATTTATGATGAAAATAGGTTTTTATACCCTGCACTATGTTGTATAGTCAGGATTTATGGTATATCTTTGCAAAAGTTTATAGAAAGGACTATACACACGATGATGAAGAATATCCTACATAAGTGCTATTGGTTGGTGGCCGTGATGATGTGCCACGCCATTCTCTCGTGCACCCAAGACAATGTGCATATGCCCGAGGTGGAGCCAGGCACACAGACGTGGGAAACCTATGCTCAGGACTTTCAGGGTACATTTAGCACAACGGTACCCGTGGTGCAAGAGCATCTTCAGGGGCCCGTAGTGTCTCCAACTACGGTGCGCATCGAAGACTTTCATATAGAGCATTCGGGGCATGTTACCATCCTCACCAAGGCATTCTCCGTAGACGACCCATTCGTAGTTGGTATCCTTGGTTCTATTATTGAGATAGGCGAAATGAGGATTGAGAAGGTTGAATATGCCGCTTTTCCTTCTGGAGGCGGTTTCCTAAAGAAGGAATTTGACAATGTGCAGGCGGGAGTTTACAATACACGTGGTTCTCTTGAGGGTACCATCAGTAAGGAAGGCAAGTTGCAACTTACCATGACTTATCGCCCAGGCACAATGCCTTTCGATATAGTGACCGAGTTTGAATAACAACATACACTTTTAGAGAACAGACATAGAATTAAATTACTTTATAATAAAACTAATATGAAAAAATTATTCCTAATGAGCATCGCTCTAGTGAGCGTGATATCTTTTGGTTCATGTACAAATGATAATACCCCTGCCAAGAAAGCGGAGGGCAGATATTTGGTCAAGAGAGTGACAAATATGGTGAATTTGCCTGTGCAAATACCCTTTACTCCCATTACCGACCAGGTTACCCTTGTGGTTAAGGCTACTAACGAACAGCATGGTAGTATCACCATCCCAGCTACTACTACCAATGTGATGGGTACAGAGATGACTATCGATCCGTTTACTATACCCAATGTGCCCATGATAGACGACTTGGAGAATGGTACCTTCATTCCTACACACAATTTTGTGATTGAAGGCAACAAATATATTACAGGTACTATCAATGGCGAAATCGAGGATGATGGCGATGTAGATATTGAACTTACCTACAAGTACGGCAATATGCCTTACTCTATCAAGCAAGAGTTTGAAAGCCTTGACTAATGCATATATTTAAGGCAAAATATCATAGCATCGTTGCACTCTGTCTGAGCCTCGTGCTCTTGACAGGGTGCAATGGTATGTTTGATGGTATCTATGACCAACCGCCCTCTGATGCCTCCTTACAATTGGGTTTTAATTCATCTGATGTGCCCAACCGTTTTTCCATATTGCTCGATGCCAGAGATTACGACGAGTGGATATACCTTGACCTGCATCAGCGCACTATGACTTCTCGTCCTATTCCCACGGAACTCACCGGTGAGTGGGATGGCAAGAGTGTTTGGGGTAAATATACCGTGTATGGCTCGCGCTACAATCTGTTGGAAGAGCACCCTGTGGACACTCAATCAGAGCCAGATAGTTGGGATATAGCTATACATCACTTTGATGTGCGCACCAATGGAGGTGCCGTGCTTCCTACTGACTATCGCCATATCAATGATTTGCCGGCTACCTCTGCTACTTTTGAGGATGAGGCTTTTCAACCCGACCAATGGGCCAAGCATCAGTGCATAGTAGATTTCTCTGCTATGTTTGACCACAAGATTTGGTATCAAGCCTCTAATGTCAATCATGTGCTCACAGAGTGGGTAAGAATGGATTTCTCCACTCCGCCACCCAAGTATGAAGCCTCCAATCGTGTCTATCTTCTACGCATGAATGATGGCACCGTGGCTGCTTTACGCTTGCGTAGCTATATGAGCGAGGCAGGTACAAAAGGTTTCCTTACTATAGATGTGAAATACCCATATTAAATGTCCATTTCCCCACATATCAAGTATATCAAGCATATTCTACTGCTACTGATGGTCTTCGCTGGTGTGAAGACCCATGCTGACGTGCTTGACACTGATACACTGATGAGCCCCTATGATATGGGCGAATTGGTGATTACGGCTACACGCACTCCTAAGTTGCTCAAGGATACTCCAGTACTCACTCGAGTGATTAGTAAGAAGGATATCCAACAGACGGATGCCACCGACCTTCGTGACTTGCTTCAGCAAGAACTCCCTGGCGTGGAGTTTACCTACTCTATGAACCAGAAGCTGAACATGAACGTGGCTGGTTTTGCTGGTCAGAGCGTGCTCATCTTGATAGATGGCGAACGATTGGCTGGTGAGACAATGGAAAATATAGATTTCAGTCGCATAGACATGAACAATGTGGAGCGCATAGAAATAGTTCGCGGTGCCCAATCTGCCCTCTATGGTGCAGGTGCTGTGGGTGGTGTGATAAATATCATCACTAGTAGTGCTAGCGAGCCATGGCAACTCAATCTGAATGCACGACTAGCCGACCATCGTGAGCAGCGCTATGGTGGTGCTCTGGGTTTGAGCCATGGTAGGGTGAATAATATCTTGGATGTACAACATACTAGTATTGACAACTATACCGTATGCCTAGATTATGCTGACGATTGTGAGTTTCGTCGCGTATATGGTGGACAAACGTGGAGTGTTAAGGATAAATTGCAATTCCAACCACTTCAGAACCTGCGCCTGACGGCTCGTGCAGGATATTATTTCAAAGAGCAAACCACCGATGTGGATGTCTACGAGCGATATCGTGATTTCTCAGGTGGCATAAAGGCTGACTATGCTATATCCGAGCGTGACCATCTGGATATCTCACTCGCTTTCGACCAGTATGACAAGTCTGATTTTCTGCATCTTTGGGGTGCCGATGTGATGGATTATCGCAATGTGCAGATGTCTGCTCGAGGTATGTATAATCGTACTTTGCGCGAGAAGGATGTGCTAACTATGGGTGCTGATTACATGCGCGATTATCTGCATACATATCAGTTTACTGACCATGAGGGTCGACTACAGCACAATGTCGACCTCTTTGCACAGTATGATTGTTTCCTAGGGCAGAGATGGGAACTGATAGGTGCTGCTCGTTGGGACTATTTTGCTGATGCTACGACTCACTCGCAATTGACGGGCAAACTATCTGCAAGATACAAGTTGGATGGCTTAACACTGCGTGGTGGATATGCAGGCGGATTTCGTGCTCCTACGCTCAAGGAAAAGTACTCCTACTTTAATATGGTGGGCGATATCTATATAATGGGCAATGAGCAACTCAAGGCTGAATGCTCTCACAATTTTAATTTCTCTGCCGAATATGCCTATCAGAACTACAATCTGTCGGCAGCTCTTTCATATAATCATATCACCAATCGTATTTCCTCGTCTGCTCCTCGCCAAGCTGCTATGGGCGAGTATTATATACAATATATCAATCTTCCCAAGGCTCAGGTGTTGGGCTTAGAACTCTTGGCACAAGCTCGTTGGCGCCTAGATGGTGGACATACTATAAAGGCACGTGCCAACTATGTTTATACCCAAGAGTGGGTCAGTCAGATGGGCTTCTCTCCATACTGCCCTGCACGCCCCCATTCGTTCAATCTACGTCTTGATTGGGACAAGCAGTGGACTCCCTTCTATGGTACCACTCTGTCGGTTTTGGGCAGAGTACTCTCGGCCGTAGATTACGAAACTATGCAGATGGATTATCCCTTTGCCACCAACCACGTACACAATCCAGCCTATACCATCTGGAAGGTGCAGATGCAAAACCGTCTAGGCAAGGCCGTTAGCCTCAATATAGCTCTGGATAACGTGTTCAACTACGCTCCTAAGGTGTATTATTTCAATTCTCCTATCACTTTGGGCATCAACCTCATGGCTGGGGTAAGTGTAGATATTGATAAGCTATGGTAAACGTAGAACAGATTTTCATAAAATAAGAATCTCTATTCCCAATCGTTAATCGTTAATTGAACTATGACCAAGATAGAGCGCGAAAAACAAGTTGTAGAGGCCATGATTGCTCTCTATTGCCATGGTCATGGACACCCAACCAAGGGTGAAACGCTATGTTCGGAGTGTGCGGAATTACTGCGTTATGCTCATGCCCGATTAGACAGATGTCGATACGGCAATGCAAAGCCTAGCTGTACGCGATGCCCAGTGCATTGCTACAAGCCAATTATGCGTCAACGTATCCGCCAAGTCATGCGCTATTCCGGTCCCCGTATGCTATTACACAATCCCCTCATGGCCATCCGCCACCTATGGGACTTCCTTTGTGGAAAATTAAGTAATACCTTTAACTAGTCAGAAAAAACGCCAACCTGGCATTACACTAGGCTGACGTTATACTTGTTGTCTTATTGACTTGTTGTCTTGTAGACTTGTAGACTTAATCGATATATCTCTTGGTTAAGGGAGAGAACTCTTCTATGCGACGGTCGCGAAGGAATGGCCACCAACGGCGCACATTTTCGCTACGCTTCATATCCACATCGATAATCTCTACTATCTCTTCGTCCTTGGGGGCACGATAGAGGAATTCGCCCTGAGGACCGCACACGAAGCTGCTTCCCCAGAATTGAATGCCATTGGTCTGTCCTGAAGGGTCAGGTTCATGACCAGTACGATTTACGGCTATTACGGGCAAACCATTGGCTACGGCATGACCACGCTGTACAGTTGTCCAGGCCTCGCGCTGGCGCTCTTGCTCTTCGGGTGTGTCGCTACTCTCATAACCGATAGCGGTGGGATAGATTAGCAATTCTGCTCCCTGAAGAGCCATGAGGCGTGCTCCTTCGGGATACCATTGGTCCCAACAAACCTGTACACCTAGACGACCGACACTAGTGTCGATGGGGTGGAAACCAAGGTCGCCAGGGGTGAAGTAGAACTTCTCGTAGTAGGCAGGGTCATCAGGGATATGCATCTTGCGATACTTGCCAGCTATGCTACCGTCGCACTCCATCACCACGGCGGTGTTGTGGTAAAGGCCTGGTGCTCGGCGCTCAAAGAGACTTGTAACTATCACTACGTTTAATTCCTTGGCCAAGGAGCCGTAGAATTCAGTGCTAGGACCAGGGATTGGTTCTGCTAGAGAGCATAGGTCTACGTTCTCCGTTTGGCAGAAGTAGAGCGAGTTGTGCAACTCTTGCAATACAACTAATTCTGCTCCTTTTTGAGCAGCAGTACGTATGTTTTTTGCTAATTTTTGCTTGTTCTCCTCAATATTGGCAGAGCAAGTTTGTTGTATGATGCCTATTTTCATATTCTGTTTTATTTAGGGTATTGCATGGTGCAACAATGTAAACTACCATTCTGGGTGAGTAGGATACAGCAATCGATACCAATAACGTCACGGTCGGGGAATGCTAGTTGCAAGGCCTCCTTGGCACGCTGATTCTCTGTCTCGTCCTCATAGAAAGGCAACAGGATAGCTCCATTCATAATCAAGAAGTTAGCATAGTATGGAGGTACTGCTATCAAGCGATAAGGCTCGCCAGACAAGGTGCGGAACGACTTTAACTCCTCCAGCATCTCTTCGCTACCTTCGCCATATACGATGGTATTGTTGGGTGCAAAGCGTGCTAGTGTGTCAATGTGCGCATCTGTGTCGTCACGCTCAAGTCCGCCATGGTGCAACCATAGTACGCGCTCGGCTTGTAGTCGTTGGCACAATTCTTTGGCAACCTCTGCTTCAGCATCCTCTTGTGAGGAACGACGATTGGCATTCAGATTGCACTGAGCAGTGGTGAGGATAGTACCCTCGCCGTCGCTTTCTATAGAACCGCCCTCTAGTTCAAAGTCGAGGTGGTCTACGTAGATGTTCTTTTCCTGATTGTGGATAAAGTTTTGTTGATAAAACTCGCGATTGATTTGATTGTCCAAACTAGCCTCAAACTTGCCACCCCATGCATTAAAGCGAAAGTCCAACAACTCTCTGGCACCATCCTCGCGCAACAATGAAATAAAGGCATGGTCGCGTGCCCAAGTGTCGTTGCTATCTATGCGAAAGTATTCTATGTTGGCTAGGGCCTTGCCAGGCAATTCGTTCTCTAGTAGAGCTCTGACGCGCTGAGGTTGCGGAGTGACTATCCATAGTTTCTCGCGCAAGGAAATCTCTCTAGCTATATTGATGTAGCATTGAGTCACTTCCTCCAAGGTGTCCGACCAATCAGTGCCGCTATGAGGCCAAGTCAGTTGTACGGCCTCCTGTGTATGCCACTCGGCAGGTAAGTATCTTTTCATGTACGTTGTATATGTGTGTTATGTATGACCAAAGGTCAAAGTTAAAGAAAAAAAGTTTTTCGTAGCCTATAAACCACCAAAAACTACCTCTCGGAGGGAAAAAGAGCGGTGATAATACCTAATATATATAAATATTTTTGTATCTTTGTGGCCGGAATTCATCCAAACACTACATATACATATATGAGCGTGAAGGTTAAGGAAATAATCGACGCCCTTGAACGTTTCGCGCCTCTGCCCTTGCAAGAGAGCTATGATAATGCCGGCTTGCAAGTTGGGCTGACAGAGGCGGAGGTTTCAGGGGCATTATTGTGTCTAGACGTGACCGAGGAAGTGGTGCGCGAGGC
Organism: Bacteroidaceae bacterium; assembly: GCA_045613565.1. Classification (GTDB taxonomy): domain Bacteria; phylum Bacteroidota; class Bacteroidia; order Bacteroidales; family Bacteroidaceae; genus Physcousia. The sequence continues at coordinate 15,978 of JAZLBF010000032.1, forward strand.
TATCGACTTGGGGTGCAACCTCATCGTGAGCCATCACCCAGTACTCTTTCGCGGGCTCAAACAGGTGAGTGATGCCAACCAGGTGCAGCGCGTGGTGCGCTTGGCTATACAAAACGATATAGCTATCTATAGTGCGCACACCAACTTGGACAAGGCAGAAGACGGAGTGAACTATCAGATAGCAGAGCGACTAGGATTGATAGACGTGGCACCCGTGGGCGATTGTGGAGTGATTGGTTATCTGTCAGCTCCTATGGATAGTCGCTTCTTCTTGGATAGAGTCAAGGAGGTGTTTAAATGTCAGTGCTTGATGCATAATCAGTTGATAGAGCGTCCAGTGCAGAGCGTGGTGATATGCGGTGGCTCAGGAGAGTTTCTCCTGGATGAGGCTATAGCGCAGGAGGCTGATGCATTCCTCACAGGCGAGATGAGATATCACTTCTATATGGGGCACGAGCAAGAGATACAAATATGCGTGATGGGCCACTATGAGAGTGAGCAGTACACCATCGAACTATTGGAGAAGATACTGGCTGAGAGATTCCAGCATCTTCCACTTTACAAAACAGAAATAAATACTAACCCAATACAATATTTACTCTGAAAATGGCAAAAGTAAAAGATCCAGCAGAATTGAATGTAGAGGACAAATTGAAGCACCTTTACCAGTTGCAGACTCTGATGACAGAGATTGACAAGATTAAGACTTTGCGTGGTGAGCTTCCTCTTGAGGTTAAGGACTTGGAAGACGAGATTGCAGGTCTTGAAACTCGTATCGAGAAGATTAACGACGATATTGCATCTGCACACAAAGAGGTGTTGGAGCGTCAGGGCGTGATTGAGAAGAACAAGATGGATATGGAGCGCTTCGAAAATCAGATGAGAAACGTGCGCAACAACCGCGAATACGAGAACTTCTCAAAGCAGATTGAGTACCTACGCTTGGATATTGAGTTGAATCAGAAGCGCATTGGTGAGGCTAAGTCTTTGTTGGATACAAAGGGTGACGAATTGTTCCGCTCAAATCAGGTTATTGCTGACCGCCGTACCGACCTTGATATCAAGCGTTCGGAGTTGGAAGAAATCGTTAGCGAAACAAAGGCTGAGGAAGAAAAGCTTAAGGAGAAGGCACACAATGTGGAGGCAACTATCGAGCCCCGTCTTTTGAGTGCATTCAAGCGCATCCGTAAGAACTCTCGCAATGGTCTTGCTGTAGTATACGTTCAGCGTGACTCTTGTGGTGGTTGCTTTAACAAGGTTCCACCCCAGCGCCAGCTAGATATCCGTACTCGCAAGAAGATTATCGTATGTGAATATTGTGGTCGTATCCTTGTTGACCCCGAATTGGCAGGTGTACACCTAGACAAGAAGGCAGTGGAGGAGAAACCACGTCGTCGCCGTGTAGCAAAGCGTCGCGAGGAATAATCCTAAAGTCTAAAAGACAAAAAACGAGTCAATATATAACTCTAAGACATGCGCCATCCTATCAAGGGTGGCGCTATTTTTATTTTCCCGACTCTGTCTTCTTTGATGAAGACCACCCCGTATTAAAAGCATTTTGTATCTTTACGGTGTGTGAAAATAAATGTGGATGTATTTTTCACAACAGATGAATTCTAACTGCTAACATCCATAGTCGGCGGAAGGTTGCTAACTTTTGTGAGGAACCTTATTCCAGTTGGCGGAAGGTTGCTAACTTTTGTGATGTCTAAAAACCTTTATTCGGTTGTTATGAGCTCACTCAATACATATTCAATAGCAGTATCTTTATTATCAAAGAAATCTGCAACTGTTTGCTTAACCTCATAGTGTGGTTCTATACTTGTGCCTTCCATAGGGAAACCTTTAGGAGAAAAATGTGGTTCTCGGGTGGGAATTCTAAACCAAACACCATGTTGTGATGTAAAATCCTTAGGGAAACATCCAGTATCGCCAGCAGTTTTTTCTCCGACCAATGTGACATAACCACTCTCTTTCAAATCTATTGTAAAACTCTCAGCTGCAGAGAATGTGTGATTACTGGTCAATAAAAACAATTTTCCTTTATAAACATTAGATTGTGGCGTTATATTACCGCCAACACAATGTTCCTGTGGATTTTTAAGTAGATATTCTGCAATTAATCTACCATTATTACTATTACCTCCACCGTTTCCTCGAACATCTATAATTAAATATGGGAGTTCACAAACTTGATTATAGGCTTGTTTGAAATCCTCTACAACATTATCCATCATGGATTCGATGCAGATATATCCAACGCTGTCGTTGAATATTTTGTGATGAGCTTGAGGAGTATTATTTGTTAGAGAACTAATCAGAGATAATTTAAGTTTTATAGTATCTCCATTTCTAAGGACATCACAAAAGATAAGACTATCGGTAAATGATGTGAAAATTCTACATTGAGTAATGTGCGTTTGATATGTTTCGGTAGATGCTGAAGAATATTTCTTCCAATTTTCAATGTGTTGGTCAATGGGGATGTTATTGATGGTAACTATTTCATCCTTGTCGCAGAATCCACTATTTGTAAAATGCTCATTAGGGTTATCAATGAATATTCTATTCTCAACAATTGTTGGATAATACTCAGGAGAGTAAAGTGAAAGCATTACCCCTGCATGTCCGATATTCAATGCTGCAAAATATTCACGGATTAATAATCCATAATCGGCTTTGCTCATATGCTCATTTACTATTCGATTTGCGAATGAATTGTAAATAGAGTCCATATCGTAACCTTTCTGTTTGCTCAATGAACATTTTTCAGAAACGATATCGTGGATACTTTTGAAATCTTCTGCGAAGTACTCTGGTTCAACAGGTATTTCAGAGATGTAATATGATTGAATCTGTTTTTGCTTTTCTTGTTTCAGTTTGATTACATATTCAATCAATTCATCTTTAAATATGGTTCGAGCCAGTAAAATAGTTATGCCTAAAAGAACAAGAATACTTGATACTAAAATGATGAAATATTTGATACTCTTTTTCATTCGCTTGTTCTCATTTGATTGATTTCTTCAATAGTTATCTGCGGTGCATATTGTGCATTTATACCTGTGCTTTGGGTTAATTGTTGCAAATATTCGGATATTGGTGTCATACCTACTGTTGAGCGTAAAGAATCAAGTATTTCAAAATTCTCCACAGGCCATATGTAGAGGTTCATATTGCCAGGTGAACCAAATTGTACCGATTGACTACCATAGCGTTGAGGGCGATTGCGTTTCATCGCTATGCGGTCAAAAAGAATAGCATAATTGTCACTTTCGATTAAACCCTCTATAGTCATTTGCTCAATAAGAGGAAGGTATTGCTCTTGTTTTTCTAAAGAAGCGTGGTCTATAACAATCCAGATGGTTTTGTAGGATTCTTTAGATAACCCTCTGGGAAGACCTTGTTGTAATAAACTATCTATGATTGCAATATTTTCGTTATCTATTCGGTCAACACTTTCGCATATCATTATTAGTGAATCAACAAGTTCCATCTTTTCATCAATGCTCACAGCTTTTGTTAATTCCTGAATCTGATGGCGTACATGTTGATCTCTATGCCATACTTCTGCTAAGAGTTTGTCTGTAGAAGTGGAATAATTACATGCTACTAGAAATAATATTGCAGATATTGATAATAACTTCTTCATTGATTTATTTTTCTGCAAAGATATTATATTTTTTAAAAACCATCTACGAATAACTTTAAAAGTATGATTGAGGCTTATCCCCTTAGGCTGTTCTGGTAATGCGTTGCATGCCAACACAGCCCGATTTCACACCTTTGGTTTAGTTATAGTCTAGTAGAAATGTCGTATTGCAAAAGACTACATACCCAACCTAATAAGGCTTATATGCCATCTACCTAAGTAACATTTTGGTATACTCGGGTATCTCTTTGAGAAATTCTATCTTGTCTTCGTGTACATGACAACAGAAGTGTTTCATGCCATTGCTCACGATGAGGTAGGGAACTTTAAGTACTAGATTGTAGCGATAGATTTGATTGAAGGTTTCTTGGGTGAGTTCCACATGAGGAGCTTTAAATTCAAGGATGATGAGCGGTTGGCCATTCTTATCATAGAAGACGGCATCAGCACGTCTGGCCATACCATTTTGCTCAAGGCTGATTTCGTGGCCGAGTTGAGCTTTAGGGTATCCCAAGATTTCTGTCATCCAATGGGAGAATTGCTGGCGCACCCATTCCTCTGGGGTGAGTTTTAGCCAACGCCTGCGGATGTAATCCCAAACGTAGATGAATTCATCCTCGCGGAGTTGCAATTTTAATTCGGTGTATGGTAAATTAAGTTGGTACATAAAGGTGTAATATCGCTTAGAGAGAAAAAGGCAAGTGTGCGACATTGCCCATTCAGACTTTTTGATTATCTTTGTGTCGTCAAAGTTACGCTTAAGTAAGTGAATAACCAAATGTTTTTGGCCTTTTATGAAACGAAAGTAACTTCGGCAAGAAATAAAAGCTACAATAACAATGAAAAGCAAGCGAGAAATAGTTGAAAACTGGTTGCCGAGATATACCAATCATTCGTTGGAGGATTTTGGAGATTACATCCTGCTTACGAATTTCAATAATTATGTGGATATCTTCTGCAAGCATTTTGGTCTGCCCTTGCCCGACTATTCGGCTAATATGCGCATGGCTACTCATGGTGGTATCACAATCATCAATTTTGGCATGGGAAGCCCCAATGCAGCCATCGTGATGGATTTGCTCTCGGCTATAAGCCCCAAGGCATGTTTGTTCTTGGGTAAATGCGGAGGACTTACTCCTAAGAGTCAGTTGGGCGATTTGATATTGCCCATTGCTGGCATCAGAGGCGAAGGTACTAGCAACGACTATTTTCCACCAGAGGTGCCTGCCTTGCCTGCCTTCATGCTTCAGAGAGCTGTGTCAACAACGATACGCGACATGGGGCTTGATTATTGGACAGGTACCGTGTATACAACCAACCGCCGAGTGTGGGAGCATGACAATGACTTTAAAAACTATCTGCGCGTGACAAGGGCCATGGCGGTGGATATGGAAACAGCTACATTATTTACTTGTGGTTTCGCCAATCGTATCCCCACGGGTGCTTTGCTTCTGGTGTCTGACAATCCTATGACTCCTGAGGGAGTGAAGACATCGGAGAGCGACAATGAGGTGACACGCAACTTTGTTCATACTCATGTGCTCATTGGTATAGAAGCTTTAGAAATGATTAGAAACGAGAAGAACACTGTTCGTCATCTGAAATTCGATTATTAAAATATCGTACCCACTTTCTTCCTTCTGACAATGGTGTGTTCCTATAGTGAGAAACAATAGTAATGACTTACGAAGAAATATTAAAAGAAATAAAGAATGGTAATGTGGCTCCCATTTATTGTTTGATGGGCGAGGAACCTTATTACATAGACAAGTTGGAAGCTGTCATTACCCAGAAGGTGATGCCCGAGGCCAACAAGGATTTTGATATGGCTCTGATGTATGGCAACGAGGTGGATGCCGTTAGGATAGTGGAGACGTGTCATCAGTTCCCTATGTTGGGTGAAAAGCGTCTGGTGGTGGTGAGAGAATTTCAGCAAATGAAATCTGCTCAGGATGCGCTAGCCACCTATTGCAAGAATCCATCATCTAGTACCGTGCTTGTCTTGTGTCACAAGAATGGAAGTCTGGACAAGCGTAAGCCCTTGTGCAAGGTTGTTGACAAGGTGGGTGTGGTTTTTGAAAGCAAGCGTGTGTATGAAAGTTCCTTACCATCTTTCATACAAAAGTATCTCAAGGCAGAAAGAAAGGATATAGAACCTAAGGCGGTAGAGATGCTGGTGGAGTATGTGGGTACCGACTTGATGAGGATGTCTAGCGAGTTGGACAAACTCTTGATAGCAATGCCGGCGGGGGAGAGTAGGGTGACTGCTACCCTTGTGGAGGGTCAAACTGGCATGAGTAAGGAGTTCAATAATTTCGAACTAATATCCGCACTTGTAAAAAAACATAAAGCTCAGGCACTGAAAATCGTGAAATATTTTGGCAGTAATCCGCGCTCCTTTGCATTGCCTGCTACGCTCTCTATGATGTTTACTTTTTTTTCAGACTTGATGCAAGCTTACTATAGCCCTGACAAGACGGAGCAGGGGATAGCACAATGGTTGGGTAAGCCTGATTGGAAGGTACGCAATGAGATTATGCCTGCCATGAAGATGTATACGGGTCGTAGGGTGATGGACATACTATCTGAGATAAGAAAAACCGATGCAGCAAGCAAAGGGGTAGGAGGATGTAAAACCCCACCAGGTGAATTGCTTCTAGAGCTTGTTTGCTACGTTTTAGATTAGAAATAGGGTAAAAATACATTGTAAAGTGCTCCAAAACGGGGCACTTTTTTTCTACATTGACAAATAGGGTGGGAGTGCTTTTTCTGCATCATTCTTCTATACATTAATCAGTTAGCTATGATAGGTGCTCGCTGAGAATTGCGTAAATTTGGTAAATCTGCTCAATTGTAGGGAATATCCAATTTTGACTTATTCTCACGGATTAGGGTAGGGTAGAATTTAAATTTAACAAATTTTAACATTTAGTTTTGTAATTCGGTTGAGATGATTTGCGAATTTAAATAAACGAATCCTAAATCAAAAGGGTATATAAAATCATATTTACAAAAGAAAATTCGATTTACCGCATCATTTGCAAATATTAATTTCATGCTTTGCATATATGCAATGCATAAAATATGTGGGTAGTTTTAATGCATGTAACATCTTAAAACTCAGATAGAAACAAAAATGCATAAAACCTTTCATCCTAATTTGTATGCAAATTCGTCAACTTTAAGCATAATGCGAGGGATTATTAACATATTCAGCAGATTATGCATTTATAATACACATAAAATCAATAAAATAGACAACAAATCCGATATAAATAGCTTTAAGTAGATTTAAGAGTGTGAATTTATGGAAGTTTAATTAGTATTTACAAAGCTAAATGTGCTGTTTTTGAAACTAAATACGAAGAAGTGAATTGTGAATCAGAATATAAATTTACGTTTATAACTTTAAAGTTTGCATACTTGAATGCTTTTTTGTACCTTTGTGAGCGAATTTGTAATCGAAAATTGGGGTGTTTCTCCCCTTACCCCTATATTTAGTTATCATTTTAGGCTCGAATTTATGAAAGACCGTATTCGTCAGTTGATGCTCGATCAAGCTATGTCGCAAAAGTCATTTGCATCTGAGTTGTGTATAGCTGAAGCAACATTGTCAGGAATTTTCAATGGGCGTACTCGTCCCTCAAATCAGATAGTAAGTTCTATTCACGAAAGATTCCCAGAGGTTAATATTTCCTGGTTGATGTTTGGTGAGGGTGCAATGTACACCTCAGAAGCAGACGGAAAGAAGGTAGAGACAGAGGAGAAGATGGATAATAGTACGGATGATATAGCACCCGACTTGTTCTCCTATTCACCCTCTGCACAACCTAGTGTTGAAGGCAATGTAGCTGCTGCTCCTCAGATGGTACAGACATCACCTGTTTCTCACCCTCAAGCTATGCAAAATGGTTATCCACAAGCATCGGTTGTTGCTCCGCAAGTACAGGTTGTTGAGAAATATATTGACAAACCTAGGAGAAAAATAACAGAAATCCGTATATTTTTCGATGACGGAACCTATGAAACCTTCACTCCCTAAGGGGTAATTTTACAAGGTTTACTCTCGAAAATGAGCGAAAAATACTCAAAAATCTCTTCTATTTGCTATCAGAATACCACTGATATGGGGTATAAAATGAGGTTTTAGAGGGGTAAAATTCGTTGTAAAAGGGTAATTTAATAGGTTCATTAGTTGATGGAAGTTACTAGAAAATGTGGGTTAGATGCTTGCTCTTATATAATATAAATCTAGCTCTTATATAATATAAATAAGGTGTACCGATTTGTGTTTTCCGTATGAACGGAAGTCAGTTTTGATCAATAAAGATGCATTTCTGAAGCTTTGAAAATGAGATTTGACTACAAAAAATGCTATCTCTACACGTAGGAAATTATATTTTTAGGTCAATAGGTTTTTATCTCATTTTTATTTCGTAACTTTATCAAGCAATTAAATAAATAAGGTATATTTTATGGCACTAAAAAAGCATATTGTAGATTTGCAGGTGGTTTCTCGCGAGGAGTTGGGAGACCGTTTTGTGTTGCTGAAATGCACTGATGCGAATGCTCCTTTGCCTCCCATGATGCCTGGTCAGTTTGCCCAGTTGCGTGTTGATGGTAGCAAGGAAACTTTCCTTCGTCGTCCTATCAGTATTAACTTTGTTGACACAAAGTCTAATCAAGTTTGGTTCTTGATTCAACTTGTAGGTGCAGGTAGTCGTGCTCTTGGACGATTGCAAGCAGGTGATTTGCTCAATGCACTTTTGCCCCTTGGCAATGGTTTTTCTATGCCCGTTTCACCAGAGACAAAGGTGTTGCTCGTAGGTGGAGGCGTGGGTACTGCTCCCCTCTTGTACATGGGTGCGCAGATGAATTTGATGGGTATGAAACCCACTTTCTTGTTGGGTGCGCGTACTGCTGATATGCTTCTCCAGATGGAAGAATTTGAAAAGGTAGGCAATGTATATGTCACCACAGAGGATGGTAGTGCAGGAGAGAAAGGTTTCGTTACCCAGCACTCAATCTTGTTCAAGGAGCACTTTGATCGCATCTCCGTGTGTGGTCCCTCTCCTATGATGAAGGCGGTGGCAAAGTATGCTAGAGCTAATTCTATTCCTTGCGAGGTGTCGCTAGAGAATATGATGGCTTGTGGTTTGGGAGCATGCTTGTGTTGTGTGGAGAAAACTACCAAGGGCAATGTCTGTGTGTGCACAGAAGGACCTGTATTTGATATTAACGAACTTACTTGGGAATAGGATATGGCAAATCTAATAACTAATATAGGAGCTCTCCAACTGAAGAATCCCGTGATGACGGCCAGTGGTACATTTGGCTACGGATTGGAGTTTGAAGATGTAGTTGACCTTACCGGCATTGGTGGTATTATTGTTAAGGGAACTACCTTTCAGCCACGTCAAGGTAATGATTATCCACGTATGGCAGAAACCCCTAGTGGTATGCTGAATTGTGTGGGATTGCAGAACAAGGGCGTGCAGTATTTTTGCGAAGAAATCTATCCCAAGATTCGTAATATCGACACAGAGATGATTGTCAATGTCTCTGGTTCTTCACCCGAAGACTATGCTCGTTGTGCTGCTTGTATTAATGAATTGGAAGACATTCATGCCATCGAGTTGAATATCTCATGCCCCAATGTACATGATGGAGGTATGGCATTTGGAGTAACCGTAGAAGGTGCTTCTAGTGTGGTCAAGGCCGTTCGTCAGGCTTACAACAAGACACTTATCGTAAAGCTATCTCCCAACGTAACAGATATTGTTAGCATTGCCAAGGCGGTGGAAGCAGAGGGTGCAGATTCTGTTAGCTTGATAAATACTCTCATGGGTACAGCTATTGATATCGAGAAGCGCAAGCGCATGTTGAGCATTGGTACAGGTGGTTTGTCAGGTCCTTGTGTCAAGCCCGTTGCTTTGCGTATGGTTTACCAGGTATCACGTGCCGTAAATATCCCAGTCATTGGTTTGGGTGGTATTGCTAGTGCAACTGACGCTATCGAATTTATTATGGCAGGTGCAAGTGCTATTGAGATTGGTACGGCTAACTTCCTTGACCCTGCAATCTCTGTTAAGGTGGCTCAGGGTATCAACGAATGGTTGGATGCACATAATGTGGCATCAGTCAAGGACATTATTGGTGTAGCCGAATAAATAATAACCAGAAGGTATTTACCTAAAAGATATCCCCTCTTAAATCTTAGTGTTTAGGAGGGGAATATTTTATGATGATGTGGTGTATGATTTAGTGAGAGGGGAGGGGGAGGTGTTAGATATTCTTTCGTTTGGCTAATTGGTAAGAGTTGTATATGTTGTGCCAAATGCTATAGAAACCACCCGCAATACTACTCAGGGGATCCATAAAGGTGTAGCCACACCAGATGGAGAAGATGGTGTTCTTTTGTCCTAGAGCTTGAGTAGAACTTATTACCTCCTCGCCTGAATAATTGCTGATGTTTTTGCCAAGCCATTTACCAAAGGTAAATTGAATGAAGGCGGCAATCAAACTACCCACGGCAATGCACAATTGTGGTGCTATTCCGCTACCAGCCATAAAGCTTTGATGCATGATTTTTACGCTTACGGCAATGGCTATCGAGAGTGCCATCATCCACAGGTAGAACGCGGCATTAGGAATACTAGTGAGCCATCGTGCCACGCCTGGTAATAGGCGACGGATGATGATTGCACAAAGGAAAGGAGAGAAGAGCAGAGGGAAAATCTTAGCTATAATCTGCCAAAAGGTAGTAATGAAATCCACCTCCGTATTAGGGCAAATCATAGGAATCATTGCTGGTATTAGTGCCGATGCTAGCAAGTTGGCCAGGATGATATACATGGTGAGCGAACCTTGGTTGCCACCCAGTTTACCTGTTACAACGGCGGCGGCCGTAGCCGTAGGGCATATCATACAAAGTAGGAAGCCTTCAAGGCCCAACCTCCAGTTCTCCGATAGGGAAATGCTGCTCATCAGCCATGCGCCACCTATCCACACAAGCCCTTGAAGCATTAGTGCTCCCAATTGCCATTTGCGTAGATTAAGGTCAGATGGTTTGACTTTAAGAAATGTGAGCAAAAGCATCATGAAGAGCAGAGTTGGTTGTGAAACTCCTATCGCTTTGCCTAGCAATGGTTTGCACACTTGTAGAGGTTCGATGTTGATAAAGGTAATGTATGCGCATGCACCTGTCAGCATGCTCACCACCAATCCCCATCGTTTCAGAAAGGCAACAACTCCGTTCATTTGCTATAAAAAGGTTTGTTATGGTTAGGTCAGCAAGAGATTAATCCTGCTGATTGGCCATTTTGATGTCTTTTAATATTTGGCGATTAAATTTTCTTCGCTCAGCATCGTAAAACCATCCCCACTTGTTGAAGTACTTTACCATGCTAGCCATGTGTACTAGGAATAGTCGCAAGCTATGATAAGAGCCACGGCTAAACTTGTGATAAACATTGACCAAGGGGAAGAATAAAGTCTTGTAATGGCGATGGATACGTCTTGTCAAGTCGAAATCCTCTCCGTACATAAAGAAACGCTCGTCAAAGAGGCCAATCTCCTTCAGTGTGCTTATGCGGAAGAACATAAAACAACCGGACAAGCAAGGAGCATTCATGATTTTATCGTAACCAGAGTGTAGAAGCTCATACTTGTTGTTTCTTTGTTTTATCAACCACTCGGGCAACAGGATTCTGCATATCAAATCCGTAGGAGTTGCTAGTAGCTTGGCCAATGGTTGTATCTTACCATCCAGGAAGAGTACCTTGGGCATTATTTGTCCCACCTCTGGATGCTCCTCCATGTATTTCCAGATAGTAGGGATTACATCGCTAGCAAACCATACATCGGGGTTGACCACGAGATGGTAATGGCTATCCTCTTCCATTGCCAGGCGAATAGCTCTATTATTACCACGGCCATATCCAGTATTCTCCTCGTGCAGATATTCTATCTGAAATCCGCGCGAGATGTGCTCCTTCAGGTCCTTGTCGCGTTGCATGTATTGTTGCAACTCTTCGCGCAGGGTAGAAACCTCGTCGCTATGGTCGATAATCCATACCTTGCGGATGGGAGATGCAATGATGGAGCGCAAGATGGCTTCTATGTCTAGAAGGTGGTCGTTGTATGTTACTATACTAGCGGTAATCATTTCTTCTTCAGTACTTTTCTAAAAACAGACAACGCCCGCCCTTTCACAAGGGTGGGCGTCGCTAATTTTGGATTTGTTTCTCTAATCCTTTACTTTACCTTAGCTACGATAGCCTTGAAAGCCTCGGGGTTGTTAACAGCTAGGTCAGCGAGAACCTTACGGTTGATCTCGATGCCTGCCTTGTGCAACAAGCCCATTAGCTGGCTGTAGCTTAGACCCTCTAGACGAGCCGCAGCGTTGATACGCTGGATCCAAAGAGCGCGGAAAGTGCGCTTCTTGTTGCGACGGTCGCGGTAAGCATAGGTAAGACCCTTCTCCCAAGTGTTCTTGGCAACGGTCCAAACATTCTTGCGGGCGCCAAAGTAACCTCTGGTCAGACCCAATATCTTCTTTCTCTTAGCACGTGATGCTACATGATTGACTGATCTTGGCATTT
>JAZLBF010000033.1:0-7167 GCA_045613565.1 Bacteroidaceae bacterium
TTTGGACGTTGGGACAGTTCCAGAAGGCAGATTTATCCACATTGCACCCATTAGGGATGCGAACTTCGGTGAGGCTGGAGCAACCATAGAAAGCATACCACCCAATCTTCGTCACCGATTGGGGGATGGTGATGCTCGTGAGGCTGGAGCAACGATAGAAAGTTTCTTCCCCAATCTCCGTCACCGATGGGGGGATGGTGATGCTCGTGAGGCTGGAGCAACCATAGAAAGCATGGTTCCCAATCTCTGTCACCGATTCTGGTATGGAGATGCTCGTGAGGCTGGAGCAATGAGAGAAAGCATCTTTTCCAATCTCCGTCACCGATTGGGGGATGGTGATGCTCGTGAGGCTGGAGCAACGAGAGAAAGCACTTTCCCCAATCTCCGTCACAGATGGGGGGATGATGGTATTCTTACACCCACTTATCAGCGTATTGCTCTCCGTATGTATTATGGCATTGCAATCCTCTCGCGAGTCATAGAACTTATTATCTTTGGAAACGATGATGCTCGTGAGGCCGGAGCAACCATAGAAAGCATCTTTTCCAATCTCCGTCACCAATGGAGGGATGGAGATGCTCGTGAGACTGGAGCAACCCCCGAAAGCATATTTTCCAATCTCCGTCACCGATTGTGGGATTGTGATGCTCGTGAGGCTGGAGCAAGCAGAGAAAGCATCTACTCCAATCTTCGTCACCGATTGTGGGATTGTGATGCTCGTGAGACTGGAGCAACCGCAGAAAGCACCGACCCCAATCTTTGTCACCGATTGGGGGATGGTGATGCTCTTGAGGCTAGAGCAAGCAGAGAAAGCCCTTTTCTCTATCTCCGTCACATCCTTGTCAAATTCCAATATACATACATTCTTGTCTGGAACATAACTGTTTGACACTATTCGCCCTTCGCCAAAGTTAAATGGCAAGACGCTGTTTTCAATGGTTGTATAATGAATTTCGTTAGTAGGAATTTTGTTGTCGTTTCCACAAGACGTTAGTCCTATGATGCAGGACAAAAGCGCAATGATGCACTTGCTGATAAATCTGTAGTTATTCATAAATCTCATTATTTATAATATTATTGTCTTCTTTATCTCTGTCTCCCACTCGGGTATGATGGCCTTGCCGTTCTTGTTTTTCCTCTAAACCATACTTTTTTAATGGTATTGCCAAATGATACCAGGACTTAATGGGGCTTCCATTTTCTGAGGCAGGTTTCCATCGTGGCATCTTCTGGATAACTTTCGCAACTTCCTTGTCAATGCGTTTGCTTCCGGTGCTTCTTACTATCTCAATGTCACTTATAGTTCCGTCTGTTTCTATTAAAAACCTAAGTATTATTCTGTTATTAGTTACTTTCTGTGTAGATTTATTGGCAAAATTTAATTCAGCCTTAAAATACTCCTCTAGCGCTTCCTCTCCGCCAGGGAATTTAGCACTCTCTTCATTATTCACATAGACAGAAGTGTCTTTTGACTCCTCCCTATCGCCTCGTAATCTGACATGAGGCTTATTGTTTTTGGTTATTATCTTTATTATGGTAAAGGGAGTGCTGGCGTTGCCGTTGTTTAGGATGTCGATATCGGAGCTGTTTAGTATTTCGCATGAATGGATAAAGTCTTTATCCACCTTGTACGACTCGGTGTCGCTGGTGATGAAGTACGAATTAATCATATATATCACCTTGCCAGTAACGTTGGGGTAGTACTGCTGGCGAACTTCGTCGAGGGAAACAAGGTTGAACTTCTTGTCCGTCTTAAGCACAAACTTTGTCTGATACTCTACACCATTGATAGTGATGGGGGTGGAGAGGGCTATTTTGTTAATCTCCACCTTGGTGTCAGCCTCTACCAGTGGATTAATGCCAACGAAACTCTTTACAAAGATGTCGTTGATGTAACAGGCTGCCTTGCTATCGGGCAATTGATTTAGGGTACTTTGTTGGGTTGGGGTTAATGTCTCGTCTTCTAATTCTGTATTGTTTTCTGTTTGTCCCTCTTGAGTATTTTCTTTTGATTTTTCTTTAGTAAGCAATGCCTCTTTGTGTGCTAACTTGACAAGTTCGGTGTATGATGGCTCATCAAAATCTTGAAAGTCGAATACCTTCCATTTGCCGTCTATAGGAGTCATGAATACTACGCTCTTATGTGATATGGGTCGGCCATTTATGGTATCAGTGATGATTTGTGTTATCGACGCTAATTGGCGGCCATTGTGATGGTAGACATCTATCTCTTGAGCTGTATAGGTGGGAGAGTTGGCATTGTAAAGCCTTAGCCAGCAGTCATAGGGAATGAGAGCTGTGTTGTGCTGCTTACCCCAAGTATCTACCAGATTGTATATGTCCTTAAATTCTTGGGTGGCGTATTCTTCTGTTAGTTTGGAGGAATTGCGTTGTCCTGACCTTGCCATTCGTTCAGCCTTAGAGTGTATCTCATTGATGGTATTTTGGACTTGTTTCTTGCTCTCTTCATCAGCAGTGTACACCTGCTTCATAGTCTCCATGGCAATGGGAAATTTAACTTCATTTTCAGTAAGCAGCAAGTTATATTCAGGGTCAGTGATTTCTGTGTCTCTGCAATGTCCGTACGACCAGTAGAAGGCCCAAAACTGGAGTTGCTTCTCTCTATCTAATTGAGAGAGGCATTCGAGCATAGTTGTAGTATTTTCTTTCATCTTGGAGTGTAGCAGACTCTTTAGATAATTAGGCGCATCGGCATCCCAAGAACCTCCAATGCCCAGAGAGATGAGGCGTTTATAATAGGTGTACTTGTCTATCAAGGTTAGTTTCTCGCCAAGAGTCGTAATGTGGTCATCGGCTAAAAAATACATTGTCAAGTCGTAATCCTCGCTATCATCATATTGATAGGTAATGATGAACTCGCTCCAGTTCTTGGGGAATGCATTGAAGAACTGTTCTTGTGCTTCCTTGTTGTCTGGATTAATGCTCAGAGTACGATAGGCAGAATTCAGTTGCGCAGTGTCGATAGGAAGCAATTCTATACAGTTATCCCCCATATGGCTCTCTATCTTTGGCTTAGCATAGGCAATAACAGCTATCACCAGTACTAGGGGTAGAAATAGGCCACGATACATGAGTCGCTTGTTAGATTTCTGTTTGTTCATCATAATGATACGCTTTTTTAGTGAGTTGCGATTAAAGTTGTTGGCAAAGCTCTGCAGGTGCTTGCCTACGGCCTTAATCACAAGAAGTTGTTGATATTGTGTAGCATCGATGCCATGGTTTAGTACTTCGTTGTCAGCCTCGTATTCGTGAACGCAACGTAATTCGCGCGCCAACATATAGCAGAAGGGATTGAACCATTGTGTGGCGCAGAGTATTTCTAGCAACATGATGTCCCACGAGTGTCCCAGCTTGGCATGCGCCTGTTCGTGTACCAGGATAGGAGTGCGCAATTGCTCGTAGTCCTTGGCGCTGATTACTATGTGGTGAAAGAAGCTATAGGGCACAAAGTCTCCTGAGAGTATGGTTATCTTATTGCCATATTGGTCTTTCTGGTGTAGTCCTCGCTTGATTTCTCTTCTAAAAAGTAGTATCTGCCATACGAAAAGGCCTACTCGCCACGCTAATCCCAGTAGGTATATGCCAATGATGATTTTCTGCCATGGAAAGGGAGTTGGCTCCTCGTGGTATTCGATAGGTATCTGCTCGTCATTAGGGATGATAGGCATTTGTGTAGCTTCCGTAGATGCCTCCTCATCTGCTATATTCAGGGGTATGTGATTGATGTGTTCGTGAGTGATAGGAGTGTAAGATAGCTCCTCGTCCCAAATGTTACCAAAGTCAGGCTTGGGCAATGTGATATTTAGCGCAGGGATAATCAGCACCGACGTGATTATGCTTAATATCACAATGCGATTGAGGCGGTAGAAGGTCTCTTTGCCTAGTAGTGCCATGAAACAGCCATAGAGCACTATTAGCATCAGCGATGATTTGACGAGGTATGGTATCATGTTATATTAAGGTAGCGGGATGAGTAAAGATTGATTATTGCTCTGTAGCTTGCTCAGCGTTGGACGATAGCCTTACCATTTGTAGTAGTTCTAACAGCTCGTCCTCAGAAAGTTCTTCTGTCTGAATAAGGAAGGAGAAGAGCTTCTTGGCGGAATTGCCAAAGAGTGAACCCTTGACATCATCGAGAACCAAAGAGATGTACTTCTCGCGAGTGAGCATGGGCGAGAAATGAAAGATGCGTCCCTGACCAGGTATTTTGTAGTGCTCAACATAACCCTTGGCCTCTATCAGCTTGAGAAACGTAGCTATGGTTGTATAGGCTGGCTTGGGGTCAGGAAACAAGTCTAACATCTCATTAATGGTGAGCGAGCGATTATTGTCCCACAGGATATTCATCACCTCCATCTCGCCATTGGTCAGTGCACGATATTTCTTCTCTTTCATTGGTTTTCGGAGTTTGTTTTGATGCAAATTTACGTGATTTGCAAATCTACAACCATAAAAAAATGAACGAAAATGAGAAAACACTCTAAATTTTAACACTTTTTTTAGTAATAGAAGAATTTCCAGCCGATTATACCTTTTTCTTATCTGTACTCTGTTGCTAATAATCAATTGTTAGTGCTTTGTGGTTAATTCATAGTTTAGAGTTTTAGGGACTCTAAGGACCTTGGGAAAAGCTTTGAAAGAGTTTTTGAACAGTTGGAATAGCTTTGCAAGAGCTAGGAAATGCATTTCGGAGCGTTAGTTTGTACTCTCCTGATGTGGGAATTGAGTTCCAGAGTTAGGATTGCGCTTCAAGACCCTCCCCCTTACCAGTCCGCGCGTCGAACTGGGAAGTTCTCCCCTCACAAGGCACATATTGACATTCAGTCAATATTCTAAAGACCTTGTTCGCCCTGCAGGGCGGGAGACTAAATGTAAACGTTATCTAGAATGTTTTACTATTCATAAGGGAGTTGCTGCCCTATGTCCCCTCCCCTGCAGGGGAGGATGGGAGGGGTCTTTTACATACAACTCTGAACTCCAAACGTAGTTGCAATTGCCGTGAGAACAGTGATGAGGACTTGGAGTATCTTACCCCAGATGTTTTTAGAATTTGTGTTTTCCATAGTTTGTTTGTTAAAGGGTTAGTATTTATCAACAGATTACACAAGATTAAACATGATTTGATTCCTTTGTGGGGGTGAGCTCTTCACTAGATGTTAATCAAATCTTCGCTTGATTAACGACTGATGAATACAGATGCCGCGCCTATCATCTTGTTTTCATCTGTCTTGTGTCGTTGGCACATGCGACACAAATCTGTTTGCCATAGGCATTCACATTACAAAGAACAGTGCTATCTCGTTTTCATCTGTTGATATATCCTGGAATTACAATGTTCGCTTAACGCTAAACGTTCATCGTTCATCGTTCATCGTTTACAAGTGCAAAGATACAACATCTTCTCCACGCCATGCGACTTATTGCGACTTATTGCGACTTAGTAGGTTATAAAGTATTGATAATGAGTGTGAAACTTTTTTTAGTATTTTTTGTAAGAGATGATAATTAACATAGAAAAGATAGCGTGTATTCTAATAATACATAACTGTCAACTGTCAACTGTCAACCATGTAATCTAAACTCTGATATCTGTTCCCTGTTATCTGTACTCTATCAATGGGGTTGACGGTTGACAGTTGACAGTTAGATAAAATATGTGAGGTGTGGTCAGATGGTCAGATATTTTTTTTTTAGATTTATATAACATGCATTATTGATAGACACAACATACGAACCTGACAAGTGAGAAATACAACTGATTTAACTGATTAACTGATTTAACCACCCTGGGGAAGAAACATAGGTTAATCAGTTAAATCAATTAAATCAGTTATTTTTTTGATATCAATCCCTCGCCTGATTAGCGAAATGAATTTTACTATTATAGTAACTATATTATTAGTAATATTTGATGGTGTTTTCTAAATATGATGCTGGGGTAGCCTAAAATAACTGATTTAACTGATTAACTGATTTAATCGCCCAGGGAAGATACATAGGTTAATCAATAAAATCAGTTAAATCAATTATATTTTTGAGTCTTTCATTGGAAGGTGTTGGATTTTTATTAAGGTAGGTTCTATAAATTAGTTATAATCTTGTATTAAGTAAATTCTATTGCTTTTGTTTTCTAATATCTCTTGCACCATATCTTCTTCATTTTCACTTACTCACATAGATCACTATGCTCGTAAGCTCAAATTTAAAATCTATGGCACAATAGACATCATATAACGCAAAGCTAATTTATAGAACCTACCTTAACTTTGTCTTCTGAATAGAGATAATATCAGGTGCTATGAGCAAGGTTTCCATTCGTTTTTATAATGACCGCGAGGTACGTGCCATTTGGGATGAGGAGAATGCCAAATGGTGGTTCTCTGTGCTCGATATTATTGGCGTGATTAATCAACAGCCTGATTATCAGAAGAACCGTAACTATTGGAAATACCTGAAAACGAAGCTAAAGAAAGAGGAAAACGAGTTGGTTAGTGCTGCTAACCAACTGAAACTCTCTGCTCGTGACGGAAAGAAATACAAAACCGATGTACTCGATTCGGATGGCGTTATCTTATTGGCCAAAAGTGTACCGAACAACAAAGTCATGGACTTCCTTGATTGGTTTCTTTATAGCGACAATACCATCGATGGTCAGAGCAAGAAGAAGGCTTACACCTTGTTTGAGAGTGGCTTACTTGATAGCATAGAACCAGGTACGATAAAGAGTCTGCAACAGATTCACGCCGTAGCACCCGAATATGGCTTGACCTGATGCTACGCCGTTCGCTGAAGAGATGTGTGGATTGGAGTCTGATTGACAAGAACGACTACTTGGATGCTATGCGCAGAAGTGTATCAGATTCCCAACCACTCAAACAGCTGTTAGGGGAGGCATTGACTGATAAGATTAACGACCGCGAAACCTTCATGAAAGGTATTGATTATTCCTACTATTACGAGCAACAAGATTGGGCTATGTGACTGATAAGCAAGGAAAAAAGCGGCAAAAAGACAAGCTTACTAACATAAATTGATGTTTTTAAAACGGAGCAGGTTATTTTTTGAATGTCACTTAATACTGGTAGTAAAAGAACAGTTTAAGTTCCGTCTGGCCATTGTGCGAAGCTACGATGGACATCGTGTGAA
>JAZLBF010000034.1:0-184381 GCA_045613565.1 Bacteroidaceae bacterium
GTCCGAAGAAATGTGTACTTTTGCTCATGGTTATATTTTAAGTGTGCAAACTCAAAGATAACCAAAATGGGCTGAACTTCAAAATTAGAAGTTCAGCCCTGTCTTTTAGTAACTTAATATTTTTACCGGACAGTAATAAAAAAAAACAAACCCTACAGCCCCAGCTCAACCCTCCTACGAAAGGTAGTGTAAATGTTCCTGACTAAGAAGAGGGCAAAGGCCAGTCTATCGTATGATAAACTGGCCTTTGTATTTAGAAATAATTGTTTCTAAGCGTTCTTACTTTCTCTTACCCATGATGCTAAGAATCTTGAGGAAGAGGTTGATGAAGTCAAGGTAGAGAACGATGCTACCAAGGAGGGCTAGCTTGTTGGTCTGGTCGTTGACACCAGTGTGCTGTGCATTGGTAAGCATATTCTTAATCTTCTGAGTGTCATAGGCGGTGAGGCCTACGAAGATAATCACACCTGCATAGTTGAGGATAGATGTGAAGGTGTCGTTCTGCCAAAAGAGGTTGACCAATGTAGCCACAATCAAGCCCCAAAGACCCATGATGAGCACTCTGCCCATGGTAGAGAGGTCGCGCTTGGTAAAGTAGCCATAGAGTGACATTCCACCAAATGTAGCAGCTGTAACGAAGAAAGCCTGTGCTATGCTCTCAGCTGTGTATATAAGCAGGATGAAAGACAAGGTCACACCATTGAGTATGGCATAGAGGGCAAACAGTAATCCTGCTGTGACGAAGGAAATCTTGTTCAGACAGAATGAGATAAAGAATACTAGTGCAATTTCTGCGATGAGTAGTGTCCACATCATGGCTGGGTTGCTGATAGCGTATACCCAATCTGCATTGCGTGCAACTATCATGGCGGTGAGGCCAGTCATCATTAGGGCGCATGTCATCCATGTGTAGACGTTGCGCATGAGTACAGCGAAGGTACTCACTTCAGAACCTGAGGTTTGAGAATAAGATTTTTCGTATGACATAATAGTTCGTTTTTAAACGGAAAACGGAAAACGGAAATCGGAAAACGGAAATCGGAAATCGGAAAACGGAAATCGGAAATCGGAAAACGGAAATCGGAAAAGTGAAAACGGAGAACTGTTCTCCTTTATTATTTAAGGCTCATCAAGCTGGAGCAAGTCCGTTTTCCGTTTTCACCTTTCCGTTTCAATTTATTCCGGTAGCATTACCACTGTAATTTCATTCTTGCTCTTGAGTAGAGTCTTAGCTACGCGCTTGATGTCGTTCTGAGAGATAGACTCTAGGGTGCGGAGATATTCCTTCTCCACATCGATATCAAAGCGGTCGTAGGTCTGCAAGTATGAGAGCCATGTATTGTTCTTGTTCTGCTGCTCGTGGAAGCTCTTCTGCATGTACTCCTTAACGCGCTGCATGTACTCGGCAGGGATACCATCCTTGGCTACCTTTTCCAACTCCTGGCGCATTACCACCAAGCAGGTGTCGTACATATCGGGCTTCACATTGCCTTGAACAGAGAATGAATAGAACCACTTACCATTGTTGCCCTTCATGTGACCTGCACTAGCACCCACACCGTATGAAGCACCCATATCTTCGCGGATAACCTTGGTATAGGTCATCTGCATAGCCTGACTGAGGATGCTTGTTGCCATCTCGTCCTTCAAGTTCTTCTTGCCTTTAGCAGGAGCGTGAAGCAAGTAGGTAGCAAGAGCCTGAGGCTGTTCCATCTTGGTCTTGTAGACATTCTTTAGGATACCATCACGTAGCTTGAGGTCGGTGTAAACCTCCTTGTCGTTACGCTTCTTGGTGGGGAGAGTAGCAAGGTATTGGCAACAGTAGTTGGCAAGAGTATCCTCGTTGAAAGTACCCACGAAGTAGAAGGTAAAGTCTGAAGCATCAGCATAGCGGTCTGCCCACATCTCTAGGGCACGCTCATAGTTGACCTTTGCGATATCCTCCTTGCGGAACTTGATGTTCAAGGGGTGATTGCCATAGCAAAGCATAGAAACGCTATCGCTATAAGCCGAGGTGGGGTCGCTCTCCTTACCCTTGAGCATGGTGTAGTACTGAGTGAATAGGTTTTGAGCAGCATCGTTGTCGGCCTCTAGGGGCTGGAACTGAAGGTAAACTAGCTTGAAGAGGGTCTCAAGGTCGTCGCGTGAAGTACCACCACCGATTTGCTCGCTGAATGCACCAAGGCTAGCGCTCACTTGAGCATGCTTACCTGCTAGCATCTTGCGAAGTGTGGTACGCTTGAAACCGCCCAACTTAGATGAGTTGCAAAGATTGTCTGCCATCTGGATGGTGTAGATATCCTCTAGGCCATAACGGCTAGTACCACCAGGGCTGTATGCCTGCATGAGAATTTCATTGTCGCTATGTTTGGTGGGGAGCATCACAACCTTCACACCATTAGAGAGAGTCAATTCCTTGCTTCCGAAATGACCAGCCTTGGTCTTCTTGACAAAACCAGGAGCGGGCAATTCCTTAATCAATTCGCTATCTAGGCTTTCCTCAACATAAGGAGTGGTCTTAGCCTCATAACCAGCCTTAACGGCAAGCAAAAGGCTATCAGCAGAAGGCTGAACGTAATCCTCCTTCTCGGGGTTCATAGAGAGGATGACTAGGTTCTTGGTGTCGCGCTTGAACAACATAGAGAACATCATGTTGCACTCATCGATGGTCACGGTGGGTAGCATCAATTGGTAGATTCTCACCTCGTCCTCCAAGGGGAGCATGGGCTCATTGTAGAGGAAGTTGTTGAGACAAGCCTGAATGAATGAACCATTCTCGCGCTGATTGCGATTCTGATACTTCAACTCAAGGCCAGCAGCCAACTGAGCGGTGCGACGGTCCAATTCGCTCTGTAGGAAACCATGGTCGAGCACGGTGCACATCTCCTTGATAGCAGCTGTGATAGCTTCATAAAGTTGACCCTCCTTGGGGATGATGTAGCTTTCGGTACACTGGGTAGACTTGCTCAAAAGGAAGTCACCCTCGCCAAAGCTAGCATTCAAGAAGGAAGTTTCGGGCTTGAGCAAAACCTCCTGGATGCGAGCCTTGAACATACCCTCTACAAGAGTCTTGATAATCTTGTAGCGCATGTAGCCGATGTTGTTCTTCAAAGAATCTGCCCAAACGGGTTGGTGCTTCTGCATAACAGAAACTACGGTCATAGTTTGCTCGGGGTCGTGGTCAGTGACAACGATAGGTTCTTCATTGTCGTCAACACGATAGTATATGCGCTTTGCAGGATTTTCGGGCATCGTGATGGGAGAGAACATCTCCTTAATCTTAGCCTCAGTGCGCTCTACATCGATATCACCCACTACGATGATAGCCTGAAGGTCAGGACGATACCAAGTGTGATAATAATCGCGCAAAGCCTGATAGGGGAAGTTGTCTACAACAGACATCAAACCGATAGGCATACGATTGCCAGGACGGCTATTTGACATCAAAGTGGGCAACTGACGGTCTAGGATACGCATCTGAGCAGAGTTGCGCTGGCGCCATTCCTCGTGAATTACACCACGCTCTTTGTCAATCTGCTTTTCGTCCAATGTCAAGGCGCAACTCCAGTCGTGAAGAATCAGCAATACGCTGTCCACGGTAGAAGTGCGTGCTGTGGGTACATTGTTGATATTGTACACTGTCTCATCGATAGCGGTGTAAGCATTGAGCTGCTGACCAAACTTAACACCAATACCTTCAAGGTAGCGCAACAAAGAATCATCGGGATAATGCTTTGTGCCATTGAAACACATATGCTCTAGGAAGTGAGCAAGACCGCGCTGATGCTCTTCTTCCTGTACGGCACCTACTTTCTGTGCAATGTAGAAGTTGGCCTGGCCAGGTGTGCGCAAATTCTTACGAACATAATAGGTCAAACCATTAGGCAACTGTCCCTTGCGAGTAACAGAATCCTGTGGCAAAGCCTGTTGTGCATTGGCACCAACAAAAAAGCATAGTGCCAACAAAGTAAATAGTAATCTTTGCATGATAATTTGTTATTTTGTAATTTATTCGGGCGCAAAGTTATAAAGAAGTCACGGAATTTTAGCACTATTTATTAAAATAATGTATCTTTGCAGCCCATTATGAAAAAGAAGGTAAAGAAAAGACGACTAAAAAGCTGGGTGAAAGTGGTACTTTGGTTCATGTTCCTAGGAATAGGAGCATGGATATTGTGGTGGCCAGCAAACACCCTTTATGAATACTGGGAGAAGCAGCAGATGGTGTCTGAAAGTGTGGAGAGTGAACCTAAGCCAAAGCAAGAGGTCACTCCTGCTATCACCCTAGATGAAGATGCGGAGATGTGTGCCAAGTTGGCCAAGTTTATCGCTTCTCCTACTCGTTTGGACACTTCACACATAGCTGTGGCGGTGTGGGATTTGAGTAGCAACACCTCTGTTCTAGAGTGGCACAATGAAGAACTGATGGTGCCAGCTTCCAGTTTGAAGATGCTCACGGCCATCTCTGCACTCAAGCGACTAGGTCCTAATCATAGTTATATGGAGAAGTTGCTGGTTACTGGCAAGCAGGAGGGTGGTACATTGCATGGCGATGTAATACTACAAGCTGACGACAATCCATTGGTGGAAACTTTGGATGAATATGTCAATGCCTTGAGGAGAGCTGGTATATCAAAGATAGATGGTAAGTTGATATTGAACCTGATGCGCACAGACACCTTGCGTGCTCATCATACAGCTAGCTATTGGGATATTCCATACAATCGTACACCTATTTTGTTGAAGGGCGCACCTCGTATTGTACAAGAAATGAGAGTGGCATTGCGCAGTGCAGGTATAGATGCTCCCAAGGCAGAGGTGGAGCAAGGACTGAGAGTGTATCCTGCTAACAGAGTGCTACTTAGCAAGAGAACCAAGATGACCGATGTGATAGCTCCGATGCTGATTTTTAGTAGCAATATCAAGGCAGATGCTCTGTATTACCATGTCAATCACCATCAGGACAGATACACATTGAGTACGGGAGAGAGGGAGAATACTTTGGACGTCTTTTTGCGTGAAAATCTAGGTTTTGATACCAGTACTTTCACGCTGAACGATGGTTCTGGTCTTTCGCCAGAGAATATGGTGAGTGCTGATTTTCTTTTGGCACTCTTGCGCTTTGCGTGGACAGAACCAGAGATAAAGCACATCTTGCTCAATGAGGCATTAGCCACACCTGGGCATCCTACCCGTCGTGGTTCGTTGTCCTATCGCATGAACGGACCTCTATTTCACAATCGTATCTTTTGCAAGACGGGTACTCTTACTAGCATTGGTGCGTCTAGCCTCTGTGGATATGCACATGGGCGCAACAATCACTGGTATGCCTTTGTGGTGATTAATAGGGAGTCTCCCGTGGAGGAAAGCAGACTTTACCAAGACCAATTGTGCAAGGTGTTGGTGAAATAGTATTGCTCCCCTTTAGCAACCACAACAACCACCTCCGCAATTGCCATCGCAATCGCTACAATCTCCGCCTTTACCCTTCTTTCTAGAGTAGAGGCGATATGCTGAGTGCAGGGCTACAATGACTACGAATGCTAAAAGTATGATGCTCTGTATGTTCATAGTGTTTTGTACTTGAGATTAGGGGTTATAAAACTAGGGTTATCAGGTATGCAACCATCCAGGCAATGGCACACTGGAAGAATAGAATGAGCATGGCCCATGTATTGCCCAATTCGCGTTTGATAGTGGCCATGGCTGCTATGCATGGTGTGTACAACAAGCAGAAGGCCATCATAGCATAGGCGGTGCCAGTGGTGAAGATTTCAGATAGAGGTATATCTCCAAAGAGAGTAGACAAGGTGCTTACCACAACCTCCTTGGCTAGCAATCCGCTCACTAGCGAAGTAACAATGCGCCAATCACCCAAGCCGAGGGGAGAGAATATGGGTGATATCAGTTCGGCCATCTGTGCCAAGATGCTCTCATTTTCCATACCGGGTTGTACTAACTTGAGACTGAATGTGAATGTCTGCAAGAACCATATCAGCATGGATGCGAGGAAGATTACGGTGAAGGCTCTTCCGAGGAAGTCTCTAGCTTTTTCCCAAATCAGACGCAAAACATTGCTTGGAACTGGCAAACGATAGTTGGGCAATTCCAATACGAAAGGTACAGCTTCACCCTTAAACCATGTATGCTTCATAGTCAGTGCAACGAGTATGCCAACGATGATACCCATCAGGTAGAGGCTAGTCATCACCAGTGCTGCATTGTCGGGGAAGAAGGCCGCAGAAAAGAATGCGTAAATGGGAATCTTGGCCGTACAAGACATGAATGGAGTGAGCATGACGGTGAGACGGCGGTCACGCACACTAGGTAGGGTACGGCTACTCATCACACTAGGCACGCTACATCCGAATCCCATGAGCAAAGGCACTATACTTCTGCCCGAAAGACCAAGTTTTCTCAGCGGACGGTCCATCACAAAGGCTATGCGTGCCATGTAGCCACTATCTTCCATTAGTGAGAGGAAGAAGAATAGCAACAATATCAAGGGGAGGAATACAATCACTGTGCCAACACCTCCGTATATACCATCAATGATGAGGCTCTGAAGAATAGGCGCAATGTTGATAGAAGTGAGAAAAGCATCGGTCAATTCAGTGAATTTCTCTATGCCAATCTCCATCTGCTCCTGCATCCATGCTCCGATTCCATCGAATGTCAACCAAAATACTCCAGCCATGATGAGGATGAAGGTTGGTATGGCTGTCCACTTGCCAGTGAGTATTTTATCGATGAATTTACTACGCAAGTATTCCTTTGTGTCTTTGGGACGTACTACGGTGCGCTGACAAATACTATTGATATAATCGAAGCGCATGGTGGCCATAGCAGCTTGTCTGTCGAGACCTCTTTCCTCTTCCATCTGGCAAAGGATGTGCTCTACCGTTTCCTGCTCGTTTTGGCTAAGTTTGAGCGAGTCAATGACTAGAGCATCTCCCTCTATCAACTTAGCAGCAGCAAAGCGGATGGGGAGTTTGGCCTTTTGAGCGTGGTCTTCGATAAGGTGCATTATAGCGTGGAAGCAACGATGCACAGCTCCACCATTCTCCTCTGGTGAACAATAGTCGTGGCGCAAGGGACCCTCTTGATAGCGAGCTACGTGGATGGCATGGCGTACAACTTCGTCCACACCTTCATTGCGCATGGCAGAGATGGGGATTACGGGAATGCCAAGGAGGGCTTCCATCTCGTTGATACGAATAGTGCCATGATTGTTCTTTATCTCGTCCATCATGTTTAGTGCCAAAACCATGGGAATACCCAATTCCATCAGTTGCATGGTAAGGTAAAGGTTGCGCTCGATGCAGGTAGCATCTACTATATTGATGATGGCAGATGGACGCTCTTCGAGAATGAAACGACGGCTCACTACCTCCTCGTTGGTATATGGAGAGAGGGAATAGATGCCTGGTAGGTCAGTAACGGTGGTATTGGGATAACCCTTGATTACTCCATCCTTGCGGTCAACGGTGACACCAGGGAAATTGCCCACGCGCTGATTCGAACCAGTCATCTGATTGAACAATGTGGTCTTGCCACAATTTTGATTGCCCACCAAGGCAAATGTCAGGGGCTTGTCCTTTGGGGCTTTGCTTTGCGAGTCGCGCCCTTCGGCCTTCTCTTGCTCATGATGATAATGACCGCCTTCACCCAAGCCAGGATGCTGAGGTTCGGGAGTTTTTAGTATGTTGGTATTGGGCTGAGCCTTTGGTTGCACGATGGGAGAAACCTCTATCTTCTTGGCGTCTGCTCGGCGCAAAGTCAGTTCGTATTCGTGTATTCTCAATTCCATGGGGTCTCCCATAGGAGCATACTTTATCAGTGTGACAGGTACACCAGGCAGCACACCCATGTCTAGGAAATGCTGGCGCAATGTACCGCTTCCTCCCACTTTGAGGATGGTGGCCGATTGTCCAATCTTTAGTTCTGCAAGCGTCATTATCGTATTCTCATATTAAAAGCGTGTCAAAGTTACAACTATGCTTGAGAATAAGCAAATTAATTGGAGAGAAACCATCAGCGGCAATAAACCTTACCCATCAAAATCACTATATTTAGGTATTTGGCGAGGGGTGTTTTCAAGTTAAAAAATGGAATTTCCAGACTTTTGGAATGCTTTTTGGTGGACAAAAGTTGATTTCCGAGGCTTCGGAAATGCGTTTTGGCAGACTAAAATGTATTTTTTTCTTCCAGAAATAATGATTCTTTTGGTAAATACCACGCTTATTAGTACTTTTGTGGCCGCAAATAAAATAATGATATAATATAGAGAAACAGTATGCGTAAAACATTATTGGCAATAGTAGCCAGTTTGTGCTCCATTTTGGCGAGTGCAGACGAGGGCATGTGGATGCTTTCACACATCAGCCCTAAGACAGCAGAGACAATGAAGTCTTTGGGATTAACTCTCACCCCAGAGGAATTGTACAACGAGAATGCAGAGAGCCTAAAGGATGCCGTTATCAATCTAGGCGACTTCTGTTCGGGTGTAGTTGTTTCACCCGAAGGTTTGTTCTTCACCAACCACCATTGCGGATATGGTGCTATTCAGGCATTGTCCACTCCAGAGGATGATATCCTAAAGAATGGTTTTGTGGCAAAGAAACGTTCGCAGGAGCGTCCCGCCAAGGGATTGTATGTGCGTTTCTTGCAAAAGGTGGAAGACCATACCGACTTTGTCAGAGGCGAGTTGGATAGCCTCTTCAATGCGAAGGCAGGTACTATGACCATGGCACAGATTGAGAGCACTTACACAGATAGTATTTGCTCTGCTTTGGAGAAGAAGCTCACCATGGAGAATCCCGACTTGGATTGCTGGGTGAAGTCATACTATAGCGGCAATGCCTTCTTTGCTAATTTCTACAAGGTATATCACGATATCCGCTTGGTTTTCACTGCTACAGAAACCTTGGGTAAGTTTGGTGGTGATACAGACAACTGGATGTGGCCTCGCCAGACATGCGACTTCTCCATGTTCCGCATCTATGCTAAGCCCGATGGCACTCCTGCGGAATATAGCGAGGACAATGTGCCCTTGAAGACTCCTGGTTATGCTCCTGTATCTATCAAGGGTTATACCCCCAACGACTATTGTATGACCATCGGTTATCCTGGTAGCACCAATCGTTATCTCTCTTCATGGGGTATCGTAGAGCGTACTGAGGCCAACAATCAGGCAGTTATCGATGTGCGCACCGCTAAGCAGAATGTATGGAAGCGCTGGATGGATTCTGACCGTACCATAGAACTAAAGTACTCTAGCAAGTGGGCAAGCAGTAGCAACTATTGGAAGAACTCCATTGGTATGAACAAGGCTGTGAAGGACCTTGACATTGTTGGACAGAAGCAACAGTTGGAGGAGCGCATCCGTCAGTGGTATAGCAATGATGCGGAACTAACAGCTACCTATGGCAATGTACTTTCCACCCTGGAGAAGGCTTATGCCGAGCGCAAGCACAAGATGGCATTGCTCACATACTTTAGCGAGACATTCTTGCGCGGAATAGAGTTGCGTAGCATTGCCAACAGAATTCACTCTATGCCTTTCGATGCATCATCATTGGATTCTACTCAGTGTGTCATCAGTTTGAAGTCAATCTTCAAGGACTATGAGCCACGTGTGGACGAGGAAACCATGGGTGTGCTCTTGGAGAAATATCGACAGTGGTCTAAGGGTGAGCACTTGCCTGCCTTCTATCAACTTATCGATAGTGCTTATGCTGGCAATACCATGGCTTATGCCAAGGATGTCTTTGCCAAGACCTGTGTACTAGATACTACATGTGTGGGTAAGATTCTTGCAGATGAGTCTTTGAGAGAAACCGATATGGCTATGCGCTATGCCGATGATATTATTGTGGCTTACTATGACTTGCTCAATACTGTGAAGGGTACTATGAGCTTGATTAAGCACAATGAGCGTCTTCTCAACAAGGCTATCATGGAGATGGACACTGATGAGGCTCACTATTCGGATGCCAATATGACCATGCGCCTCTCTTATGGTTATATCCAAGATTATACAGCCAATGGTACTCACTATGATTACTTTACCACTAGTCAGAGCCTTCTTGACAAGATTGCTCAGCAGAACGAGAATGCTGACTATGTGATGGAACCAGAGATAGTGAAGCTATTGAAGAAGGGTAAGTTTGGCAAGTATAAGGACAAGAATACCAAGCAAATGCAACTCTGCTTCCTTAGCAACAATGACATCACTGGTGGTAATAGTGGTTCTCCCATGTTTGACGGCAACGGTCATGTCATCGGTCTTGCCTTTGATGGCAACTGGGAAGCTATGGCTGGTGATATCAGTTTTGACCCAACTTTGCAGCGCTGTATTGGTGTAGACATCCGCTTCGTGCTTTGGATTATCGAGCGCTGGGGTGGTGGCAAGAATATCATCAAGGAATTAGGACTTTAAGCGAAAAACAACTCATAGCAAACCCCTTGGCAACTGTCTGCTTGTTCTTCTGCAACTTGTAGCACAGTTCCAAGGGGTTTCTATTTCTAGTCAAAATGATTTATAGGTAGCTATGTTTACTCTCCATAAGGAAATTGACTCCCAGGTAAGTGGTGAGCAGAGTGAGCAGGCAGATAATGCTATAGAGACGATATGCCACGATGCTCAGATGCATGAGCTACAGGGAGAAACGAAGGCCGATGGGAGAGCTAGAAGTTGGGGTACTGTGCATTTTCGCTTTCCTTGATGGCAATACATTCCATCTCTATCAGCCATGTGGGACGGCATACAGGTGCCAAGGTGATGACAGTTGGGATGTTGGGATAGTGCTCGCGAAACATCTTGCTCACCAGGTTGTAGTCAGCAGTATCTCGCAGGTAAACAATTATCTGGGCACAATCCTCCATCGTCATGTCTCCCTCGGCAAGGAGTTGTTCCACATTCTCCCACATGCGCAAGGTCTGTTTGTAGATATCTCCCACGTGTACCACTTCTCCACGATTGTCAATGCTGGCAGTGCCAGAGATATAGGCATGCTTGCGGTCGCCATACTTGAGTAGAGTGCCACGCTCGAAGGTTACACCATAGTCGCTAGTGCGATTCAGATGAGTAGGAGCATATAGATATTGTTGTTGCTCAGGAAGGAAGCCCGTGAGAGCATACGAACCTAGTTGCACCAAGGCTTTGGGGTCAGAGGGGTTGCCTCCGATGCCAGTGGAAGAAATATAATGTGTGTCAGCCGTAAGACCGATGTAGTCAAAGTATTGTCTACGTGCAACAACAAGTCCCTGATACTGAGTATCCACATCTCTCACGAAGAACCATGTGCGGATGCAATTGTCGGCAATGGAGGCGTGCTCCTTGGTAAGGAGTTGCTCGTATTGGGTCAGCAAGGTTTGAGTTTGCATGTGGCTATCTCCATGATTGTCCATGAGACCCATTGTCCAGATGTGGCGATATCCATTGTGCTCTACGATGGTAGAATTAGCCTCGTCAGCCCTGTATTGTGTATCCATGCCTTCCTGCAAGTAAATCCACAGTGCCACTTTGCTACCATCCAGGGGAGGCTGCTGTATGTAGCTGATACTACAGTGAGGCTCTTGCTCGTGCATGAGGGGTTGTTGGTTGGTACTGTCCGAAAGGAAATAACGCTTGAATACCACCTTGGCCTCTTTCATTTCCTCCATTTGCAGGAGTTGTTGCTCTGCCTGACAGAGGCGTTGGTACTGTCCGGTGAAGGTATCCTCGAGAGGTGTAATGTGTAATATGGCGTGCCACTCCTTAACCCCATTTGTTGTGGAAAAGGATGATATTTCTATGTGCGCACCCAGTTGGGCTATACTTAATTGTGAGTATTTCATGCCACAAAGGTACAAAAAAATGAATAATGCGATGCGATAGCTGTAGATTTATTTATAACTTTGCCTTCAAGAATAAATTAGAAGTGGTGTATACCATCCGTTCGTAAAGGTAAAAAAAAAGTAAAAATGACCGACAAGTATAGGGCTTCCGACCCAATGAGTGAGTTGATAAGCGATGATTACAGAATGCTACAGGTAATCAGTCGTTTTGGTATGGCATTCGGCTTTGGCGATGCCACCATACAGAAGGTGTGTGACGAGTGTGGCGTGGATGTACCCACGTTTTTGGCCGTGGTCAACTTTGTCAGAGGAGGTCAGCACGTTAAGGTGAGCGAATTGGTGGACGATGTAAATGTAGCTGCTCTGATGCAATACCTCAAGCGCTCGCATTCCTATTTCGTAGACTTCCGCCTACCAGCCATAAAGCGCAAATTACTGGAGGCAATGACCGTTTCCAACAATCAGATAGCCGTCTTGATACTGAAGTTCTACGACGAATATGCTGCCGAGATGTCTCGTCACATGGATTATGAAAATCATCATGTGCATCCTTACGTGGAGAAATTGTTGCAAGGCAAATTACCCACCTCCGAGCACGGTTTTCATGCCCTCTGCCATCGTCATCAGGACAATCATGATAGCATCGAAAGAAGTGCTTCCGAACTGAAGAGCATCATCATCAAGTATTACCCTGCCGAGAGCAATGTCCAGTTGCTCAACGAGGTACTGATGGATATCTACATGATGGAAGAGGATATGCTTAGCCATTGCAGATTGGAGGACCAATTATTTGCAGAATCCGTTCATCGTCTCGAAGATGAGGTGCGCCTAAAGGGAGCAGATACTAATGATGAAGAAATCCTCGTTTCATCCACACAGAAGCCAGAGAGTAATGACGGCCTTTCAGAGAGAGAAAAGGAGGTGATAGTAGAAGTGGTCAAAGGATACTCCAACAAGGAAATAGCCGAGAATATGTTCATCTCCGTCAATACGGTAATGACACATCGCCGAAACATCTCCAAGAAGCTCAATATACACTCCCCAGCAGGCCTCACCATCTATGCCATCGTCAATGGTCTGGTAAGGATAGACGACATCAAATTGTAGGGTGATAGTGCATTAAGATACAATGAGCAGTAGGCAGGTGTACCCACTGCTCATTTCTTTTACACCTGTTTGCTATGGTATTCGTTCTTTACTTGTTCGTAGAACTCAGCCATAGAGGCATGAATATATGGTTCAAGAAAGAATACGCCTATTCCAAAACTACATAAACAAAGGATATACCATCCGATAAATGATAGGTGTAACCAGAATAGCTGTGCCTTATGGCCTTCCATCATCTTCATGCTGAGCTCTATCGCATCATTGTTTTTCAGCTCAGGATAGTCGTAAAGAATGTAGTTGGTCATAGAGTAAGACAAACCCTTGATTATACCAGGGACAACCAATAGTAAAGTCCACAAGAAAGTATAAATAACACACAAGAGATAAGTTGAGAGTATGCGCACAATATCCTTGTAACCCACAAACAAGTAGCTGAGTTTATCAAATGGGTCCTCCTCTCTTCTAGCGTTCAGCAAGAAAATATTCATATATCCCCAAAACATTGGTATCAGCAGGAGGTAAGCAATTGTGGTCAAACCCTCGTGAATCTGATTTACCCCCAATCCAACAACGTAGATAAATCCCACAATGATAAAATTATACACATATGTAAGCAGTACAGCTTCTGTCCACCGGCTACATAGTTTTCCCCATCTGAAATATCGACCATCAACTTTCAAGGCCTCCCTCGCAGCCAAACGGATTTCTGATGACGTCTTAATCATAATATTTTTAACATTGAGATTTGCAATATTTAAACCACTGATGAGGCAGAGTTAATAAAATTTTACCAAATATGTTTTTATGAAATGTGATAATATTCTTACAAAAAGCACCTAATATCTGTATGTTATCTCCTTGCACTTTTGGTTTTGGAGGGAGTTGGTTGCTCAGTAGCGTCTGGCGAGACGAGTAATTGGATGTCATTTCTACCTAAACGCATTTGCAGCCAACCGCTTATGCGGGTCTCTTCAACTGGGGTAATCTCTTTGGAAACGGTGACATTTACCATAAATATACTGGTATCACGCATCACAGCATCATCCCAATAGGTGCGCAGGCTCTGACCCGTGGTGACGGACATGACTTGCGGAAAGAGAGCTGTCATTTCAGGCAAGAGGGTGCGAGAAAACTCTGTCATCGTTTGTCCGTGAACAATGCTATCACGCAAAAGTCTTATCTCTTGAGTATTCTCCACCAATTGGCGCTGAGTGGCCAACAACTTGTTCTTACTCTCTGATATCATACCCTTCACGCTCTCTATATCCAAGCCCTTGGTACCCTGCACAACCTCCAATATAGCATTATTAAGGCCATAGAGTGCCTGGCTCTTGCGCATCTTTTCTATCTCTAGGCTGTCAACTTCCTCACCCAATAGTACCACTCGAATGGTACGATGAGGGAAGTCGTATTCATGAGAGATGATTTTAGCCTTGTCCGTCTGTACCACCTCACGGCAGAAGTCCTGGCACCTGTCCTCAAAGATAGTTTCCTGCACCATTTGGAAGGTGATGTACACACTGGGGATGATGGTGATGATACTGATGAAGGTGAGAATGTGCTTGACCCGCTTCTCCCTAGCCTTGTCCACGAAAACCTTTTTGGGGTAGCGCATCACGAATGCCACACCGATGAATGTAGCCAAACAGATAAAGATGGTATTGATGATATATAGGTACAAAGCACCCAGAGAAAAGAGCCAATTACCTGTGCCTAAGCCAAATCCAACAGTACAGAGGGGCGGCATCAGGGCGGTAGCGATGGCCACACCGGGGATGACATTACCCATACGCTGACTCTTGCTACTCAGAGCTACGATACCAGCCAAGCCACCACAGAGGGCAATACCCACGTCATAGATGGTGGGCGAGGTTCGTGCAAGCAATTCTGACTGAGCATCATCAATGGGGGTGATGAGGAAATATAGCGTCGCCGTGGCCACACTGAAGATGGTGGCTACGAGATAGTTCTTGGCGGCACGCTTGAAGAGCATAAAGTCGTTGATACCAATAGCAAGACCCATACCAATGATGGGGCCCATCAAGGGGGAAATGAGCATGGCACCAATGATGACGGCGGCACTATTGGTATTCAAGCCCAATGAAGCCACAAAGATGGCCAAGACGAGAATCCACAACTTAGCACCACGAAAGTCCACACCTCGCTCTATGGCTTCGATTGTTTCGCTATCGGGAAGCATATCCTCACCTAGTGAAAACATGCTTATGACCCACTCCTTTATCTTCTGCAGTATCATCATAACTTGTTCTTGTTTAGGTTAGTATACATTATTGAATTAATCCTTCTCTTAGGAGTTCTTCACTATCCTTTTGGCAGCATTGATGGGTGCTCCAGGAGTTCCTAGGCGCTTCATCATCAAGGCGTATCCACGGAGCTGATTATCTATATATGACTCGTCCTTTAGAATGTTTCTCAGGCATTCATTCAGTCGTTCCTGGGTCATATCTCCAGCCACCAATTCCGGAACTACCTCGTAGCCAGCAATCAGATTGACCAACGAGACATAGGGCACCTTGAGCAAGAGGCGACGGAAGAAAGAAACCACCTTGCCATGGTTCATAGCATAGCACACCACCTGTGGCACATTCATTATGGCCGTCTCCAATGTGGCCGTACCGCTGGTAACCAATGCTGCCTTGGCACAATGCAAGAGGACAAAACTGCTTCTGCTACCATTGCAGGGGGCTAGGACAAATCTCTTTCTTATGTCCTGATTGTCACGAGGAATAACCTCGTCCAATATCTTCTCGTAAAACTCTCGGGGCATACTGGGAGCCGAGGCTATCACGTATTTATGCATGCCCTTGATGGCCTTGGCTGCTCTGAGCATAAGGGGTAGATTCTTCTCTATCTCCTGCCTTCTGCTACCAGGCATCAGTGCCACTATGGGTTGGTCCGTAATACCTAGATTCTCCTTCCATCGAGCCACCTCCTCGTCAGAGAGCGACTGGCGGAAAGCATCTATCTCATCTAGCGTGGGGTTGCCCACATAGTCCACCCTGTAGCCGTATTTCTCTTGGTACCACTCTACTTCGAAGGGCAGGATACTCAGCACCTGGTCTATGTACTTACGAATCTGAGCTATGCGACCCTCCTTCCACGCCCATATCTTGGGAGGGATGTAGTAAATGGTCTTAGCGCCTTGTTTCTTATACATCTCATGAAACCATGCAGCTATCTTGAGATTGAAGCCAGGGTAATCCACCAGCACTAACCTGTCGGGCGCAAAGGATGCTATATCCTCCTTGCACTCGCGTATGCCTCGCAATATTTCGGGTAGATGCATGGCCACGGGCACGAAGCCCATGTAGGCCAAATCAGGTCTGTACCAATAGCGCACCTCGGCTTGGCCGTCATGCTGGCGCACCGCTTCCATCAAGTGTTGGGCGTGCAAATCGCCACTTGCTTCTCCTGCTATAAAATAGTATTTCATCAGTGGCAAAGATACAATAATTGCACCAACTTTGACCTCGCCACATTTATCTTTTTTAATGGGAAGAGGTCGTTTAGAGGAAAAATTGTTCTTTTTGATACCTTTTCCCAATAATTCAATCAAGAAACCCAAGACAAATCAAACACTTTTCACTATCTTTGCATCATGAAAAGAATAAGTTTGAGCAATCCTCTGCTAGAAGGATTGGATTTGGATTACCATGATGAGAACATGGTATTGCTGGACAATATTCCACAGATAGCCCTCGTTCAGGAAAAATGCCTCAATCACGCGTTTATTTTGGTGAGTATTGTGGAAGGCGAGTGCAGTCTCTTTGTAGATAATGAGGAGCTAAAGCTGGTCAAGCACGACCTGCTGATAGTGGCTCCTGGCAACATTCTCATTGCGGGCAAGAAGAGCGAAGATTACCATTGTCGCATCTTCGTCGTTTCTCCCAAATTTGGTAGCAATATCATCAAGAGCACCCATATGAACATGTTGCAATACCTCGTGAACAAGTCAACGGAAATCGTTCACCTTACCCCCGAGGAGCACGACACCATACAGGGCTATTACTCGCTCATTACCAGCTACTACAAGTTGCCCAACGATATGACCCGTCTGGAGAGCATCCAGCGCCTGTTGCAAGCCTTTGCCTATACGATGACGGGCTTCTTCTTCCACCGCGGACTCATTGGCAAGCGCGAGAGGCATACTGCTGCCGACCGTCTCTTCCGCGAATTTGCTCGTCTGCTCAAGATTCACCCCGATGGACGCAGCGTAAAGTTCTTTGCCGACAAACTGAACATCACTCCCAAATACTTTAATAGTATATGTAAGATGGTTTCCAACAAAACGGCTAGCCAACTAATCAACGAAGAGTTGGTCAATCTGGCACGCACCATGCTCAGCGACCCCGACCTCAGTGTCAAGGAAATAGCCTCAGCACTGGGTTTTGCCAATCAGTCACACTTTGGCTCGTTCATGCGCAAGGAAACTGGTCGCTCGCCCATTGCCATCAGAAACGAATTCTTCAAAAATAATTAACCATCGACAAGCAGGAAATCCACTCCCGACACCCAAAACCGATTACTGACAAGTAGGAAATCCATTCCCGATACAAAAACCAATTACCGACAAGTAGGAAATCCAATTCTCGATACGAAAACCAATTACCGACATGAAGAAAATACTCTCCACCTTACTGTCCATCCTTGCCATCATCAGCGTGGCCGTGTGCAATACCAGTTGCAAGAACCCATACAAGGGCACTCTCCCTGGTGAAGTTCGTCTGAACGAGAACGATTATCGCCATGACGACAAGATTCAGGGCATCGTCATCGCCACCCCATCAGACACCACCATCATCAGCGCCCTGGAGATGCGCTCCATCTGGCATAGCATCATCATTGAGGCAGAGAAAAACTTTGAATACTCATCTCCTGGAGTGAGAAACACCTACGAGAGCACCGATGCGGCAACGGAAAGTTTCTACTCTCAGTTGCAGACCAGCCTCATCAACTTCCAGTCTTATTACCCCGATTCCTACCAAGCCATCATCGACGAGCTCACTCGTGCGCAAGCATACGTGTATGCCAAGTATATTTGGTGTAAAAAAGGCGAGGATTATATAGACATGAAGTTCACCGCCAAACCCTCCATCCCCGAAACTAACTCTGAAATAACAGAAAAATAAGGCTCACCAAGCACAAAACATATCGTGCCACTTGCAATATTGAAATAAATGAGCTACTTTTGTTCGGATTTTGAAACAATTATTAAGCTTTAGACAATTATGATAGACGTTAAAGTTACCCTCGCCGAAGCCGAGGAGAAGATGGAAGAAGCCGTAATGTACCTAGACGAGGCACTGGCTCACATCCGCGCTGGCAAGGCAAACGTAAAGATTCTAGACGGCATCCGAGTTGACAGCTATGGTAGCCTAGTTCCCCTGAACAATGTGGCTAGCGTGAACACCCCCGATGCACGTACCATTGCCATCAAGCCTTGGGACAAGAGCATGTTCCGCGCCATAGAAAAAGCTATCATGGATAGCGACGTGGGCATCACTCCTGACAACAATGGCGAAATCATCCGCCTCACCATTCCACCTCTGACCGAGGAGCGCCGTAAGCAACTAGTGAAGCAGTGCGGCAAGGAGAGCGAGCAGGCAAAGGTTAGTATCCGCAACGCTCGTCGCGATACCAACGACAAGCTCAAGAAGGCCATCAAGGACGGACTTTCTGAGGACCTAGAAAAGGATGCCGAGGCAGACCTACAGAAGATGCACGACAAGTACATCAAGAAGGTGGAAGAACTACTTGCTAACAAGGAAAAAGAAATAATGACCGTTTAATGCAGGGCATTGTAATAAAAAACACAGGAAGCTGGTACATCGTTCGTTTGGATGATGGCCAGCTTTTCCAATGTAAGGTGAAGGGCAACTTTCGCCTCAAGGGCATACGAAGCACCAACCCCGTTGCTGTGGGCGACCATGTACGTATCACCCCCACCGAGTCAGTGGACGAGCAGGTGGGCATGATTACAGAGATTCTGGACCGCCGCAATTATATCATCCGCAAGGCTTCCAACCTCTCCAAGCAAAGCCACATCATCGCGGCCAATGTGGACCAGGCTGCCCTCGTGGTGACACTGCGCCATCCCGAAACCAGCACCACCTTCATAGACCGTTTCCTGGCTGGAGCCGAGGCATACCGTGTGCCCGTAATCCTGATCTTCAACAAGGTGGACCTTCTCGACGAGGAAGACAAGCACCTCTTGCAACTCTTCTTCCGTCTCTACGAAGGCATCGGTTATCCCTGCTATGGTGTCTCTGCCCTCAACGATGAGCAAGGCCTCTGTAGCATAGAATCCCTCAGAGATGTATTGCACGGCAAGACCACGCTCTTCTCCGGCAATAGCGGTGTGGGCAAGAGCACCCTGCTCAACGCCTTGATACCCGGGCTGGATGTGCGCACGGCAGAGATTTCTGACTCGCACGACACGGGTATGCACACCACCACCTTCTCCGAGATGTTCGACCTCCCCCACCCCGAGGGTCAAGCCCCCGGCCACATCATAGACACCCCCGGCATCAAGGGCTTTGGCACCTTCGATATGGAGCGCGAAGAGGTGGGACATTACTTCCGCGAGATATTCGAGATAGGCCAGGAGTGCCGCTTTGGCAACTGCACACACACGCACGAACCCGGTTGCGCCGTACTTGCCGCACTGGAGGAGCACCGCATAGCACAAAGTCGTTACACCAGTTATCTCTCCATGCTCGAGGACAAGGACGAGGACAAGTATCGTAGCAAGCTCTAAGAAGAGCGCGCCTTTCCTCCTCCTCCCCCCTAGAAAAGAATATAATAACAAAACACAGAATAAATTACACATTAAATCATGAAGACAGTAATCATCGGTAGCGGCCCTGCCGGCTACACAGCAGCAATCTATGCCAGCCGTAGCGGCATGGAACCCGTATTGTACGAGGGCAACCAGCCAGGTGGCCAGTTGACACAAACCACAGAAATCGACAACTTCCCCGGTTATCCCGAGGGCACCACAGGCAATGAGCTCATGGAAGACCTTCGTGCACAAGCCGAGCGCCTTGGCACAGAGATACGCATGGGCAGCATCACCGCCGTAGACTTCAGCATGGATGGCTCACGTCCTCATGTACTCACCATCGACGATGGTACCACCGTAGAGGCTGACACAGTAATCATCTCCACTGGTGCTTCTGCCAAGTATCTTGGTCTTGACGACGAGAAGAAATATCAGGGTATGGGCGTAAGCGCATGTGCCACCTGTGATGGTTTCTTCTATCGCAAGAAGGTTGTAGCCGTAGTGGGCGGTGGCGACACAGCATGCGAAGAGGCACAATACCTAGCAGGCCTCTGCAAGAAGGTATATCTCATCGTGCGCCGCGATGTATTGCGCGCATCAGAGGCAATGCAGAAGAAGGTAAAGGAGATAGAAAACATCGAAATCCTTTGGAACACTCAGGTACGTGGCCTTTATGGTGCTGATGGTGTAGAGGGAGCACACCTTTCTACTGGCGAAGACCTTCCCATCGACGGTCTCTTCCTAGCCATCGGTCATCACCCCAACAGTGACATCTTCCGTCCTGCCCTAGAGTGCGATGCCGAGGGTTACATCATGGTCAAGCACCCCACCACAGCTACCAACATCCCCGGTGTCTTTGCATGTGGCGACGTAGCAGACCCCATCTACCGTCAGGCCATCTCAGCAGCAGGTAGCGGTTGCCATGCAGCTATGGACGCTCGCAAGTACCTATCTGAGAAGTAAGGGAGAACGGAAAACGGAAAACGGAAATCTGCGAGTAAGCGAGAGCAATCAAACTCGTTTGAATTGCCGAGCGTGAGCAGATTAAAGACGACAAAGTCGGATTAAAGCGGAAAGGTGACTTGCTTTAGCTTGATGAGCGTAGGCGAATAAATCTGCTAGTAAGCGAGAGCAACCTAGCCCCCTAGGTATCCCTAGAACATCCTAGATTTTCCTAGAATCTCCTAGTCCCTATATAAACCACGAGAGAGCACCACCCACGTGATGCTCTCTCTACATTTTATATTATTAGCTAATCGCTAAACGTTTTCCGCTTCGGGGGAGTTCTTACTCCTTTTTCTCACACAGAACCCATAGAAGTCACAGAATTGTCGTAGGCTTCGCCACGACAGCTAGCGCGGTGTTGTTCAGATTACTCAACGCTCTCAGAGTCGGTAGTATCATACCCCCTCCGCTTCGCTTTACCCAGCGTTAAACTGGGGAGTTTAACCCTCAGAGGGCACAGAATGACATTGAGTCATTCTTCTAAAGACCCTCTTCGCCCCCTGTCTCAGAGGGACAAATTGGGTGATTTCCGCTTCTCTGCTACTTTCTACCCCTAAGCTAGGGGCGAGTGAGGTCTTCAGAGGATTGACCCAACGTCAATCCGTACCTCAGGAGGGGAGCAATCCCCATTGCGACGCCCGAAGGGGGAGGGGGTGGAAAGGGGTAGAGGAAGCAAGAGGATGGAAGAGGACTCTAGAGGACAAGAGTTTTCCGTTTTCCGATTTCAGTTTTCAGTTTCAGATGGCTCAGAGCCTTCGGGGCTCACCTCTCCGTTTTCCGTTTCCGCAGGAGCCTCTGGCTCCGCAGGTTTTTCCTCTTCCTTACCATCCTTGCCCACTGATGCGGCGGAGCGTTTGGTCAGGGTGATGAGGGCGTTCATCTGGGTGATGAAGTTGTTGATGTCGTCTGTGGGCTGCACGATGGCGTAGGCGTTGACGGTCTGGACGATAGCGGCATACTGGGCATCGATTTGCTTGCGCAGCTCGTCGGTCTCGATGTCCGTCTGTGGCGTGCGCTCCACCTCTTCTGCCAACTTACCACTCATGAGGACTTCAAACTGGGCATTCTTCAGCACCAGAGCTTCCAGTTCTTCGG
This sequence comes from Bacteroidaceae bacterium, assembly GCA_045613565.1. Taxonomy (GTDB): domain Bacteria; phylum Bacteroidota; class Bacteroidia; order Bacteroidales; family Bacteroidaceae; genus Physcousia. The sequence continues at coordinate 21,851 of JAZLBF010000034.1, forward strand.
TCAGGTGGAGCGTGGTCAGGTAGGCCGTTGCTTCCTCGGTGCTGAGCACGTTGATGAGACCTGCCACTTCGCGCGTCTCAGTACCCTTTTCGTGGTGTCTGATTTTACGATAGGGAGCCACCATCGCATCCAAAGCCTCTGCTGCCTGTCTCTTATTCACGATAGTATTGGTGAGATGAGCAGTGATGATATTGAATATCAAACCCATCGCATTGTCACGCACAGCGTCTGCATCGTTCAGTTTCTTTGTACTCACATAGGCTGTAGCACGCTTCACTATGCTATTGAGCAAGGCCAACGAAGCATCATACTCTGCCGCCTTATCTGTAATGTGCAATGCCTCAGCACCAGTTGCTTGAATCAACGAATAAGTTTGTTCATGAAAACTAGCATAAAGGCCTAATGGCAAACTGGTCAAACCGTAATTTTGAATTTGTGTCATAGCTCTTGGTTTAAAATCATGAATAATTACTGCTGATACCAAAACGATTGTTTTAATGGCTTCGGAGACCTCGGACGAGGCCAAAACGATCGTTTTGATGGCTTCGGAGACCTCGGACGGGCCAAAACGATTGTTTTGATGACTTCGGAGAGCTCGGACGGGCTAAAACGATTGTTTTGATGATGTCAGCAGTTTTTTTTAAAGAACAATCTCGTGTGTGCCGCGCTACCACTTCGCTCCTTTCAACGATTTGCGGCTAGGTTAAATACTCGGGGTTAGTTCACTCTATTGATGAGCGAGGGTGTGTCAGAATAGTCACCTTCACTTCTTTTCTGGCAAGGTCACTTTGAACATCTGGCTGTCTGTGTGCTCGCGATGAATGATGTCCACCATCTGGGCTACGATGGCTGGGTGCTGAGCAGCGAGGTCGGTGTCCTCGTGAATGTCGGTGGAGAGGTCGTAGAGATAGGGGGTACCACCCTTGACCACCAACTTCCAGTCGCCCATGCGCAGGGCCATCATATTGGTCTCGTGAAACTCCCAGTAGAGGAAGTCGTGCTTCTCTTGCTTGGCATCATTGCCCTTGAGTGTCTGACAGAAGGAGATACCATCATATCGGTTCTCGGGGGTGCTTCCCTCCAGGCTATAAGACTTGGCATCCAGGCCAGCATACTCTAGCAGGGTGGGCATCACGTCGTAGAAGGCCAACTGATGGTCGTTGACAGCTCCGGCTGGTACTCCAGGACCCTTGACGATGAAGGGAACGCGGATACCGCCCTCGTGGGTGGAGCGCTTGGTGCCTTTCAGGAGGCCATCGTGATTGAACCATGCTGGGTCTGCTCCGCCCTCCTCGTGAGGACCATTGTCGGAGGTAAAGATTACCAGCGTGTTCTCGTCTAGCCCTTTCTCCTTGAGCTTGTCAAAGATTTCGCCCACCTGTGCATCCAGACGGCTCACCATAGCAGCAAACTGGGCGTGCTTGCTATAGTTGCGATAGTACCATGAGCCAAAGTTACCACCATAGGCAGCATCCTGACCGGCAAACTTCTCCTCGTACTTGTGAAGGAGGCTATCCTGGGGTTGCCACAATTCGGCATGAGGCAGGGTGTAGGTGAATATACCCAGGAAGGGCTGCTCGCCCGTCTGGCGGTCTATCCACTCCAGGGCATACTGGTGGATGAGGTCGCTGGCATACTGCTCTCTGTTTTCATAATCCTTGTCTCCAGTGACCACACCCTTGTGCTGAATGTTTTGCTCGAGCGTGTCCACCACCACGTGCTTGTCACCATACTTCTCGGGGTCATAACGATTGAGGAAGTTGGGGTAATACGTATGAGCTTGGAACTGACAGATGTATCCATAGTAGCAATCTATGCCACGTGTATTGGGCAAGGAAGCACTACTGCTCTCACGGCTCTTGGAAGTGTCCGTATTGCCCTCGGCATTGAGCTTGTAGACATCGGGATATTGCATATTGTAGTATCCACCGGCCCACTTGCCAAACATACCAGTGGTGTAGCCGGCTTGCTTCATCACCTCGGGGATAATCTTATGAGTGCTGAGGTATGGTTCCTGGCCGATGATGGTATAGTCGGCATTGTCGGCAAAGACATTCTGCTTGAGTGCGCTCTGCCAATACTCGCGATTGCCACGCACATGAGTGTGACCAGCATGCTGACCCGTCATGAAGGATGCACGCGAGGGAGCACTGACAGGACTACCGGCATAGGCCTGGGTGAAGCGCATACCCTGGCTGGCCATACGGTCCAGATTGGGGGTTTCTATCCTGCGCTGACCATAGCAACCGAGATCGCCATATCCCATATCATCACACATAATAAAGATAATATTGGGTCTCTGCTCTTGCTTCTCAGGAGCACCAGCGGCATTGCCCACTATGGGAGCCATACCTAGGGCCAACATCATCATCTGCCTTACTTTAGTCATAAGATATATCTGTATTTTATTAGTTATTGCCACGCAAAATTAGTTAAAACTTTGTATTCTCGCAATCAATCATTACACGAATTTACATGACCAGGGATATTTCTCCCCCACTCTAGCAAAAGATAAGTCCTGCAGATGAGAAATAGGGACAAGAAAGGGGCGCATCCCTATTGAATGGATACGCCCCAGAGGTTAGAAAAATTTATTTCTTGTAAATCTGCTCTAATTAGATTACAAAGAACCTGCGGTCAAGATTAGTACCAATAGACCCAAGATAGCATACAACTCGGGGAATACGGCCAATACCATGGTAGTACCGAAAGCATTGTGACCACCACCGATAGCGCTGATACCATTAGCACAAACCTTTGCCTGACGCAAAGCAGAGAACAAACATACTAGACCACAAGCCAAACCTACACCGAAGATAGCGCAAGCAGTTAGCATGTCAACACTTGCTGTAGCAAAGTCCTTCAACATGAAGTAACCTACGAAACCATACAAACCCTGAGAAGAGGGAAGAGCTGCCAAACCCATGTAAGAACCACTAGCGTTGGGGTTCTTCTTAAAAGCACCAACTGCAGCGTTACCACAGATAGTTACACCGTAAGCACTACCAATACCTGAAAGAGCTACACATAGGGCAATGCCCACATAAGTCAAAAAGATTTCCATAATTTTGTTTTGTTTTTATTTAATGATTTTATTTAATTTTATTTTGAAGATTTAATGTGGCGGAAGGGGTCATAAGCTTTACCACCACCACCAAAGTCGGCATTCTTGAAGAACTCCACAAAGGTAAGACGCATGGGGTGCACGAAGGCACTAATCATACTCAAACCAAAGGTAACGGCATGACCCAACAAGAGGATGATAACCATCACCACGATACGGAACACCAAGGGCAAGTTGGCCGACATATCCACCGCGAGAGAATTGAACACTCCGCCCAATACACCACCAGTAAGACCTAGGGCAAACAATCGGATGTAGCTGAGCAAGTCACCCAACAAACCAGTAGCCATACCATAAGTGGCCCACACACCACCACCGATATTGCTGAGCAAACCGAGGGCGGGATTCTTGTAACTAGCTGGATTGTTGTAAAGGAAGATACCTACACCGCTCAATGCTATCATGCCAAGCAAGATGTACTGAACGAACATTGGCAACACTACACCGCAAGCTGGCAAGCCGTACAAGATGATGGCCGCAATGAGGAATACCACCCATGAGAAAGTACCCACGGCATAGGGCCAACCATAATTCTTAATAGCCTTGCATCCCTTCAGTATCATACCCAAAAGCACCTGTATCATACCGATGATTACAGAGATTACCATCATGGGACTGTATCCAAACATGAGACCTACGCCATTGTCGTTCAAGAAATATGGCTTAACTGGCTCCAGGAATGCCCAATTCTGCTGTGTGAGGTCTAGACCAAACATAGAACCCATGAGCAAACCGCACACTATGGTGCTAGCACCCAGACAGGTCACCAACCTGCCCATAGGACGCATTGATTCACTTCCCTTGAGTGCTACATACAAACCAACGGCAGTGATGAGCACACCATAACCAGCATCACCCATACACAAGCCAAAGAATAGCATGAAGAAGGGAGCGAAGAAGGTTGTTGGGTCCAAATCATTGTAGTTGGGCAATGAGTACATCTTCAGGATGGGCTCGAACAAACGAGAGAATTTACCATTGGTGATGTGCACGGGCACTTCATCCTCGAAGGCAGGATTCTCCATCTCGTAATAGATATGAGACTCGTTGAGGTAAGAAACCAAACCATCAGTAGAGTCAGCACGCACCCAACCAAGCATCAAGTGAAGCATATCGCCACAGGTCTTCTCTCCGCTGAGGTGAACCTTGTTGAGAGAAATCTCGTTGAGCATCTCCACCTGTCCCTGCTCCAGAACAGCCATCTGATGCACAGCTATTGCCGACATCTCCTGGCGCACATCATGCAAGCGCTTGTTGGCTATCTCCAACTCTTCCTTCACCTGATTGTAAGACTTGCCAGGCAAGAACATCTGCTCGGCAGGAATGTCTGGGCACTCGGATGAGAAGGTCACGAAATAGGTACGCTTCTTAATCTCGGCAATGGGAGTGGCATAGTATGTATCCAACCATTCACCCTTGAAGGATTTAGCATTGCAACGGAAGAAATTGATTTGCAAACCAGTTGCCTCTGTAAAGCCATTCAATGTCTCTGGTGAGAAATTACCCCATGGCTCAAGAGCCTCTAGCTCGGTACTTAGTTCGTCTACATCGTGCAAAGAACTATTCTCCAAAGCCTGCAATGTCTCCACGCGCTTAAGCAACTCTGAGGGAGTAGAGGTCTGAGGCATCTGGGTCTCAGCAAGCAAGGGGAACTTAGCTACTGATATCTTGAGATAGTCGATAGCGCTACGATAAGCCTGCTCTGATGCTATAGCCTCTTGAAGCTGAGGGCTTGTGGCACCCTGTCCCAACTGAGAGACATGAACCACACCCAACTCACGGATAGAGTGAATGAACTCCTCGTATTCACGATCTGTCACCAAGAAGGTGAACTTTTTCATTTTTTCAATCATAAGCCTCTATCTCCTCCAAATCTATAGAAAACGTATCTGTTTCCTCGTTTTGAGCACGCTTTGCTTGCAAGCTCTTCAATATCTTCTGGCTAGACTTAGAGAGGTTCTCCTCGTCCTCCATGAAGCGCTTAATCTTGCGGATAGCCTCCTGGAATCCAGGAATCTGTACCTTCTCGAAAAGATTAACCTTCTGAGTGGTCTTGCGACGAGCACGATCAAGGAGAGCAAGCTTAGCTAGTACAAACTCACGCTCTACGGCAGTCTTGGCCAATCCCTGCAAGAGTGTGATACCATCAAAGTACCACTTGGGAGCAGAGAACAAGCCAAAGGGCTTGACACTAAGAGAAATATTGCTCAAGATAGGCACATTCACGCCTGCAATCTTCTTAGAGTCAAGTTGCACACCCTCGAGCGAAACTAGCGAAGCATCAAACTCGCCCCACAAGGCATACATGGATTCGTAACCGGCAATCTGCTGGCGGAGCTTCTCCTCCAGGATTTCGGCCTCCTCCTTGCATTTCTTCACCTCAAGACGCAAGGCAGTCTCCTTGCTCTTGATGATGGGCAAGGTGCGCTGACGCATCTTTAGGTTCTTTTCCAGAGCCTGCAATGATGTCTTATTAAACTGATATTTTATTGCCATAATATATGACCTTATCAGGTATGCTAGTTTTTATTCCAATACTGGTCGGTAAACTCCTTCTTGATGTTGAGCTCTTCCAACTGGAAGTTCTGACGGAACAATTCCCATGTAACGTCCAACATCTGCTCTGTATCAAGATTTACGTCGATAGCCAATAGTTTCTCGGCATAAGCCTTGGCAAAGTTAAGACAACGATCGTCGTAATTGGTTAGGTCGAAACCGTTCTCCAACTTGGTCTTTGCATTAGCTGCATCGGCATACAAGCGGATAGCGGCATTCATCACCTGAGCATGGTCCTTACGTGTCTTCTTACCAGCTACCAACTGCTTCAAACGAGATAGTGAACGGAAGGGGTCAACGACTACCTTACCCACATCGCTATCACGACGGAGATACAACTGACCCTCGGTGATATAACCAGTATTATCGGGTACTGCGTGTGTGATATCACCACCACTCAATGTAGTTACGGCGATAATGGTGATAGAACCACCACCTACGCTCTCGGGGAACTGTACTGCCTTCTCGTAAATCTTAGCCAAGTCAGAGTAAAGCGAACCGGGCATAGAGTCCTTAGAAGGAATCTGATCCATACGGTTGCTCACGATAGAAAGTGAGTCAGCATAAGAGGTCATATCGGTCAATAGTACCAATACTGTCTCGTGCTTCTCCACAGCAAAGTACTCGGCAGCGGTAAGAGCCATATCGGGGATAAGAAGTCGCTCTACGGCAGGGTCCTCTGTGGTATTGATGAAAGAGATAATTCTATCTAGCGCACCTGCGTTGGAGAAGGTATTGCGGAAGAAGTAATAGTCATCATTGGTCATACCCATACCACCAAGGATAATCTTGTCGGCCTTAGCGCGCATTGCCACCATAGCCATTACCTCGTTGAAAGGCTGGTCGGGGTCGGCAAAGAATGGAATCTTCTGACCAGACACAAGGGTATTGTTCAAGTCGATACCAGCAATACCAGTAGCGATAAGTTCGCTGGGCTGCTTACGACGAACGGGGTTTACTGAAGGACCACCAATCTCTACTTCCTTACCTTCAATCTCTGGTCCACCATCGATGGGCTGACCATAAGCATTGAAGAAGCGACCTGCCAAGTCATCACTCACCTTCAACGAGGGAGACTTGCCCAAGAATGTTACCTCGGCATTAGTGGGGATACCACCAGTACCCTCAAACACCTGCAAGGTTACATCGTCGCCAACAATCTTTACCACCTGAGCCAAACGGCCGTTGATGGTAGCCAACTCGTCATAACCAACACCTCTTGCCTTGAGCGAACAGGTAGCCTTGGTTATCTGGCTTATCTTTGTATATACTTTCTGAAATGCTGTTGCCATACCTTTTATATATTATAACATTGCTTCAACCTGCTTCTTGAAGTCATAGTACTGCTCGCTCTTGTATTCTGAGTAGTTCATCTGCTTGCACAGGTTAATCATCTTCTTGAAATAACTTACTACGTCCTCGAATGTGTCAAATTTGTAGTCTTCCTTGTTACAAATGGTTGTCACAAGATTTAGTATCTCTTCCTGACGCTCCAAGGGAGTAACAGCATCTATCTCGTCAAATGCATCCTGCTGAAGGATAACGAAGTCGATAATCTCAGACTTCCAGAAGATTACGTGATACTCTACGGGTACACCGTCATCACCAAGGATGTTGATCTGCTCGGCAATTTCCTTACCACGCTGCATACGTGTCTTCAGCGAAAGTACCTTGGGAATCCACTCCTCGTTGATGTGACCCTTGATGTACTCAGCAAATTCGGGGTACTCCAGGTACTTAGAGTATGAGTCGATGGGGTTCACGGCAGGGTAACGCTTCTTATCGGCACGGTCCTGCTCTAGAGCGTAGAAGCAACGAGCCACCTTCTTGGTGTTCTCTGTCACGGGTTCCTTCAAGTTACCACCTGCGGGAGATACGGTACCTAGGAATGTAACAGAACCTACCTCACCATTGTTCAAGTAAACATAACCTGCACGGCCATAGAAGTTGGCCACCAAAGCACCCAAGTCCATGGGGAATGCGTCAGGACCAGGCAACTCTTCCATACGGTTACTCATCTCACGCAATGCCTGTGCCCAACGAGAGGTTGAATCGGCCATCAACAATACGCGCAAGCCCATTGAGCGATAGTACTCTGCCATGGTCATAGCGGTGTACACTGATGCCTCACGAGCAGCTACGGGCATGTTTGAGGTATTTGCGATGATGATGGTACGCTCCATCAACTTACGACCTGTATGGGGGTCAATTAGTTCGGGGAACTCGGTGAAGATTTCTACAACCTCATTAGCACGCTCACCACAAGCTGCGATGATTACGATGTCTGCCTCGGCCTGCTTAGAGATGGCATGCTGAAGCACGGTCTTACCGGTACCGAAGGGACCAGGGATGAAACCAGTACCACCCTCAACGATGGGGTTGAAGGTATCGATGGTGCGCACACCAGTTTCTAGCAACTTGAATGGACGTGGCTTCTCCTTGTAGTTGGTCATAGCAAACTTTACGGGCCAGCGCTGTACCATGGTCACGTTGATATCCTCGCCTGCCTCAGTGGTCAATACGGCAATAGTGTCGTGCACCTTGTACTGACCAGCAGGTACGATGCTCTTTACCACGGCTGTACCCTTCAGTGTGAATGGAGCCATAATCTTGAGGGGCTGATGGTTTTCTTCCACCTTGCCCAACCATGCGCTACCTTCCACGCGGTCGCCTGCCTTTACGATGGGTTCGAAGTCCCATAGGCGGTCATTGTCAAGAGGGTCTGTATACTGACCACGGCGCAAGAAGACACCGTCCATCTTGTCTAGGTCGTTCTGCAAACCGTCATAGTTCTTACTCAACATACCAGGACCTAGCTGAATCTCTAGCTGATGTCCGGTGAATTCGGCTTCTGCACCTACCTTCAGGCCTCGTGTACTTTCGAATACCTGAACGTACACGTCACTGCCTACGACCTTGATTACCTCGGCCATCAAGCGGTCGCCGCCAGTTGTAATGTAGCATATCTCACCCTGGAGCACGGGGCCGTCCACACGGAGTGTCACCATGTTGGAGACTACGCCACTAACTTTTCCTTTTGTCATATCTTGTTTTATTTTATCTTACTTTGTTTAGGGGATTGAGATGTTCTCTGAGGGGGGGGAGGGAGTGTGTGTTACACCTTGTAGGTATCGGGCACTCGTGCTTCTCCTCTAAGATTCTCTATTATCTGCTCGAAACTTTCCTTACCCTTCTCCACATCAAGGTTGGCCCATCTGTATTGCATTTCCAACTTGCACATGTAGGCGAAGACGGATTCAATGCCAAAGGGTTCGAAGAAGGTGTTGTCATCTAGCCACAACCACTTGAGTGCATCAATCATCTTTTCCTTCTTCACGGGGTCCTCTTGCTCGGCTATCTGGATCAGTTCCTTCATGTAATCCATCTCGCGTGAGAGTCCGAAGTCGGGAGTGTTCTCCTCGCGCAATTTCTCTTGCACTTCGCCTTCCCCCTTGATATAGTCAGCGATGTTCCATCCGTACTTGCGTGCCAGGATGGCTGTAAGGATGTTGTTGATATCCATGTTCATCTGATACCACTCACGTATGAACTTGTTTGAGCAGTTTTCGATGGCATATTTGTAGAACAGATACAAGATCTCATCCTCGGGGAAATATCCCTTCTTATCCTTGTTGAAAGCCCACTCACGTGCAAAGATACTAAGGAATGAGGGGTAACGATGTACGTTGAAGTTCATCTCCTCTGCACTCTTCACCAAGTCCTTGTATTGCTCCTTGGTGTATGCTCCTTGGTACATTAGCTCTGCCTCAGGGTCTTTCAGGTATCCTACAAGATTTTTACAATCTCGTTGTAGGAAAAAGTAGTTGGCCATCAATCGTGCATCCCATGGCGAGAGTGACTCGTGCAATTGCTCCACGAGCTCGTCCATAGAGTATCCTGGATGCGCGTCTGAGAAGTCGATTTCAGGCAAACCAGCTATGAGACAATAGTAATTAGCCATCTTATTTCTTTAGAACAACATTTGCACTAACTGAGGACGTAGGAATGACTTGAAGTAATCCTCGAATTCTTCCTTACCAAAGCTTACCTTGTAGCTTCCGTCTGCGGGCTGAATGGTGAATAGAGCAGAGCGTCCGTTTACCTTCTCGATGGTCACACCCTTGTCCAAGATAGCCTTTGCTTCCTTAGCGAAGTATGCCTTCAATGCCTCTGCGTCTGCGCTCTCGATCACGATGGGTTCGTTCTCCACCCACTTGCCTGCTAGTGCTACTGTAAACTTGCACAAGAAGTCCTTGTCGGCTACCAACTTGTCCACTGCCTGAGCAATTGTAGAGGCAGAAAGCACGTTGGCTACCTCGCTCTTTAGTGCGCTTAGCGACTGAGCTGTGTAAAGCTTCAACTCGTTTCTGGTATTTGCTTCCATCTCGACTACGTTCTTCTTGCCCTCAGCCTCGATTTCTGCAGCCTTAGCCTTGGCATCTGCGATGATCTTTGCAGCTGTTTCCTTGGCTTCCTGTACAATGCGGTCGGCTTCTGCCTGACCCTTTTCTACACCCTCACGATAGATTTTCTCTGTGAGTTCTTGAATTTTTTCCATTATCTTAGGTTTTATTTTTAATTTATTTTTCTCTACAATTTGCCCTGTAATTGGCATCAAAACCTTGCAAAGGTAGCAAAAAGAAATGAAGTATTCTGCGCGCACGTGGGAGAAAATTCCATTTTTAGTTACATTTTGTTAGTCCGAGGGCCGAAATGAGGCTTTTTCTCAGCATTTTGTACTACCTTTGGGGAGTTTCTCGTGTTAGAATGGAAGAAAAGTCACTAAAAGAACGTACCGCCAAGGGACTCCTCTGGGGAGGTCTCAGCAATGGTGTGATGCAACTGCTGGGTGCTCTCTTTGGGTTAGCCCTGATGCGATTGCTCACGCCTGCCGATTGGGGCAAGGTGTACATGCTCAATATCTTTGCAGCACTGGCCAGCACCTTGCAGGAGAGTGGTTTTATTGCTGCCTTGTGCAACAAGAAAGAGCCCACCGACCAGGAGTACAATGCCGTCTTTTGGTTCAACATGATAGTGAGCTCCAGCCTCTATATCATCCTATGGTTCTTGGCTCCATACATAGCCGATTTCTACAACGACCCCGAGCTCACTCCCCTTGCTCGCTTCCTCTTCCTGGGCTTTCTCCTTTCTGGCCTTGGCACCGTGCAGAGAGCCTATCTCTTTGGCCACCTGATGGTGCGCGAAACCAGCATCTGTGGCATCACCGCCATGCTCCTCTCGGGCACGATAGGCGTGGTGCTGGCTTGGCAGGGCTTTGCTCATTGGGGCATTGTGGCTCAGAGCGTGGCCTTTGTCTTCTTCGTGCAGATGATGAACTGGTACTACTCAAAGTGGCGACCCTCCTTCCATATCGACCTGCGACCGGCATGGGATATGTTCACCTTCAGCAGTAAGTTGCTCCTAACCAACATCTTCAATATTCTCAACAATCATGCCTTCAGCGTGCTCCTGGGCAAGTGCTTTGGCAACACTCAGGCTGGTGTCTATGGCACGGCTCGCAAGTGGAACGACATGGCATCAGGTACTCTCAACGGCATGGTCAGCGGTGTGGCTCAACCCACCCTGGCACAAGTGGTGGACGACAAGGGTCGCTACGTGCAGATCTTCCGCAAGATGCTCCGCTTCATCTCCTTCATCTCCTTCCCTGCCCTCCTGGGATTAGGCATGATATCCGAGGAGTTCATCCTCATAGCCGGTGGCGAGAAGTGGTTGGCAAGTGCTCGCATCCTGGCCCTACTGTGTATCTACGGAGCCTTCTTCCCCATCACCACACTCTATAGCAATCTCACCATCAGCCGAGGCCATAGCGGAGTAAACATGGCCTGCACCATAGGTCAGTGCTTGGCAGTATGGACAGGCCTTATTGTTCTCTATCTCAACGGTTATGAGATGATGCACATGGTCATCTTCTTCATCATCCTAAACATCGTATGGCTAGGCATCTGGCAATGGTGGGCCAAGCGTCTCATTGGCATGAAATGGCGCTGGGTGGCATGCGACACTCTACCCTTCCTGGCCTTCACTCTCTGCATTCTGGCTCTCACCTGGTGGGTCACCTCTCCCATCACCAACCTATGGGCTCTGATGCTCAGTCGCATCATCATAGCCGCCCTACTCTATGCCGGTGCTATGTACCTCAGCGGAGCCAAAATCATGCGCGAAGCTATGGGATATATATTGAAGAAAAAGTAATCATCTTGCCCACTCCCACATCAGGATTACCCTCTCCCGCATCGGGAGACGCACTCCACACTTGGGATACGAGTCCCGCATCGGGAGAAGCCATTTGAGACTTCAGAAATGGATTTTCGGGTCGCGGAAAGTGTGCTCCATGTTGAATATGATATGAGGTATTTTGCCCACTGATTGACACTAGATATATTTTATTTCCCACAAGCAACGGTCGACGCGCAAAGGGGCTGAAGTCAAATGACACAAATTATTTCTTCAATCTTGGATGTTAAAGCTATATCGCGCTAGCTGTCGTGGCAAAGGTTAAACAAATGTATCTGTCATCTGTCATCTGTCATAATTGTCAAGGTTAATTAAAGGAGGGTGTAGTCAAGAAAACTACTGACTTACTGACTCACTGACTACACCTTGTGGAAAAGAGTCCACCTCCCCAACCCTCCCGTAGGGGGCGACAAAGGTCTTCAGAGGAAGTACTGAAACAAAGTTTGATGCCCGAAGGGGACAATGTCAATGTGGTGCTTCTGTGCCTCCTAACTGACCAATCTTGAGGTATGAAAGTGTGCATAAGGAGGAGATTATACTACTTTTTAGAGCGTTTTGGGAGCATTTCGCCAATTCACGAACATTGCCGATATTATAGGCATATGATGATGATTTTTACCCAAATTTGTGCATTTCGGCAGAGAAACTGGGTCGTTTAGAGTGGTAAAAATAGCCCAAAGGTGTAGTCAGCTAGCATCACCTCAGAACACCGACCCCCTTGAAACTGGCTCTACAGGCGGGTTTCGCTCTAGGGTGTAGTCAGTGAGTCAGTAAGTCAGTTAGATATTTTTTTGTCCCCCAAAATACCTATAAAAAATTTTTTTTTAATAGTATAACTATATAAATAATGTAGTCAGAAAATCTACTGACTTACTGACTTACTGACTACACTTGCTTCTCTTTTGAGTTGCTACTGAGGTGGAGGAATGAGGAGTGTTAAGTGAGTGGTCAGTTGGTCAGATGGTCAGTTAATTTTTCTTGGTATCCATGTCAGTATGACAGATGACAGATGACAGATAGCAAATGCGGTGTTATGCTCTTGGCCTGTGTTGTATTTCCCCAAGGTGTAGTCAGTAAGTCAGTAAATCAGTTAATTTTTTGACTACACCCTTTCTCTAATTACATGTTAGTTATGACAGATGACAGTTTGGAAAATGAGGTTCATTCGCATATATGTAGACGATGAGTTGATTAACGAGATAGACCTTAGCAAGACTATCAACGGTAAGCATGGCAAGGGAGAGAATCCATTCCACAAGCCCATGTACCTGCTATTGAATCTGGCTATGGGTAGCTCGGGCGGCAAGGTGGCTCCTGACGCTCTACCTACTAGGTACGAGATAGATTATGTGAGAGTGTACCAGGAGTGAATGTAAACCCACGTATAAAACGTAGCGCCAACCTACCATCCAATGCGGTAAGTTGGCGCTTATGTTTTGATTCCTCTAAGCTAAATAGAAAGAGGGGGACTACTTCTTCATCAATTCCTTGACAGCTACCTCTATTTGCGTATCAACACCACGGAGCATATTCTCGGGGGTGATATAACACTCGATATCGGGCTGTAGCTCTTGGTTCTCTAGGTAGTTGCCACGATTGTCCTTGGTGCCTACCTGTGGAATACCAAAGGTGTAAGAGCCAATATTCTCCCACCATACAGCGGTCATTGTACCAGGTACGGGAGCACCGATGAGCTTGCCTATACCCATTTCTTTGTAGAGCCATGGAGTACCATGAGCATTGGAATAGTTGTCCTCGCAAACTAGCATACAAGAGGGCTTCACCCAGCGGTCGAAGGGATCGTTGCCGATGAACTTGCCACGTGGGGTATAGCGTGAATATGCCTTGCCAGAGAGAGCTATGCATACATCGTTGTGCAACCATCCACCACCATTGTGACGAGTGTCTACGATGACAGCATCGCGTGTACGATTCTTCTCAGAGAGTAGGTTCTTGTAGAACACGTGGAATGAAGCAGCATTCATTGCCTCGATGTGTACATAGGCGATACGACCATTAGAGAGTTTGTCTACCATCTGCTCATTGCGACGTACCCAACGCTTGTAGAGCAACTCATTTTGCTTGCCATTGGATATGGGACGCATGGTAATTTCCTTCTTCTCACCCTTGATAGTAAGACGTGTAGCCTTGCCAGCCTTACCTGCTAGCATGGGATAATGGTCGGTAGTAGCAGTGATTTCCTCGCCATCGATAGCTAAGATGATAGTACCAGCCTTTACCTTGTCATTAGTGTCAAGAGGACCACCAGAGAGCACTTCTGCTACCTTTAGACCCTTGCCTTGATAAGTCTCATCGAAGAGAAGACCTAATTCGGCCACAGCCAAACGAGCCGAAGAAGCATGATAGCGACAACCAGTGTGGCTCACGTTGAGCTCACCCAATAGTTCGCTGGCCATTTCTGCAAAGTCATAACCATTGTTGATATGGGGTAGGTAGCGCTTGTAGGTAGTATATAGACGATCCCAATCAGCACCATTCATACCAGGATCGTAGAGCTTTTCCTTTGTCTGACGCCAGATGTGCTCGAAATTGTACTCCTGAGTCTTGGCTGGCTGAGTAACGGTAAATGTCTCGAAAGGAATAGTCTTAATGGCTGAAGAATTGAGGTCGAGCTTGCACAATGTACCTCCCTGACCAACGAAGTAACAGCTGTTGCCACTCTTGTCCAACTTGAGAGAATAAGCATCGATGCGCTGCATCTTCAACTCAGTACGCTCCTCTAGGAAGTCACGCACCCAAAGAGCCATATTGCCATTGTGAGGTGCAAGATAGTAGAGACGAGTACCCTCGTTGTTCATCACGGCATCAGAGAGACGAGAAGATTGCATGGTGAGGCGCATGGTACGATCGTCAAGATTGTCCAACTGGAGCTTCAATTCCTCCACCTTCTTGTCCTTATCGGCAGAGTCCTTCTTTTCTGACTTCTTGTCCTTCTCTGCCTCTTCTAAAAGAGCTCTGTCTTCCTTGTTTAGGCGGAACTTATTATATGCCTCATCATCGAAGAATGTGATATATACATCGCTCTCAGCACCCCAGCTACCATGGCTACGATAACCAGCTCTGTCACTAGCGAAAATCATGGCCTTACCACCCATGACCCAACGTGCACTACGATCTGAATAACCACTCTGAGTAAGGTTGACGGGCTCCTTCTTACCCTCAGCATCTAGCAGAGCTACATCCTCGTTGTTCCATCCGCCATTGCCCTGATAATTGGAAAGAAGCCACTTGCTATCAGGGCTCCAGGCAAAGTACTGGTCGCCATCAGAATAAGAATAAGCATACTTGCCATCTCTTACGGTGCGAATCTTACCCGACTTGAGGTCCATTACACAGATAGCATCTCTATTCTGCAAGAAAGCCACCTTCTTGCCATCAGGGCTATACTGAGGTTGGAAACTAGTGGTAATGCCATCAGTTAGACGACGCTCACGAAGCTCGGTGCAATAAGTCATCACCTGCTCCTTATCGTTAGTCATCTCTGTCTCATAGATGCTCCAGATGCCACCACGCTCACTATCATAAAGCACAGCACGACCATCAGCACGGAAGTCGATACGGCGCTCACGCTCGGGTGTCTGAGTGATTTGCTTGGTAGTAGAGAAATCCATTGTAGTGACATATACATCGCCATTCAAGATGAAGGCAACATCCTTTCCCTTAGGAGATACGGCAACATTGGTTGCACCACGTGATACAAGTGTGCGCACCACCTTGTTGGGGTCAATATCAGTGCTAATCTTAATGTCTACGCGCACAGGCTCATTGCCAGGTACCAAGGTGTAGATTTCGCCATCGTAGGCAAAAGAGAGAGTTCCACCGTTTGACATGCTCAAATAGCGAACGGGATTGCCCTTGAAACTAGTCAGTTGCTTGTTCTCGCCTGAAAAATAGGCTTCGTAAACGTTGAAAGTGCCATCCTGCTCACTAAGATAGTAATAACCCTTTCCAGAAGGCATCCAGATGGGATTGCGGTCCTCACCGGCAAAGGTGGTCATGCGCTTGTAGGCATTGCCATCCTTCATATATATGTCACGCGCTATGCTACTGGTTTGATGCTTGCGCCATGTGTCTTCATATCCCTTCACATTATTATATAGGATACGTCCATCAGGTGCAATGCTCACATGGTCCATAGAAATGGCCGAGAATAGTGTCTGACGACCACCATCCTTGCCTACCTTGTAGAGACGAGTAAATGTAGAGCTGGGGAAGGTTAGTTCGTCTACAGTGGGATTACCTGCACGGCGGATGAGCAAAGTATCAGCATTGAGCCAACCAGCAGGATACTCGTTGAGAGAGTGGGTAGTAATACGCTTAGCCAAGCCTCCCTGAGCAGACATGGTAAATACGTCCATAGAACCCTCACGATTGCTAGCAAAGGCCAACTGAGTGCCATCTGGGCTCCAATGGGGATTGGCATCATAGCTCTCGTTGGTAGTGAGCTGCTTTGCCTCTCCACCCTTGGATGAAACCACATAGATATTACCCATGTAAGAGAAGGCAATATTGTTGCCATCGGGAGAGATAGCACCACCACGCATCCACAAGGGAGCCTCAGATTGAGCCTGAGCCGACATACCTATTGATAGGCACGCAAGAAGGGATAAAAATTGCTTTTTCATTATGTATTTTATTTGGTTTAGTCCTTTTGAATTGACTATCATCACACACGACACCACCTCTTCTTCGGATGTCGCGTGTGATAACGGTTGTATCTGGTTTATCTCACGATAAATTTCTTGCCACCACTGATGTATATACCCTTGGGTAAAGACTTGGTGTATGAAGTATTACCTACGATTTGTCCACGTACATTGTATATAGGTGCAAAGCCATCGGTGGGTTCATCCAGAGGAATATCCTCAATAGCGGTGTGCACATCCTTGACATAAGCAAAGCGCAACTTGTAAGAATAAGAACCACTGGTAGGCAACTTGTATTTTTCCAATACACCTGCACCACAAGAAGCATTACCTATACCTAGCTGAGCATAGTCAAAGTTGGCAAAAATACTCTCTGAGGTATCCATATTCCACTGATGTAGATAGCCGTGCTTGTGCTCGTCGGTATAATTGTCAATAGTAAGATTTACCTGACCCTCTGTCTCCACGCTGATACCCTCACCGGCCTCGTTGTGAAGCACTATCCAACGGAGGTCTTGACGGTCACCAGAGGTTTGAGGACGTACATAATCCACATGGAAGGCACTAACAGGCAAGTCATAGATACCAAGGTCTGAACCCTGCTTACGGTCGATGGTATTGTCCATAGGTCCACGAGCATAGTACTTGGTCATAGAAAGCTCTGGGTTAAACTCCATAAGCATACCTATACGACGCAGATTAGTACCAGTGGGAGTGTATGTAGCCTTCAGATCTACGGTACAATCAGGATTGATAGTGTAGACGAACTTGTAGTTACAAAGGCTTCCAGTACCTGTCTCTGTGATAGTAACGGTAGAGCTATCGTTTGCCAACTTGACGGTGTACTTTCTGCTTGTCACACCATTGCTAGAGCTATAATATGGGTCAGTACCATAGGGAGCATCATTTTCTATCCAACGATAATTGCTATAGGCAGGTGCCGACTTACCATTGGTGTTAGCTGGAATTACATCCACACCACCCATATTCCAATAGGTAATACCATTAGAGGTATTTACCTTCATGCTCATGTTGCTTCCCTCAATGTAATATGTAGAACCACTCTTAGTGAGGTTCAAAGGAGCACCATCATAGAGATTAGCCTGAGCAATAGGATTGCGCTCTGTGATAGCATACTGGGTAGAAGCTATAGCATAACCAGCAGGTGCCCATATTGTCTCGTTGGCAAGGCACACAGAGAGGTTGAGTAGGTACTCTCCCTTATCTGAAGTAGCATTGTAGGGGATAGTAATCTCCTGGCTCTTCAAAGAGGCAATAGAAGGAAGTACGATAGTACCTGTCTCCACTACATTACCATCATGAAGGAGCTTCCACTCTAGGGTCATACCCTCTAGGTTGATACTCTCATACTTATTTGAAATTTTGACGGTTTGAGTTTGCTTGTTGAGCTCTCCAAACTTGATATGCTGATAGATGCGACGAACCTCTACGTACTTACCTGTAAGTTGACGATCAGCCGTTAGAATACCATTATTACAGAAGTTACCCTGATGTGGAGCTTCGGGATAGTCATTACCATTGCGATACTTGTTGAAGCCATTTACCTCCAACTGACCATTCTTTATATCCTGGGGATCTACTATAGCCTGGTCAACCCAGTCCCAAATACAACCACCCATACCATTACTACTACTTTCCATTACCTCCCAATACTCCTTGAGATTACCTACGGAATGACCCATAGCATGAGCATACTCGCACATGAAATAGGGCTTACCCACACGGTCAACCTCGTTTTGTACCTGAGGAACAGAATTGTACATCACACTATGAATATCAGTTGGAGATGTCATTGCACGGGTAGCACCCTCGTAATGAATAGGACGAGGATCTAGAGCACGTGCTGCATCGTAGGCATAGTTAAAGTTAATACCACCATTACTCTCATTACCCAAACTCCATGACACAATACTGGGATAGTTTCTATCACGAAGCACCATGCGCTCTACTCTGTCAACGATAGGAGCACGCCATGAAGCAGCCGTATGGATACGACCACCATCTGTCCAATTCTTATGGAACTCTACATCAGCCTCATCCATGTGATACATACCTATGTAATCCATCATAGCATTCATCTTAGGAGTACGTGGATAATGACTAGAGCGAACCATATTTACATTGGCTTGCTTCATCAATACTAGGTCGTTCCACATGGTTTCTTCATCAATAGTACGACCTGTCAAGGGATGAGTATCCTGAGTGTTTACACCCTTCATCATCACACGCTTGCCATTGACTAGGAAACGCTGATTCTTGATAGTAGCCAAACAGAAGCCATACTTGGTAGCATGCACGCTCTCCTCATTACCATCAGCATCCTTCTGAACTACCTCAACGGTGTATAGGGTGGGAGAGTCGCTTGTCCAAGGTTGTAGATCACTCAAATTATCAAATACAAGAGTTAAATCCTTTTTACTCTCTGTAGATTGGAAATCAACATTTGCACTCAATGTCTGCATTACATTGCCATCGGGAGCTATTAGCTTTACCTCATAATTTTTGCTAGTGCTGATGCTATCTCTATTGTCCAAAGCCAATTGCACACTCACACTACCAGAGGTGGCATCACTACTAAGATTGCTCTTGATATAATGGTCTCTAACGAATACCTTGGGAACAGACACTAGATATACATCACGATGAATACCACTCATGTGCCACATGTCCTGTCCTTCAAGATAAGAACCATCTGTCCAACGAATTACTCGTACAGAAACATTGTTCTTACCAGTGCGTACATACTTGCTCACATCAAATTCTGCATCCATATTGCCACCCTCAGTATAACCAACGTATTGACCATTTACCCAAACGTAAGCAGCTGAGTATATACCATCAAAATGAAGAAGAGTGCGCTGATTGTCCCAACCCTCGGGTAAATCAAAGTCTCTACGATAACTACCAACGCTATTGTCCATGCCATTACGCATGCTAATATATGGAGGATTGTCAGCAAAAGCATAATCCACATTAATATAATATGGTTTGCCATAGCCTTGCATTTCCAAACATCCAGGTACCTTGATATCATCCCATGAAGAAGCATCTACATCATCTCCAAAGAATTCTTCCTCTGGCATAGTGTTATTCTCATCAAGAACATTCCATATCAACTTCCAAGTACCATTAAGACTCATCCAACGAGTACTCTTTGTGGGATCAAGCCAAGCCTTTTCATAACGAGCATCTGCACGCATTGACTCTGTAGATTGATAAGGAATATACGTGGCATGACCCTCTTCCTTGTTTTGCTCGAATACCTTCTCATCTTGCCATGGGAGACCTTGAGGAAGGTTTTCGTTCTTTACCATCTTGAAGCTAAAGTATGTATCAGAACTTGATTGGTCAGCACTAATATATACCTCGTTACTAGAATTTATAGCAACATAATAATTAGATGTACCTTGACCTACCTTTAGCTGATAAACATCCTCCATACCTTCTACCTCAAGGATGTCAAACATTTGGTTCCAGTTGGGGTTTCTCTCATTGGTGTCTTGTGTCCATTGAAGCAAAACTCTCTTATTGTCAAGAGCAGCATCAATACACTTACCACAACTAGAATTATACAACTGATACCATGTAGTACCACCACTCTGGTACATAGGAATGCTGAGCTTCCACATCTGACCATAAGTACCATCCTTGGGTTGCTCAGCAATAATCAAAGCATTATTCTCATTGCTTCCACCATTGGACAAAACATACTGAGTATTCACACTTTGAATCAAATATGTCTGATATGGAAGAGGAATTGTATTTTCCTCAGCACTTACCACCTCCTGAAGTTCAAAGTAAGTACTTGTATTAGTAAGGTCATCCTTCATCCAAAGATCACCATTACTATACTCAGTAACTGCTAAATTAGGCTTTGCAGAGCACAACAATTGGATAGCTGAACCTGCTATACCAGGAGAATGGATATTGAAAACCTGATTCTGATTGTTGAGATTTGGTTTCCATTGAAGCAAACGACCAGGATTACCACTCTCTAGTGCCATATCAATACTCTTTCGAGAACCAATGTTGTAAAGGCCATAATTACCTTCACTACCATCACTAATGAGTGCCCACATCTGATTCTTATCATCAGCTTTATGCTCACCCATCACCACTTGAGCATCTGCATTTACATTACCATTATTAGTAACTGCTTTGCCTGTATTTGATGATACTATGCGATATACACTACCTACCGTTTGTGCATTAACTCCTATCGAAGCAAACAATGCCATAAAGGCAATAAATATACCCTCTTTTTTCAATTTATTAATCATAGTATTAGATTTAAAGGTTATTAAATTCTATTTAAATTCACTTATCTTCTTGCAATACTTGCCACCAAACATACAATAGATGCCAAGCAATACAAATGGAATACTGAGCAATTGACCCATATTCAATATCATAGAAGATTCAAATTCTACTTGGTTCTCCTTAGTAAACTCTATAAATATTCTAGATAAGAAAATCAGGAATATAGCAAGGCCAAAGTAAAAACCACTACCAACTCGAATATCAAACAAAGGTTTCTTAGTTGAATAATCAGTGGCACTCTGCTTTAAAGACTTGCGGTAGATACCCCATCCTATGAAGAAGAATATGAAATAACATATAGCTTCGTACAATTGACCTGGATGACGTGGTAGCATATCCACACGCTCAAAGATAAATGCCCAGGGTACATCAGTAGGACTTCCTATTATCTCTGAATTCATAAGATTACCCAAACGAATAGCACATGCACAAATAGGAGTAACAATAGAAACATTGTCTATCACGTGCATGAAGTTGAGATTTGTCTTCTTAGAATATAGGACAACAGCTAGTATCAATCCTATAGTACCTCCATGAGAAGCCAAACCTTCATATCCAGTGAAATGCCAACTGCCATCAGCAAATTGACGAATGGGTAAAAACATCTCAATAGGATGAGTTAGAAAATAAGCTGGCTCATAGAAAAGGCAATGTCCAAGTCTTGCACCAATTAATATACCTAAAAAGCAATAGATAAACATTGGTTCAAACTTTTCCTCGGCTATCTTCTGCTCCTTATATAAATAATGCATCAACTGGTACACAGAAAAAAGTCCTATGCACCATAATAAAGAGTACCAACGAATGGATATTGAACCAATACTGAATGCTACAATATCAGGATTCCAATGTATGAATGAAAGTATACTCATATATTATACATTAAAGCGGAAGTGCATTATATCACCATCCTGCACTACATATTCCTTACCTTCTACACCCATCTTACCAGCTTCGCGCACTGCTGCCTCGCTACCATAATGAATGTAGTCGTCATACTTAATTACCTCAGCACGAATAAATCCTTTTTCAAAGTCAGTATGAATAACACCTGCACACTGAGGAGCCTTCCAACCCTTGCGGAATGTCCATGCTTTTACCTCCATCTCACCTGCGGTGATGAATGTCTGAAGAGTGAGCAAACTATAAATAGCTTTGATAAGACGATTACATCCACTCTCTTGCAAACCCATATCCTCTAGGAACATCTGCTTTTCTTCATATGTTTCTAGCTCTGCAATGTCTGCCTCTGTCTGAGCACTAATGATAAGCATCTCTGCATCTTCATCCTTGATAGCTTCAGCTACACGTGCTGTATGCTCATTACCAGTAGATGCACTCTTGTCATCCACATTACATACATATAAAACAGGCTTAGCAGTAAGCAAGAAAAGAGACTTAGCAGCTGCCATCTCATCCTCTGTATCGAATGTAACGGTACGTGCGCTCTTACCTTCAAGAAGAACCTTACGATAAGTGTCAATAACATCCATCTCTATCTTAGCAGCCTTGTCACCACCAACTCTTGCTGCTTTCTCCACACGCTTAGCTCTGTTTTCAAGAGTTTCAAGGTCCTTTAGCTGAAGTTCCATGTCAATGATTTCCTTATCACGAACAGGATCTACACTACCATCTACGTGTACAATACCTGAGTCATCAAAGCAACGCAATACATGTATGATAGCATCACACTCGCGAATATTAGCCAAAAACTGATTACCTAAACCTTCACCCTTACTAGCACCTTTTACCAAACCTGCAATATCTACAATATCACATACAGCTGGAACTATACGACCAGGTTTAACAATCTCTGCCAAACGTGTCAATCTCTCATCAGGTACACTTACCTGACCTAATTGTGCATCAATAGTACAAAAAGGGAAATTAGCCGCCTGTGCCTTTGCACTAGACAAACAGTTAAACAATGTTGATTTACCTACGTTTGGAAGTCCTACAATACCTGCTTTCATTTTCTTATATTATATTTTTACTTTTCTATTATTACCTATTTATATATATATGCCTTACTTATAAACCTAATTGTTCAGATATCTCCAACATACGGTTTATTGGACGAATAGCCTTTTCTGCTACTTCTGCATCAACATGTATTTCTGGTGCCTCGTTCAAAAGACAATCATACAATTTCTGCATAGTTACCAACTTCATATACGAACACTCATTGCACGCACATGTGCTATCGCTAGGAGGTGCAGGAATGAATTTCTTCTCTGGACAAGCCTTTTGCATCTCATGCAATATACCACTCTCTGTAGCTACAATAAATTCGTTGGCTGAATCTGCTATTGAATACTTCAAAAGAGCAGCAGTAGAACCTACCTTATCAGCTAGCTTTACTACAGCACCCTTACACTCAGGATGCACCAATACCTTGGCATCTGGATACTGTTGCTTAAGTTCAATAATTTTCTCTACTGAGAATTTCTCGTGTACATGACAAGCGCCATCCCACAAAAGCATATTTCTACCAGTAATACTATTAATATATCCACCCAAATTACGATCAGGTCCAAATATAATAGGAGTATCCTGTGGCAAACTCTCTACTATCTGACGAGCATTGCTACTAGTTACTACTATATCAGTAACCGCCTTGGTAGCAGCAGTAGTGTTTACATAACTTATTACTGTATGGCCAGGATGCTGTACTACAAATTCAGCAAATTTATCAGCAGGACAACTTTCAGCCAAAGAACATGTAGCCTCCAAATCAGGTACAAGTACTTTCTTGTTAGGACAAAGTATCTTGCTTGTCTCACCCATAAAGTGAACACCGCACATTACTATAATATCAGCATCAGTAGTAGCTGCCTTCTGAGCAAGAGCCAAAGAATCACCTACGAAATCTGCTATATCCTGTATTTCGCCATCAGTGTAATAGTGAGCCATGATAACTGCATTCTTCTCACGGCACATCCTTTTGATTTCTTCCTTAATGTTCATTATTATTATTGTTTTTTATTCTATTTAAAATATATGATAATAATTATATTGTGTTGATAATGTAGATAACCTTATCTAGCTTCAACTTTAATGCTTTGATATATGCTATTTTAAGTAATTTTTAGTGTATGTAGATTATGTGATATATAAGTGTGTTAATTGTTATTTTGATATTGTTTATAACTCTAAATAGCTTATTTTATAATCATTATGAAGGGAGTTTTGTCTTACTTATGATATGAGTTATCAACACAAATGTAGATAACTTTTTACCATGAAATCCCATATTATCATACCAGCGGTGACGGATACATTCATACTATGTTTGGTGCCAAACTGAGGTATCTCTAAGCATCCATCACACATATCCACCACACTTTGTTGTACTCCTTTTACTTCGTTTCCCATGACTACTGCATATTTTTTTTCTCTATCAGGGATGAAGTTATTAAGCATGGTACTTCCTTCACATTGCTCTACCGCCATGATTGTATATCCTTCTTCTCTTAACCAGCTAATGGCATCTTCTGTTTTTTCGAAATATTTCCATTCTACTGTTTCCTCGGCACCAAGAGCAGTTTTGTGTATTTCCACATTAGGAGGTGTAGCAGTAATACCACATAGGCATATACCTGCTAATCTCATGGCGTCGGCAGTTCTGAATACACTACCTACGTTGTAAAGGCTACGAACATGGTCAAGTACTACTACCAAAGGATTTTTATCTGCTTGTTGAAATTCCTTTGGGGTTATACGTCCCATTTCTGTTACTTTAAGTTTTCTCATTATATATAATATGTGTAAACTTTTGTTTTGTATTTTTATAGAAGTCCTGCTTCTATTTGCACTACTATTCTTTCTATTAGTTTATCGTCGTTCTCAGGGTCATATTCTTTCTTTAACGAGGCTCTGAACATCCAAGCAAATGCTTGATAAAATGCTGCTCTTGCAGGTCCGAGGAAGGCTTTTACTATCTCATATGATGTTTGGTTACATTCTCTATCTATTAATTTGATAAGGAGTTTTCCTTGCGAGTATGTAAGTTTCTTCATCATAGGAGTGTACTGACGAAGTATTTCCTTCTCTACATTTTTTATATGTTCTTGCTTGCTTTTTTCATCAGGTAGAATAAGGAGTGTTTCGTATGTTTCCTTTATCATATCATTAGCCATTTGTGCCAATGGTAATACTACCTTTATATTATATACAAGTCTATTGTATTTTTCTCTTTGCTTTTTGTTTTTGAATTTAATTGGTAGATATATGGGTACTTCTGGTAATAAGTACTGATTCATAGTATCGCCATCGAGTATGTATTTTTCCTTGTATATATATCTTTGTAGCTTTAATTTATATGTAGTAGGCAAAGTATCTGTTTGGAATATACCATTTAAATCTACTTCATTGTTAGCCACGTCTTGTCCATACGATGATGAACAAAACATAGCTATTAGTAGGAATAATATGATATATCTATACTTCATATTTTTAATAACTAACACTTGTATTAAATCCAGCATTGCGTATTTTCTCTGCAATACTATCCATGGTTTCTTTACTTGCTTTTATGAGTCCTTCTGTTGGCCATTCTCTATCAAGAGTGTATATCATTACTTGTCTTGGAGAAATTCTTTTTAGAGCATTTATATAAGGTGTAATGTATTCGTCTTTGCAATTGTCTACTGATATTTCTTGGCCATTATTATCTTTGATGCTACCTTTCATAAACATAGTTTGTATTATAGCATGTCCTTTCATCTTTTCAAGGCAACTTATAATATTTTCTATGTTGTAGTTTCCACTTGGTTGGTCAACTATTTTAATATATTCAGGTGAAACGGTATCAAGTTTCATTAGAGCATTATCCACCTTCATTAGTGCATCAAATACATCCTTTCTGTGTATTTGTGTGCTATTAGATAATACAGAAACTTTTGCTTCTGGATAGTATTTATTTCTGAGTAATATTACATTTTCTACTATTTCAAGGAAGTTTGGATGCATGGTAGGTTCGCCATTTCCTGAGAAGGTAAGTACATTTAACTCTTCTCCATTTTCACTCATTTCCTTTAGCTTAACTTCCAATTTTTCTTTTACTTCCTCTACGGATGGGAGAGGTTGTTTTGTTTTCTTATCCTTATTAAGTCCACATTCACAATACAGGCAATCAAAAGAGCACCATTTACCGTCACTAGGCATGAGGTTAATGCCTAGTGAGATGCCAAGTCTTCTGCTTTTGATAGGGCCAAATATAGGTGAAGGATATGTAATAGTCATAAGTTTATTTTTTGTAAAAGCTAGGCATAAATAGGAATAGTACTGTATAAATCTCCAAACGTCCCACAAGCATGTAGAAGCTTAGCAACCATTTGGCAACGGGATTTATGTCCGAAAAGTTATTTGCGGGACCTGTCAAGCCTGCTCCCGGTCCAATATTGCTCAAAGCACTTACCGTACTTCCAAATCCGGTCATGGAATCCATTCCAAAGTAAGAGGTAATGGTAATTCCAATCATAACCAGTGCCATGTATATTATTATGAAGCTAAGAGTACGTTTAACTCTCTCATCATTCATCACTCTTCCACCAAGGCTAACGCTCAATACGGCTCTTGGATGAAGTTGTTTGAAGAATTCATTTCTAATAGCTTTCATTGCTACTATAAATCTTACCACCTTTATACCACCAGCGGTACTACCAGCACACGAACCTATTATCATCATCAATAATGTAGGCATAAGGAATACGTCTCCCCATGCTATGTAGTCAAATTTAGTGGCCGCAAAGCCTGAACTACTAATAATAGTTGCCACATGGAATAGCGAAGTTCTGAATTGTTCTTCAATACCTACTGGCAATGATAGATTTTCATTATTGACGGAAGGATAGAAATTAAATAGTAGCATAAAGATTACTACTGCAAATGCCACAATCTTCAGGAATACATTCAGTTCCTCATTACTCTTAATGATATCCCATCTCTTTATGAAAGCATAATAAAACATGCCAAAGTTGAGACTAGAAAGAATCATAAATAAAGAGCAAACATATTCAATGTATTTAGAGTTGTAATATGCTATGCTTGCCGTATGTGTAGAAAATCCACCAGTAGCAATGGTAGTGAATGAATGACAGATGGCATCAAACAAATTCATTGGCCCTAGGTAATAGCAAATGGCACATACTATAGTGAGTATTGCATATATCATAAGCAATCTTCTGGCCGTAGAACCTATTTTAGGACTAAACTTATCTAGTGTGATACCAGTAGCTTCGGCTGAGAAAATATTATTGTTGCGCATTTCACCAGTTGGCACTAAGGCAAATGTAAATACCACTATACCCAAGCCACCCATCCACTGAGTAATAGAGCGCCAAAACTTTAATCCATAGCTAAGAGAATCTATGTCATTGATAACTGAAGATCCAGTAGTAGTAAATCCTGACATAGTTTCAAAGAAAGCATCTGTCACTCCCATGCCAGCTATCTTTATGAATGGTATCATACCAATGATAGAAAACAATACCCAGGTGAGTGCCACCACCATAAAGCTATCAGCTCTGGAGAAGTACTTGTAATTATTACTATTCCTTTTATCTTGCCATTTTTTTATAGCTATGTTTGTAGCGCCTATAGTAAAACTTAATATGGCACATGACAGGAATACCCACCAGTCTTTTTCCTTAAAAATAAGGCTGACCAATGAGGTAAGAACCAGGAAAAGTGATTCTAATTGTAATAGTATTCCAAATATGCTTTTCTTCATTTATCGTAGGCATGCTTTGGATAGTCTATAGTATAGTGCAATCCTCGGCTTTCTTTTCTTTCTAGTGCGTGACGGGTGATGAGATAACCAACATTAATCATGTTTCTCAATTCGCATATATCTCTTGTAGGTTTCACTCTCTTGAACAGGTGCTCTGTCTCCTCGTAAAGTAGATCCAATCTTTCCCATGCACGATGCAATCTTAGGTCGCTTCGCACAATACCTACATAGGTAGACATAATCTGATTAACTTCCTTCACGTCTTGAGCGATAAGTACATTTTCTTCATTTGTCAATGTACCTTCATCATCCCATTCAGGTACTCTTTCATTGAAAGTATATTTATCTACTACTTCCATTGAGTGGCGAGCAGCTGCATCGGCATACACAACAGCCTCTATCAGAGAGTTGCTAGCCAAACGATTACCACCATGCAAACCAGTGCAAGAGCATTCTCCCAAGGCATAAAGTCTGCGGATACTACTCTGTCCGTCCAAGTCAACCTTGATACCACCACACATATAGTGAGCACATGGCGAAACAGGAATATACTCCTTAGTTATATCAATTCCCATGGATAGACACTTGGCATATATATTTGGGAAGTGCTTCTTGGTAAGTTCAGGGTCTTTGTGAGTAACGTCAAGACATACATGCTCGAGGCCATGAATCTTCATCTCATTGTCTATGGCTCTAGCTACAATATCACGTGGAGCCAAGCTCAGGCGTTCGTCATATTTGTGCATGAATTCATTACCATTGGGTAATCTCAATATACCACCATATCCACGCATCGCCTCAGTGATAAGGTAGGCAGGATGATTTTCCTTTGGATTATAAAGAGCTGTTGGGTGGAATTGTACAAACTCCATGTCTTGTACCTTACCCTTTGCACGATACACCATAGCTATACCATCGCCAGTTGCAATGTTGGGGTTAGTGGTAGAAGAATATATTGCACCTGTACCACCTGTGGCAATGATTGTAACCTTGGATAGGTATGTATCAATCTTGTTGGTATCTGGATTTAGCACGTATGCACCAAAGCACTCTATATCAGGAGTACGTCTAGTCACTCTGATGCCTAGATGGTGCTGAGTGATAATTTCAACGGCAAAATGATTTTCAAAAACGCTGATATTTGGTTGTTTCTTCACTGCTTCTATCAATCCTCGTTGTATTTCGAAGCCAGTGTCATCGGCATGATGTAGGATTCTGAATTCAGAGTGTCCACCTTCCTTATGAAGGTCGTATTCTCCATTCTCTTTTTTATCAAAGTTTACACCCCATTTCACCAAGTCTTTGATGCCATCAGGGCCACCTTTTACTACTTGTTCTACTGATGCAGGGTCAGAAATATAGTCACCTGCTATCATTGTATCTTGAATATGCTTTTCAAAATTATCCACATTCAAATCAGTAACAGATGCAATACCACCTTGAGCTTTCGAAGTATTAGATTCTTCCAATGTAGTTTTGCACACAAGAGCCACACTATAGTTACTGTTTTGGCTCACCTTTAGTGCGTAGCTCATGCCTGCTACACCACTACCGATAATGAGAAAATCAAATTTCTTAATCATTTTCCTTTTCTTTTTTTGGTTTTTGAATCCAGTGTCCTCAGTATTTTTCTTTGATGTGGGCAGAATTCGGTATAAGATTAATTTGCACAAAGTTATAAAAATAACTTTATACATGCAAGAAGGTGGTTGGTATTTTAGATTTAATTGACTTTCTATGCACTTAAGTTTGGCATTTATGGTGTATGTATAGAAAAAAAATATATACTTTTGTGCCTGTATACATTTATAAAAAGGCATTTTGATAGATAAAAATTATGAAGAAAAGCATTTTTTACATACTTATCTTGTTATCCATAGTAGCATGTAGCACTAAGAAAACCGTCATTGTCTCAGAACCTGAGATAAGAACGGTGTACGTGGAGAAGGAAGTTAAAAATAAAATTTCCGACTACGATTTGATGCTTCTCAATATGTTGCACAATGGAAATAGAAATTTCAATTCCTCACATCAATATCCTGATAATACATGGGAGGGAAGATTGCAGGCACGACTATTGGAATTGTGCAATCAACCTCTCTTCAACAATAGTCAACTAGGCCTAGTAGTTTACGATATCACAGATGGTAAATTTCTCTTCATTGTCAATGGTAATCAGCGTATGCGTCCAGCTTCTTGTCAGAAGATAGTGACGGCCGTGGCAGCTCTAGATTTATTGGGAGGAGAATACAGTTATGTTCCTCGTATTGATGAGGCTGGCGAGGGATGGTGCTGGGATGATAATATTACATCGCAGATGCCTTATCGTGACAAGCGCAGATGGCATATGAACGAGGTGTTGCAAATCATGATGAAGGATAGCGACAATCGTATGGCTGAAAGTCTTTTTTGGCAATTATCTAGCTTCGGCGGAGGCAAATTTGGTAATATAAAATCAGTTGTTTCCAATATTGAGCAAGTCTTCCAGCGTGCAGGTATTCCACAAGCTAGTGGATATAGGATAGCTGATGGTAGTGGACTTTCTTTGTACAACTATATTACTCCTCAGATGCTCAATGCATTGCTCGTCTATGCTTGGACTCAGGAAGACATTCGTGCTCATCTCATACCTTCGCTTCCTGTTGGTGGTGTAGATGGCACTTTGAAAAATCGTTTTCAGGGTACTAAGGCATATAATAATATCTTTGCAAAGACAGGTACCGTAACTGGTGTCTCATCTCTGAGTGGATATGCCAATGGAGGTAATGGTCATGTATTATCATTCTCTATTATCAATCAAGGAGTTGAGCGTGGTAGTATGGGACGTAGTTTTCAGGATCAAGTATGCATAGCTATTACTGAGCCTTAGTAGAGATAAAGGATTGAAAAAAATAAACAATAATATATAATATCATGAAGAAAAATTTTCTTTCAAAGCTTATGACCAGTATGGTTAGTGGCGTAGCACTATTGGGTGTTATGACTAGTACATCGGTCGAAGCTAATGCACAACAAAGTCGTGGTATAGGTATATACCCAGGTAATCCTAGTGAGTATTTCGGTCCTAAAATAGAGAAGGATGCCGAGTATCGCAATCTTGCTCTTCATCGTGCTGTATATCAGTCGGGTGCGCATGATTTAAACCTTACTGCTCAGCTTATCACAGATGGTGTGGTAGCTACCAATCAACCAGCTTTCTTACAGGTATTTACCAATGGTAAGCCTTTGCCTCACAATGAGCGTAAACTTACCATCAACGATAGTGAATGGTCTAGAATCCCCGTGGAGGGTGCTGAGGCAACTCTTTCTTACCTATGGTCAAATATGGACATAGAGGCTGATGAGATAGTAGTGGATGGATTTGTTGCTTATGACCAGGATAAACCTTTCGAGCACTACTCTATGCATTGCGAGGTAGCAGGTGCGAAGACCTATAACTTCTCTCTCAAGAGCGACACTTTGCCTGGTCGTCCTCGTAGAAGAAAGGTTATCAATGACCCCAACAAGCAAACAGAAGAGGCCACCGCTATGGCTCGTGAGATAAAGGAAACTTTCAAACTTAAGGGTAAGCGTACTTTCAACTCTCTGAAACTTACTTTCAAGCAAAATAATGCCTTCTATTGGTCAATCAAGGAGGTTACTCTTAAGCGTAAAGGCAAGGCCGTTCGTACCATCTTCCCTGCTCAGCGTTTTACCAGTGTGTGGAAAGCAGAAAAGGGTTCTTGGGCTTATGTGGACCTAGGTGCAGTTGCTGATATTGAGGAGGTTAAGCTACATTGGTTGGACGAGGGTAGCAAGGGTATAATCGAAATCTCCAGCGATGGTAAAAAGTGGAAGCCCTATGTATTGGTGAGCGATGCCGCACAGGCAGATACCAAGGTGCAAGTAACCAAGCTAAAGGCTCAAGCTCGCTATGTTCGTGTTACTAATACTGAAGATGCTTGCCTAAGCGAAATAGAGGTTTATGGTAAGAATGGTGTAAAACCAGTAGCTCATGCCGAGCAGGGATGGTTGGGTCAGAAGTATATGCTTAATGGTGGTAATTGGACACTATGTCCCATCAGCGACCCCACTCCTCATGCCAAGAAGATAGGTCCTGAAATTGTGGCTACTGTACCTGCTACCGTGCTTTCTAGTTATCGCAATGCTGGTGCTTTGCCTGACCCAAATTATGACGACAATCTTTCAATGATTTCTGAGTCATTCTTCAATCGTGATTTCCTCTACAAGCGTACTTTCAGCGTTCCATCTGTGATGTTAGAGGAAGACAGACGCATTTTGCTCAATTTTGATGGTATCAACTGGAAGGCTATCGTTGTGCTTAATGGTCATCAGGTAGGCAAGATTGAAGGTGCTTTCACTCGTGGACAATTTGATATTACAGACTATCTAAAGGAAGAAAACGAGCTTTGCGTTTATGTTCAGAAGAATGCCAACCCCGGTGCTCGTAAGACCAAGACAGGTGAGAATACCAGTTTCAATGGTGGTGTACTTGGTGGCGACAATCCCACCTTCCATGCTACTATCGGATGGGACTGGATTACTACAATTCCTGGTCGTGAGGTAGGTATATGGAATGATGTGTATCTCACTAGCACTAGAGAGGTAACCATCAGCGACCCCCTTGTTAACACTTCTCTCTCCGATGGTAAGGCTACAATGACTCCATCCGTCTTTGTCAAGAATCATCTTTCTTCTCCAGTTCAGGGTACACTTCATGGCTACATTGGTGATATCCGATTCGAGAAACATATTTTCCTTGCTCCTCACTCTGAAACAGAGTTTAGTTTCTCTCCTGATGAATATCCACAATTGAAGAATCAGCAGATGAAGCTATGGTGGCCTAATGGCTATGGCGAACCTCATTTGTATAGTGCTGGTTATTATTTCGTTGACGACAATGAATCTCCCAACTCTGGTTATGCTTCTAGCATGAACTATCAGACAGGTATTCGTCAGGTAACTTTTGCCGAGGAGATGTCACGCCTACAATTATATATTAATGGTCAGCGCTTCATTCCTCTTGGTGGTAACTGGGGCTTCTCTGAAAATCACCTCAACTATCGTGGCCGTGAATACAACATTGCCGTTGATTATCACAAGCAGATGAATTGCACCATGATTCGCAACTGGGTGGGACAGACAGGCGATGAGGAATTCTATATGGCTTGCGACCGACATGGTATCATGGTATGGCAAGACTTCTGGTTGGCTAATCCTGCTGATGGACCTAATCCTCACAATGAGCCCATGTTCATGGCCAATGCCAACGACTATGTGCGCCGTATTCGTCGCTATCCTAGCATAGCTCTCTATTGTGGACGTAATGAGGGTTATCCCCCAGAGAGCCTAGACAAGCAGTTGAGCCAATTGGTTGACAAGCTTGTACCTGGTGCCCTTTACTTCCCCAGTTCTGCCGATGATGGTGTTAGCGGACATGGTCCCTATAGAGCATTACCCACAAAGGAGTACTTTGAAATACAGACAGGCAAGCTACACTCTGAGCGTGGTATGCCAAACGTCCCCAATTTCGAGAGTCTTAAGCGTATGCTAGCTCCCGAGCATTTGTGGCCACAAAACGAGTTCTGGGGTAAGCACGACTTTACTCAGAAGGGTGCTCAGTATGGTTCTACCTTCAATCAGCTCACTCATGAGCGCTTTGGCGACTACACCGTGCCTACAGGTATGCATCCAGCTGATATGTACACCTCTTTGGCTCAGTGGCAAAACTTCGAAGGCTATCGTGCTATGTACGAGAGTGCTAACCTTCAGCGTCAGGGTCTTATCATATGGATGAGCCACTCTTGTTGGCCTTCAATGGTATGGCAAACCTACGACTATTACTTCGATCCCACAGCTGCTCTCTTTGGTATTAAGAAGGCTTGCGAGCCTTTGCATGTCCAGTACAATGCTTCTACTGCTCAGGTACAGTTAGTTAACCTGATGAAGCCTGCTCACGATGTCAAGGTCGTTGCCAAGATGTACACTCTAGAGGGTAAGGAGGTATGGAGCAAGAGTATCTCTAAGCACTTGCCGACTGACTCTACCATGAATTGTTTCGAAGCCAAGGCACCAAATGCCGAGGTATCTGTAATGCTTCGCCTAGAGGCTATCTCTGAGTTCAATGGCGAATTGCTTTCTACCAACACATATTTCCTATGGGGAAGCAAGTCACATAGTGAATTGTGGTGCATGAAGCATGCCGATCTACAACTATCTTACTCTAAGGACAACTCTAACGACATCGTAGTTACCAACGTGAGCGATACTCCTGCTTTGATGGTACGCTTGAATTTGATTGGTTCTGATGGAGAGCAGATTCTACCAGTAGAGTATTCTGACAATTACTTCCATCTATTGCCAGGTGAGCGCAAGGTGGTCAACATCAATTGGAATCCACGCGATACACGTGGTACCAGCCCCATCTTGATGACTTCTGGCTTTAATGTGGACAATGTAATTCACACTAGCTACAAATAACTTTGTCGGCAACTAAAAACAAATAATACTATGAAGAGAAATGCTATTATTGCTGCGGTGGTGGGTTTGATTTGCTCACTGAGTGCTGTGGCTGAAAATCCCCCTCTGATGGGATGGAGTTCGTGGAATACGTATGGCTTCCAAATCAATGAGAACCTAGTGAAGAAGCAGGCTGATGCTATTGTTAGCCTTGGCTTCCTGGAAAAGGGTTACAACCACATCAACATTGACGATGGTTTCTTTGGCGGAAGAGACAAGGATGGCAAACTACTCATCCACCCCACTCGATTCCCCAACGGTATGCGTCCATTGGTGGACTATATTCACTCCAAGGGCTTGAAGGCTGGTATCTACTCTGATGCTGGTGCCAACACTTGTGCTTCATATTGGGGAAATCCTAGGGACACCATTGGCATAGGCGTGGGATTGTATCAGCACGATGCCGAAGACCTCAATTTGTATTTCAACGAGTTGAATTTCGACTTCATCAAGATAGACTACTGCGGTGCTGATGCTCGTAACAATATCGATGGCCTAGACCTAGACGAGGAGCAGCGCTTCAAGGAGATAGCCGAGGCCATCAAAGCTACTGGTTGCGAGGATGTCACATGGAACATCTGCCGATGGGCTTTCCCTGGCACTTGGGCTTGCGAGATAGCTGACTCTTGGCGCACCACGGAGGATATCTACCTCGGTTGGGAGTCCATCAAGAGCATCATCAACCAGAGCCTTTACCTCTCTGCCTACACTAGCTATGGACACTACAACGATATGGATATGCTGGAGGTGGGACGAGGCCTCACCGTGGAGGAAGACAAGACTCACTTCGGTATGTGGTGTATCATGAGCTCTCCATTGCTGATTGGTTGCGACCTAACTTCCATCCAGGGCAATGCCTTGAGCCTTATGCAAAACGAGGAACTGATTGCCTTGAACCAGAATACCCTCGGTCAGCAGGCCTATGTGGTTAGCAAGCAGAAGGGTTGCTACATCCTAGTCAAGGACATAGAGGAGGCCAATGGCAAGAAGCGCGCCGTAGCGGTGTACAACCCCACGGAGAAGGCAGTAATGGCTAGCATCAACTTTGAGGCACTAGACCTTGCTGGCGAGGTTAAGATTCGCGACCTCTTTGAGCGCAAAGACCTCAAGGCTCGCTCCACCTCAATGAACTCCACCGTACCTCCTCATGGCACTCGCATCTATGCTCTAGAGGCTGAGGAACGCCTAGAGCGCACCGTTTACGAGGCAGAAACAGCATGGCTATCTGACTATCAGGAATTGGAAAACAATCAGGCTGCTGGAACTGCTAACTACAAGGAGGCTACCAATTGCTCAGGCGGTGCTATGGTAGAGTACTTGGGTGGCAAGGCTTCGAACGACCTTCAATGGCGCAAGGTATATAGCGCGGAAGGTGGTGAGTACACCATGGCTCTAACCTTCCTCTCTGCCGAGGACAGAAGTGCCAAGATTAGCGTAAATGGTGGCGAACCCATTGAGGATACCTTCAACTCAGGCAGTTGGTCAAAGTCTGCTACCAAGGAGTACACCATCCAATTGAACAAGGGTTACAATATAGTTCGCCTATACTCAGAAAGCGATTGGATGCCTAACATCGATTGCATGAAGTTGACTCGCACAGATAGCACTCCCGTGGAAGACCTCTCTGCTTCAGCTCCACTCAGCATCGAAGCCTTCTCAGGCATGCTCCTAGTGAAAGCTCAGAGCCCCACCATGCTGAACGTGGTAGACCTCACTGGCAAGACCATCTACAATGACATCGTCAAGGATGCCATCGCCCTACCCATCCACTCTGGCTACTACATCGTAAATGGCAAGAAAGTATTGGTAAAGTAAAATAGACAAACGACAATCAAAGGTTAGAGGGTGTATCTTGTTCAAAGACGCACTCTCTATTCTTTTGCCACCTACCTATCTCCTCCCACGGAAAGAGAAGGCGTAGGGAGGTAGCCTTATTCCTTCAAAAAGTCGGTAATGTATTTAGGCCACCATCAGTAGCGCAAACACCTTCTTGAAGGTCATATTGTCTTCTGGGGGATAAAAAAAGGGATGCATTGAAACTAAGCCCAACACATCCCCAAAAAGTTATACCTTATTTCGTAGCAATAATATCCATAGCCTTCTGGTAATCCAGCTCGTCCACAAGAACATTGACACCGCTAGAAGGCGGATAATTGTTCATTATCTCACCAGCCAAGATAGTGGGAATACCCTCTTCGGCCAAGCGACCTTGCACTAGATGCGCCTCAATGGCATTGTTGCAAGTCATCAGTTTTCGTGTACTCATATTCTATTGTCTTTTAGGCCTTGATTACTTTTCTATGGAGGAGAAAGAAGAACTCTCTCCCCCCTTATGCTATGGCATCCATATTCTGCTGATTCAAAGTCTGTTTACCTTCGCTGGTGTACATATAATCAATGCGCTCCTTGTAGGCCTTTTCAATCTTGGG
The DNA here is from genome assembly GCA_045613565.1 of Bacteroidaceae bacterium. Classification (GTDB taxonomy): domain Bacteria; phylum Bacteroidota; class Bacteroidia; order Bacteroidales; family Bacteroidaceae; genus Physcousia. Next base: position 58,475 of record JAZLBF010000034.1, read on the forward strand.
ACGAACCATCTTCATGGTAGAGTTAATCATCTGATTCTGCTCAGTAAATGGTTCCGCCAAAACGGCAAACGAGCTAGGCAACCAGCGCTCAGGGAACATGCCTTGGAATTCGCCACCCTTCTTGAAGCGTGCTATCTCTGACTCCAACTTGAGCAGGGCCATCTTCTTGCCTTCCTCGCTCTCCAACTTCTGACCATTGTCCTTGAGATAGCGACGAAGAGCATCCTTGTTAGGTACGATGAGGGCGGTGGTTGTGGCACACTGATTGTTGTAGAGCATCACTTGGTCAATGAATGCTGACTTCTCCACAAAAGCCTCCTCAATACCCTCGGGGCTATACTTCTCGCCATCGCTAGAGATGAGCAAGCTCTTGAAACGACCCTTGACATAGAGCAAACCTTCCTTGCTCATATAACCGAGGTCGCCAGTATAGAGATAACCATCGCGCACGGTCTCTGCCGATGACTCTGGGTTCTTCCAATATCCGGCCATCACATTCTCACCCTTAACTACGATTTCACCCATCTCTCCTACGGGGAGCTCCTTGCCATCCATATCGCAAATCTTTAGTTCTATGGGCTTTACCAACTTACCACTAGAACCGAAGCGATACAACTCAGGACCATTACTAGAGATTACGGGAGTAGCCTCCGATAGGCCATAACCCTGGTACATGGGGATGCCAATACCAACGTAGAATTTCTGCAAATCCTTGTCGAGCAAAGCACCACCTCCGATGAAGAACTTCAGTTCGCCACCAAAATTATCGCGCACTTTGGAGAACAAAATCTTGTCGAACAAACTTACCAAAGGTTTCAAAGCATAACGCCATCCCTTGAAGTCTAGATTGCTATCTCCATAGTATAGTTGCTTAATCTTCATACCCCAGTTGAACAAGCGTACAGCTCCCTCACCCTTAGCACGAATGCCTTGCTCGATATTCTTCTTGAAGGTCTTAGCCAAAGCTGGCACACTGAGGATAAAGTGTGGACGCACCTCGCGGATATTGAGAGGTATATTCTTCAGAGTCTCCATGGGTGTGCGACCCACCTGTACCGTAGCAGCAGTAGCACCCTTGCTCATCATGATATAGAAACCTACCACGTGAGCAAAGCAATGGTCTAGAGGCAAGATAATCAATGTGCGCCATGTTTGGTCAATATTTACCAAGGTGCAAGCCTGCTCCACATTGGCGGTATAGTTGCGATGAGTGAGCACCACACCCTTGGGGTCAGCGGTAGTACCACTGGTATAGGTGATGGTAGCATAATCATCATTTTGGATAGACTGACCCACGGCCAAGAACTCCTCCATAGAGTGAGTAGCCAGGAACTCGTCACCCATCTTGAATACCTCGTCAATAGATATTTCCTTCTCCTCATATTGAGCCTGAGCATCTAGGACAATGATTTTCTCCAACAAGGGGAGCTTGTCCTGAATCTGACGAATCTTCTTCAACTGGGTGCCAGACACCATTACATATTTCACATCGCCATGCTGTAGGCGGAAGTATAGGTCGTTGCTTTCCTCCAACTTAATAGAAAGAGGCACATTGATAGCACCTGCATAGAACATCGCTAGCTCACCAATAACCCATAGGTTGCGACCCTCGCTGAGCAAAGCCATGGTATCTCCCTTGGCCACACCCATAGCTTGTAAACCTGCGCCTAGGCGGTACACCTGCTTGTGAACATCGGTATAAGTACTAGGACGGAACTTGCCATCAGTCTTCTCCAACAGGAATGTATTGTTGGGATACTGCTTAACCGAAGATTCAAATAAATCTACAATGGTCTTCTTCATAATAAAGATGTATCTTTTGTGTATAAAATCAAAACTAATGCTACGCAAATATAATGATAATTAAGAAAAGTGCAACCAATTATTTACATCTTTTCATACATTATGCTTCGTCATTGCCCACTTTTGTTTTAAATTTGCTAGCGATAATGCTCACTTATTCGTAACTTTGTGCATGAAAAGTATAGCTCATAACCATAATCCTTAGCAAACACACACATCTCGGATGAACAATATCATCAACCCCTTTGCACGACCACTATACGTAATGACCAAGCCTGCTGGTGCTCATTGCAATCTGGCATGCGACTATTGCTATTACCTTGAGAAGCAAAAACTATATCAGAGTGGCGAGAAGCATGTCATGTCTGACCGACTGACCGAAGTATTCATCCGCGAATATATCCAATCTCAATTCGTCAGCGAGGTCAACTTCACCTGGCATGGTGGAGAACCCATGATTCGTCCCCTGGAGTATTACAAAAAAGTGGTTCGCTGGCAACGCCAATATGCCGAGGGAAAGAGCATACTGAATTGCATCCAAACCAATGGCACCATGCTCACCCCAGAGTGGTGTCGCTTCCTTCACGACGAAGGATGGCTTGTAGGCATAAGCATAGATGGCCCCAAGGATATGCACGACGCATATCGCATGAAACGCAACGGAGGTCCCACATGGGAGAAAGTGATGCAAGGCATTGACATGCTAGATAGATACAACGTAGAATGGAATGCCATGGCCGTGGTCAACGACATAACAGCCTCTCGTCCACTGGATTTCTATCGATTCTTTCGCGACGAATTAGGATGCCAATACTTACAATTCACTCCCGTAGTAGAGCGCATTCAACGCCACGAGGATGGTAGACATTTGGCCCACCTATTAGATGAGAATTGCGAAGTAGCACCCTTCAGCGTAAGCCCAGAAGCATGGGGCAACTTCCTATGCACCATCTTCGACGAATGGTACAACAATGACATCGGAGAAATGTTTGTCCAAACCTTTGAAGCAACACTAGCCAACTGGTGTGGCGTCACCCCTGGCGTATGCTCCCTATCCAATTGGTGTGGACATGCAGCTGTCATGGAGCACAATGGTGACATCTATTGTTGCGACCACTTCGTTTTCCCCGAATACTATCTCGGCAACATACTCAATCGTGGCATCCTGGACATGCTCAATAGCGAAAAGCAACAAACCTTTGCCAAGATGAAAACCACAGGCCTCCCCACTCAATGCAAACAATGTCAATGGCAATTCGCCTGTCATGGAGAATGCCCTCGCAATCGCTTTGCACGCACCAAAGATGGCGAAGCTGGCCTCAACTACCTATGCTCCGGCTACCAGCAATTCTTCAATCACGTTGCTCCCCGCATGGAAATCCTTAAAGCTAAATTCGGGAACCAACAATAAGACTTTTTCGTAAATCTAATCTCCCTATCTACCAAGAGCAGAATGAGTTTCGTGAAATAGTTTCGCAAACTTTGGGAATGCACTTTGCAAAATTTTCTGACGTTTCTCCAACTGAAAAAATGCTTTTGCAAAATTTTCTGGCATTTCTCCAACAGAAAAAATGGCTTTGCAAAATTTTCCGACGTTTCTCCAACAGAAAAAATGGCTTTGCAAAATTTTCCGGCATTTCTCCAACTGAAAAAATGGCTTTGCAAAATTTTCTGACGTTTCTCCAACTGAAAAAATAGCTTTGCAAAATTTTCCAGCGTATCAACTGCTAAAAAATACCTCTGGAAAATCGAATTACTATAATTGTAGGCTAAATTTTGGTTTTATCAACTTACAATCCTGAGCCTACCTAAAAAGAGCAGGTGGTCAATTGTGTTTGACCACCTGCCCTGATTGGTAATTTGTCTATCCTTAGTTCTTCAACTCAGTGTCAGCTCCCCCTTCGGGATTACCTTACGACACAGAGTTTATTACTGGGGATATATACTATAATTTATTGCTATAGAAAATTTAAGGATTAAATTCTATTAGTTGTCCCACACGCTGGCTGATGAACCGAAGTCGCTCCACTGGCCAGCATCCCTAGCTGCTGGTGTAGCAGATTCATTGGGATTGATTTCTACATAGGAACCATTGGAACCTGCACACAACTGGGTTGTCTCTATGTTAATCACCTCCACTTCGGGAGACACATACTGATTCTTTTCTTTCATATCAATATTATTATTATTTATTGCTACATTAATTATTAAAACACATTAATATACCACCTTCTTGCCATTCACGATGTACAAGCCACCCTTGACGGGAGTCTTCACACGGCGGCCACTGAGGTCGAAGTACGTTGTGGTCTGCTTATCGTGGTTGGTGGTAATCTGGTCAATACCTGTCTCGTTACCCTCTTCGCCACGTATAACGATTCTCATGCGTGTGAGTGCTTCTTCAGTGATATTCAATGGAGAATTTTCGATTACGGTTAATGTCAGATATGGACGGAATGGCTTCAAGGTTGTACCCACCGCCAACTTCTTCCATGAACCATCTGTAGAGATGGCCAGGATGTCACTGTAATCAGCTTGTGACATAGAATTATATGAACCAGTCACGTCAAACTGCATATACATGGAAGTACAAGTGAAAGTCCTCTCCTCGGTCTTACGAAGTATAGCATCAGGCACAAATAAATACATGTCTTTAGCAGCCTCGTTCTTGGCACGAATAAGGTAAGGAGTATTAGCTTTGAGTGTACCGCTCGTGAATTTGATAACCTCCATCTTCATATCGTCAATCACGCCATCATCGTCATAATCGAAGGAGTGTACATCATTAATATAAGCTAAGTCGTAGTATTCTTCCAACTCACTTACAGGAATATCAAAGGGCACATACAGAGCATTCCACATTAGGTTGGGCAAGGTGCGATAATATCGGAGAAGATCATAAACCTGCTCATTATTATTAACATATGTATCTACAGAGCCATCTACTATGGCAACCTCCATAATCTCTTTCATATCATATATCTGCCATACGTTGTTGCCCTCGCTTCTGTCTGTAATCTCACCACTATCCCATAATGCTACCGTATTTCCTGCACCATTGTTATCCACAATACCTTGCATATCATAGATATTCCATCCGAAGCGTCCACGTTCGTTACCATCTATGAGATAGAAGTTGAATTCCGTAGCCTCCTCTTCACTTTCTGTAGTAGTAAAGTGAGTACTTGTAGCACTTCGATGCTTCATCCAATTACCGGTAGCGAACTGCACTTTATACGCATCGTCTTTGCCATCCACTGGCACAAAGCGGACAAGACACCTCTTTGCTTTATTTTCTGCAAGTGCACTCTTTGATTTTGATACAAAAGATGTTGCAGACATCAAAACATAATTTCCTGGATCATTGTCTTCTACAAAACCTCCCACAACCTTTATCTCTTCACCAGGTTCAGAGAAATCAACGGCAGTTTGATTCGGCATTCGACTATTATGTACGAAATACCATGTGTTGGGAGTCATTGAAGATTGCGCAGTTCCAATTCTCATATATTTATCACTAATAATATCATTTGGTATACCTTTCTCCTCCAAATATGAGAAATAACTGAACCAGCCATAATTTCTGTATCTGGACATTGTACCTTTAGGAACATACAAATAGGCATCTTCTGATATATTGGCAAAACATTCGCTACCAATTTCTATTTTTACAGACAAAGATGTTACCTCTGAAAGCATATTACAATTTTCGAACGCACGAGAACCTATGCTTGACATTGTTGCAGGAAAGGTTATAGATGATATAGATGAACATCCATGAAAAGCTTTATCACCTATACGAGTCAGGCCATTGGGCAATGTTATGGACGAAAGAGGATACATTACAAATGCAGCATTACCTATGGCAACCACAGAGAACGTATTGTTACTGAACGTAACTGACTCTGGTATTACTATGTCATCTGATGAATAGTTGTAGGTAAGACCTGTTACCTCTACCTCCGACTCTGACAGTATACGATAGCAGATACCATTGCGTATAAATGCATTTGTAGTTATCTCATCCGAATCTGGTGTGTCGGCCGACTGCATACTATTGTAGATATAGTTCGCACGGTTGGTAAGCCAATACTTGCTCTGTTGTGCTAAACTTTGATAATCTGTATAATTCTTTTCCGAAATATCAGCATCATTATTGTGCTGGATGCTTAGCTGTACGAATTCAGTATAATCGTCTATGTACTCCAACAGTTCTCCCAGACGGTCTTCTTCCATAAACTTGTTCCATTCTCTCAGATAAGCCTCGCGGCCAGCATTGCTCTTACGAAGAGTATTATAGAACTGGTAACCAGCCTTATTGTTCTCTATTACTCCACTGAAAAGGTCCTCATCAGCACCATTAATGAAATATGTCTTGGAGTCTTCATAACCGAATGCCCAGTCGAAGTCCCAAACAGGACCAAACTTCCATTTTTCGCCCTCGGCTGGATTCTCGTTGAACAGATAGCAACTCTTGGGGTGATGTGTCTCCACATTGCGTACAAGATCGTTCACAAGCCAGAATTTAGCCCACGACTCCATATCCACAAGCTCTGAGATGTCACCACCTTGCTTCAATGTGGAAGTCATTTCATTTACCGAAGCCACTATGTCGTCATACGTAACAACACGCTCATCATCCTCTTCCGAGAAATCAGGGTCCTTAATATTAACAGGCAAATCGTACGTATCGTCTCTGAATCTGAAAGTCTCATCATAATAGTCGTCCAGTTCCAACAGGCAACCCGTTGCTTCGTCTATAGCCACGCTATTGTCGGCAATACCAATCTTCTCAGAGAAACAATACGAACCGCGATAATGTCCATTGATATAAACATCCACAGGAATCATGTGGCATAGAGCTTCTGCATCAATCATTGCAGCAACCTTCTGTGCAATGGAATTAGTGGTCATCGAACCATCTTGTTTGTTAGAAATGAACACCCACTGACGGTCCTCCGTCAGATTGAACGGAGATTGTTTGTTTTTTTTGGGGAATTTGATACGGAAGGGATTCTTGCTCACGTAAGACCATGCCCAGCTACTATTGCCACGTCCACGTATTTCGCAATCTTCCACCTTATCAATGTCTGGCCACACACCTGCACCATCCAACTGGAATGTACAACCCTCTATCCACTCTTCCTTAGTATTAGTGCCGTCTGGCAATTGCATACCAATCCACTGGCTATCGTCCCACCTTGTGGTATCTTCGCCAAAAGTAATATATACAGTAGGTATCTTGTAGGCACCTGTAGCATGGTCAGTCAGATACTTTACATCCACCTCACATGGTTGACCAAAAGGTATGAATGCTCCATTCTGAGCATCATCCACCTCATAGATATAATGATTATCCTTGGCAAGAGTAAAAACAACAGGAGAGGTGAATCTGAAATAGTCTTTACCACTTTCTATTCGTTTAGCATCTAAATACAACGCAGAGCCTTCGCTCGTTACGAAACTCGGACGCAAGCGTTTGCCAATAACAGGAACATCGGCCTTCACCAAGATGGTTCCGTCTTCCTCCGTAATGCTGGCTGCTACATCAGCATATACCTGGTCGTTGTCTTCGTGAGTGAAAACAAAAGATGTCAACTCGGCCATAGTACCCTCATATTTACTTCCAACAGACACTACATTGGAGATGCTATACGACCATTCCTCTCCACCCGTGAGGCTCAATGTCATCACGTCACCAGACTGTTGCTCACTGAGGATATGCTTTTCCGGGATAGCATAAACCTCGTTACCTGATAGGGTAATGTAGCGGATTGACTCATTTACCACTTCGGCATGCACACCCATAAAAGGGAGCATACCCAATAGAACGATAATAAGATTACGTTTCATATAATGTATATTTTAGGTTTTATATCACATGAGGTTATTACATGAATGTTCAGACCAACAGATGATTGAATTTATGACTAAATCATACTTGAAGACTACAAATGTACTAAAATATTATCACAGAAATAGGAAATAGCGGAAATATTCATCCTAAATGTTTTAATAATACAGTATATGGTTGTTATTATCATGCGAGATTCGTACTCCGTTAACTGATACTCATCCTGAGCGTACCTAAAAAGAGCAGGAGGTCAATTGTGTTTGACCACCTGCTCTGATTGGTAATTTGTCTATCCTTAGTTCTTCAACTCAGTGTCAGCTCCCCCTTCGGGATTACCTTACGACACAGAGTTTATTACCGGGGATATGTACTATAACTTATTGCTATAGAAAATTTAAGGATTAAATTCTATTAGTTGTCCCACACGCTGGCACCTTTGGAAGCTGATGAACCGAAGTCGCTCCACTGGCCAGCATCCCTAGCTGCTGGTGTAGCAGATTCACCGGGTTTGATTTCTACATAGGAACCTGTACACAACTGGGTTGTCTCTATGTTAATCACCTCCACTTCGGGAGACACATACTGATTCTTTTCTTTCATATCAACATTATTATTATTTATTGCTACATTAATTATTAAAACACATTAATATACCACCTTCTTGCCATTCATGATGTACAAGCCACCCTTGACGGGAGTCTTCACGCGGCGGCCACTGAGGTCAAAGTACGTTGTGGTCTGCTTATCGTGGCTGGTGGTAATCTGGTCAATACCAGTCTCGTTACCCTCTTCGCCACGTATAACGATTCTCATGCGTGTGAGTGCTTCTTCTTCCACCTTCACGGGCGAACCATCAAGGGCAGAGAGTGTCAGATAGAGACGGAAGGGCTTCAGGGCAGTACCCTCTGCTAACTTCTTCCATGAACCATCAGTAGAGATGGCCAGGATGTCTAGGTCACCATCTTGTGACATCGTATCGTAGGTTCCAGTCACATCAAACTGCATAAATACTGATGAGCAGGTCACTGTGTTCCCTTCCGTTGCGCAGAGTGTGGCATCGTCAAGGATGAGCTCCATATTCTGTGCACCTTCATTCTTGGCACGGATTAGGTAAGGATAGTTGGCTTTGAGCGTACCAGAGGTAATCTTAATAATCTCCATCTGCAGGTCGTCAATTTCGCCATCATCATCAGTATCAAAAGAGTGTACATCGTTTACATAAGCCACGTCATAGTTGTCTTCCAACTCGCTCACAGGAATCTCAAAAGGCACATACAGCGCATTCCACATCAGGTTGGGAAGGGTGCGGGTGTAGGTGATGTCGACGTTCTCAAAAATCTCTTCTACGTAGAATGACTCATGCTCGCCATCTTGGATGCGACCATCAATCTTTCCGCACACGGTGCAGAAGCCATCCTCATATTCATGCTCTGCATAAACTATAGTGGTATTTGCGCCAAAAGTATATTCGAATTGTGGGCTACAGCTCACGTATACAGTACTTATATTAGCAGTAAATGCAGATTGTCCTATTGTGGTTACACTATGAGGAATATTGATGCTTGCAAGGTTACTACAATAGTTGAATGCATTCACACCAATCTCTGTCACACCATCTGGGATGGTGATAGTAGTCAGTTCCATGCACTGAACAAATGCATTACCTTCGATAACGCGGAGTCCTTTGTTGAGTGTTACAGTTTTAAGTGATGCGCAGCCACAGAAAGCATTAGAGCCTATTGTAGTAACACTTGACGGAATAACGATATCAGTAATGCCATCAAGGTCACCAAAAGCATCATTACCAATTCGGGTTATACCATCGCAAATCACAATAGTCGTTATCTTTTGAGAATATTCTCTCCACCATGGGTTATTCGAATAACCTTTGTAATCCGCCATTGCTCCCTCTCCGAGAATGGTGAGTATAGAACCATCTTCGCTAATTGCCCATCTTACACTCTCTGCGCCACCTTCATTGGTCTCAGCACCACAATAACCTCCCGTCACATCACATTCTGCACAAACGCCATTATTGAAACTTGTGTGGGGGCATGCGGTATGCTCTATGGTGCAGATAAGTTCTCCGTCCTCGTAGCTTTGGCAATCAGAGGTATTTTCATCCTCATATCTTTTAGCAGCAAACACCTCTTTATCATCGATAAATATCTCGAAGGAGCATTCGTTGGGATAACAACGATAGTCTGGATTTTCTTCCAACTCTTGCTCATGATTGCAACTCCAGTAGAAGGTGTAATCAGCCGTGTTGTCATAGTCATAACGCACAATACCGTTCGAGCCGCCATCTTCTATAGTAGCTATACCTATCTCCTTACCATTCTTCTTCACTACAATGGCATCGCCGTGCCAGCCATCTCCTGCACTATCATGCATCTTGATGATAATCTGCGGCACATAGGCGGTCCATACAGCGGTAATGGTGGTGTTGGCCTCAATGGTTACGTCATCGCCTGGCTGATACTCATCCTCGCCTATCTGCCATGCCTTGAACATCATACCATCGGGAGCAGTGAATGTACATTCGGGCAAGGTGCAATCAGCGATTGTGAAAATATCATCCATAGAACCTCTACCTCCGTTAGCTTCGAAACTAACTTCAAAAAGTGATGCCCACACGGCAGTAATGGTGGTGTTGTCCTCAATGATAACAACTTCGCCTGGCTGATACTCATCCTCGCCTATCTGCCATGCCTTGAACATCATACCCTCGGGAGCAGTGAATGTACATTCTGGCAACGAATACTTGCCATAGCTGATGCCATCAGCCATTTCGTCCCCGCCGCCATTAGCTGCAAAGGTGATGGTGTATTTAGTATCAGGTTCTTCACCGATAGAATAATCCAAAGCGTACATAATAGAGCCTACAGGGTCTCCTTCGCTGTCGAAGAAGCAATAGCCCTCAGGCAACAGGATTGTCGCGGCACTGGGGGTGAAGCTAGGGTCTATCCAACTAATTATACTGATATCCGTAATGTTTTCATATTCAGAGAGGTTTATCGCCCCATTTGAATAGCTAATAGTGGAAAGACCATCGGAAGAAGTGAATGTACCACCCTTAATGACAAGGTCACCACAGTTTGCGATGGCATTTGAACTTGTAGATTCGAATAATCCATCAATAATTGTGACAGAACAATCTGTTTCATTATTCACTACAATGTTATAGTAGTTTTTATAAGTGCCGCTCTCGATGGTTACTGATGCGCCATCGATTACATTCACCGTAGGAGAACTTTTATTATTTGCAAATACCATGCTTCCCTCTGTCTCGCCCTTGAGCGTGACGTGTGTGTCGGCACCTTGAATTTGGAGGCCATGAGACTCGTCGCTTGCGCCAATCGTATGTCCATTGAGGTCGAGCGTGAAAGTACCGCCATTAATGACAACACCAGTCTCCACATCCTCCTGCAACTGTATATAGCCTACGGTGCTACCCTCTGCGGCGGCAGCATTGATGGCATCATCGAGCGTGCCTCCTAAAGTCAAATCATCGGCCGATGCGCCCCATGCAGCCTCTACGCCAGTTACCTGACCACAAATCTCGCAGCCACCATGGGTGTGCTGCAGGTGAGGATTTTTGAGCGCCTCGAGCATCGCTGCAAATTTAGAAGACCAAGACTCTGGAGGCAGTTGAAGATATGCCATATTGGGACTAAGAGTATAAGTCGTTGTCCCATCAGCTCCGACAGGAGCTTGCCAATCAGCCAATTCTAGGCCATATTCAGACGAGGCATCAGTATAATACAACATAAAATTACCTGTTTCAGATGATACGTCTAAAGGCATTTGCACTAAAGTACCCGTCAGAAGATTATTGTCATCAATTGGTTCGAGTTCCATATCCGTAGCAATAGGGAACGAAATGCTTGCTACACTTCTATCTCCTCGAATAATTACAGGGGTAAGCTCAGGGATACCACCTTCTAATTCTTTCTCAACAAGCTTAACAGTACCGTCATCATTGATTCTGACACCAGTGACAATATAGGCACGCACACCTTCAGGCAATTCCAAAGCAAAAGGTACGTAAAGCGTGGTAATCCCAGTCTTACACATTTTATGTGTATAGTTAAGCGCCCACGCTCCGATGGGCATCATAATGGCCACGAGGGCCAGGAGCATTGTTAGTAGTCTTTTTTTCATTTTCGTGTTTAGATTATTTGTTATTATTCTTAATGATTTTCATGGGCACAAATATAGTGAGATTTTGTAATAAATACAGGATATGATTGAAAAAATATTAATAATTATATCCGCTTGTAAAATAAGAGTATAAAAATGAGATACTTACACTCATAAAGTACAAATAAAATATATTGACCTTAAGCAAAAAAGCTTTGAAAACAACAATCTCTATAACATAAGAGAATTAAAGACTATAATACATTATTATATAATCACCCCCAAAAAGCGTTTGATAACATCATTTCAAATGAAATTGAGGTGAAAAAGCGTTTGACAACATCGTTTCAAATGAAATGGAGGTGAAAAAGTGTTTGACAACGTCGTTTCAAATGAAATGAAGGTGAAAAAGCGTTTGACAACATCGATTCAAATGAAATGGAGGTGAAAAAGCGTTTGATAACGTCGTTTCAAATGAAATGAAGGTGAAAAAGTATAAACCATCATGAATTCAGAAAGATTAGACGTATTAGAAAAATGAGTAGAACAAGAAAAATACACGTGTCGCTCAGTGTTATACAACACATTTTAGTCCCTTTTACTGTTTTTTTTAAATTTTTCTCCGTTTTTCATAGACTTTTTTCAGTTTTCACAGTATTTATTTATAGACGAGGACAAAAAATGTTTCGTCTGATAACAAAAGCGGTCTTTCGTGGTTTACTTGATGGTATCCACAAACATAATAGATAAAATAATAAAACTAAATTAAATTAAATTAAATTATGAGCTGTAAAATTAATTTACTAGCAACCTCTGCATTTCGCAGAGATGAAGCTCTCGGTTATTATCAGAGAGTATTGGATTTGGCGACTGCCACACTAACAAATGAGAGAGATGCCGTGATATTGGCTCTTTACAGAAGTTCTGTTGAAGCGTACAGAACAGCCTTGAAGCAGGATTTCTTCCGAGAAGAAACAGAGGCTATGAATCAGGCAAACAAAGTGGTTCACCGACAGTTCAGAGGAATGAAACGTCTGATTCAAGGTATGCTCCTACACCCTGACGCAAAGATACAAAAAGAGGCTCAGAATGTGATGAGTATCGTAAAGAAGTACAGCGATATCAGTAATGGTTCACTGGACCACAGGTATGGTGTTCTGGACACGATGATGGACGAACTATCCACGCTCAGCTCTGAGGTACAAGCAGATTTAGGTATAGCAACGTGGCTGGAAGGACTGACTCTTGCAATAGCGAAATACAAAGTTGCAAGAGACGTACAAAGAAACGAGCGTGTAGAGTATCAAATCGGGCTGGTGAAGAACTGTCGTGCCACTCTGGAAGAAGATTATCGCAAACTGACTAATTCGGTGAATGTCTATGCCATCACTTTTGGAACAGATGACTACAAGTTGTTCATCGAGCACTTAAATGCGATGATTCGAGTGGAGAAAGCTGTACTAAAGTCAAGAACTACTCGCTCGGAGGCTAAGAAGGAAGGAAGTGATACTTCTAATCCGTTGCAAGACGGTGAGAGCAATGCTCCCGAAACGCCCCAAGAAGGAGAAACAAACACATCTCAAACACCTGCTAGTGGGGAAGGAGACAGCAAGGATGACACAGAGTAAATTGTGAATCTATTAATCGAGTCGGAGGAAAACGGTCTTGTTTTCCTCCGACTTTAATTTTTCTACCTCTGCATCGGCAAAAGGTGAACTAACTATTCTCTTCTAGTACAAACTAGCAAGCAATCACATATTGAAACAGGCTTAACACTGCATGCACAGCTATACCAGATGAGCGATGATTTCTTCTCTATCGCCAGCTAGATAGTCGATTACGGGGATTTCAATCATGGTGTAAGCTCCTGGCTGTTGGCGCATGGTAGCGCGAGCTGCATTGACCAGTACCTGAGAGGTGAGGGCGGGGTTGTTAATCTTCATGTTGAACTCGAACAACTGGTTGTGGGTTTGACCACTTACACCCTTGCGCACTAGGTTTACACCATGTCCCACATCGTTTAAAGCATCTACGCTTTCAACCTGGAATACGTGTGTTTCATCCGAAGAGAAATAGGGGTCAGCCTTGATAGCCTTTGTCACCTCCTCCAGAGATGCACCTTCCTCTAGCTCCACATACACCATGCGGCGATGTATTCCTTCACCTACGGGGATGGTCATAGAGAGAGCATCCTTGACACCTTCCTTTGAGCGTACACACACACTATGGCCCATAGAGCGACCAGGACCAAAATTAGTATAGGTCAATCCCTTGGGAGCAAGGCTTTCCATGAGAGTGCGCACCACGCTATCTGAACCAGGGTCCCAACCTGCTGCTATTACGCTCACGGCGCCACTTTCCTTGGCTGCCTTGTCAAGAGAGCGACGGAGGGCTACTATCTGACTATGGATGTCGAAACTATCTACTGTGTTGATGCCCAACTTTAGGCACTCAAGTGCATACTCTTCAACAGAACGAGTGGGCGTAGCAAGGATGGCTACATCCACTTTTTCTAACTCTTTAATATCCTTTACAACCGTGTAATCGGCAATTTCCTTGGGGCAGTTTTCTCTGCCTGCACGGCGCACAATACCTGCTATCTCCATGTCGGGGGCAGTTTCTAGTGCTTCGATGGCTGACTTACCAATATTACCATATCCTACTACGGCAACGCGAATTTTGTTCATAAATGTATCGTTTTTGTGTCAATTTTTGCTTTTTCGATGCAAATGTACGACATTTTGATAAAACACGCAATGGATGCAACAGACTTTTTCTTCATTGTGAGGTTTCAAGTTTTCGTGCGATATGTTGTAATTGTTACAATTTCTTTGTAACTTTGCATGCGAAAATAAGTTATTAACCACTTAAATAATTCAGAAGATATGCAGTTGCAGAACTTACAGAATGATTTTAAGGGAACAGCTTGGAAGCACGAAATTGATGTTCGTGACTTCATTCAGAACAACTACGAGCCATACAATGGCGACGAGAGTTTCTTGGCTGGTCCTAGTGAGAAAACAAAGAAGCTCTGGGATATTCTAACCCAGATGTTTGAGGTAGAGCGCGAGAAGGGTGTATATGATGCAGAGACAAAGTTGCCCCAGAGTGTAAGCACCTATGGCGCTGGATATATTGATAAGGATAGTGAGGTTATCGTTGGTTTGCAGACTGATGCTCCCCTAAAGCGTGGTATTTTCCCCAAGGGTGGTATCCGTATGGTAGAGTCTTCTCTAAAGGCTTACGGCTACGAGCTAGACCCCGCTACCAAGGCAATTTTCACCAAGTATCGCAAGACTCATAACGAGGGCGTATTCGCTGCTTACAACGATGATATCAAGGCTGCTCGTCATGCTCATATCATCACTGGTTTGCCCGACGCTTATGGTCGTGGCCGTATCATCGGTGACTACCGTCGTGTAGCTCTTTATGGTACTACCAACTTGATTGAGGAGAAGAAGCGTTTCCACAAGCGTATCGATATTCAGGAGTTCACTGAGGAGATCGTACGTTGCCGCGAGGAAATCACTGACCAAATCAACGCTTTGAAGGAGTTTGAGCAGATGTGTGCTTCTTACGGTTTCGACGTAACAAAGCCCGCTACCAATGCTCGTGAGGCTATCCAGTGGACATACTTCGGTTACCTTGGTGCTGTTAAGGACCAGGACGGTGCTGCTATGTCAATTGGTCGTATCTCTGCCTTCTTGGATATCTACATCCAGCGCGACCTTAAGAACGGTGTAATCACCGAGGAAGAGGCTCAGGAGATGATTGACCAGATGGTAATGAAGTTGCGTATCGTTCGCTTCTTGCGTACTCCCGAGTACAACGACCTATTCTCTGGTGACCCCATTTGGGCAACAGCTAGCATCGGTGGTATGGGTATCGATGGCCGTAGCATGGTTACTAAGACCGACTACCGTTTGCTTCACACCCTATACAACATGGGTCCCTCTCCCGAACCCAACTTGACTATCCTTTGGTCAGAGCGTTTGCCCGAGCCTTGGAAGCTATACTGTGCTAAGGTAAGTATCGACACCAGCGCTCTTCAGTATGAGAACGATGATTTGATGCGTCCTGAGCTTGGTGACGACTATGGTATCGCATGCTGCGTGAGCCCCATGAAGATTGGTAAGCAGATGCAGTTCTTCGGTGCTCGTGCTAACTTGGCTAAGTGTATGTTGTATGCTATCAATGGTGGTCGTGATGAGATTAGCGGTCATCAGATTGGTCCCCGTTTCAGCCCCATTACTAGCGACTACTTGACATACGAAGAGTTCTGGCCTCGCTTCGAGCAGATGATGCGCTGGTTGGCTAAGACCTACGTAAATGCATTGAAGATTATTCACTACATGCATGACAAGTACGACTATGAGGCATTTGAGATGGCTCTACACGATGGTGACGTTCAGCGCACACGTGCTACTGGTATCGCAGGTATCTCTATCGTTACCGACTCTATCGCAGCGATGAAGAATTGTAAGATTCGTATCGTTCGTGACGAGACTGGCCTAGCAGTAGACTACGTTATCGAGGAGGGTGAATACATCCCATTCGGTAACAACCACGTCGAGACCGACCAGATTGCCGTTATGATTACTGAGAAGTTCATGGAGTACTTGCGTCAGCACCGTACCTACCGTGATGCTATTCCCACTCAGAGCTTGTTGACCATTACCTCTAATGTAGTATACGGTCGTAACACTGGTTCTACTCCTGACGGACGTAAGGCAGGTGTTCCTTTCGCTCCTGGTGCTAACCCCATGAATGCTCGTGATATCAAGGGTGCTGTAGCAGCTTTGGCTTCAGTAGCTAAGTTGCCCTTCCATCACTCTAAGGACGGTATCTCTTATACCTTCGCTATCACTCCCGCATCTTTGGGTAAGGACACTGAGGCACAGAAGCAGAACTTGGTTAACTTGATGGATGGTTACTTCACTCCTGACGGTGGTCAGCACTTGAATGTTAACGTATTCGATCGCCAGTTATTGCTTGACGCTATGGAGCATCCTGAGAAGTATCCTCAGTTGACCATCCGCGTATCTGGTTATGCTGTTAACTTCGTGAAGTTGACACGTGAGCAGCAGCTCGATGTACTTAGCCGTACTATCAACCAGAGCTTGTAATACACAAGAGTATTTGAACATACATTCTTAATACAATGCCCCTCTCCTCAGACACATAAGGTGAGGGGCATTATTACAATCCTACGTTTATGAAAGAGAGCACCACACCCATAATTGGTAGAATCCACTCAATCGAGTCGTTTGGCACAGTAGATGGACCAGGCATTCGCTTCCTTGCTTTCATGCAGGGATGCCCTATGCGATGTCTCTTCTGTCATAATCCAGACACATGGGATATGAAGGCTCCTGTCAAGTATGAATGGACACCAGAGCAATTGCTGGAGGAGACACTGAAGTACCGCAACTTTATCAAGACAGGTGGCGTGACTTGCACGGGTGGCGAACCTCTAATGCAAGCAGCTTTTGTAGAGGCATATTTCCGTCTATGCAAGCAAGAGGGCATACACACAGCATTGGACACAAGCGGAGTAATTCTAAACGATGCCGTGCGTAGTCTTCTAGAAGTTACTGACCTAGTTTTGCTTGATATCAAGACAGTAGACGATGAGCTTCATCAGAAACTCACGGCACACACTCGTACCCACAATCATCAGATGATGGAGTACCTGCAAAGCATAGGCAAACCAGTATGGATTCGTCATGTGGTCACTCCTGGTATTAATGACGATGACGAGCATCTTCTTGCCACAGCACGTTATGTTGCTCAATATAGCGTGGTCGAACGTGTGGACATTCTTCCCTATCACGTAATGGGCGAATACAAATACGAACCCTTAGGACTTGAATATCCTCTTAAGGGCACTCCAGCGCTTTCTGCAGAGAAGAAGAAGCATGCTCTAGAGCTATTCCAAAACATTCTCCCTTGCAAGGTAGTTTAAGCTATCGGGAAGGACTCAAAAATTATAAAATCACCAGCGTGCGTATAAGAATCGGAACTAATTTTTATACGCACGCTTTTAATTTTATAAAGAAATTGTCCAAAATTAAAAAAATCAACGGAGTGCCTTTAAAAACTAAGGGTGATTTTTATACGCACTCATTCAATTTTATAAAAATTTATTACCGGACGGCAATAAATTTATTTATATTCGCTAAAAACAAATCTACATATATAAATAAGGAGAGAGTATGTCATCCATGTGAGGTGACATACTCTCTTTCTATTTGTTTATGCGAATAAATTGTAGAGCTGCTTATCTGATGAAGAGCATTTCTCTATACTTGGGCAAGGGCCATAGCTCATCGTCAATGATGGTTTCTAGCTTGTCCACGTGGGTGCGCATTTCCTCGATGAGAGGAGCTACATTGTCGTGATAGGCGATAGCCTTCTCGCGCTCTGTTTCCAGACGGTTGGCCACCTTGCGCGCACCTATCAGTGAGTATACGTGCTGGGTGATGCTAGCTGTGCTCTCTGCTATCTTCTCTATGAGGTCTATGTTAGCAGCATTCATTGTCTTGGCTTGCTCGGCAGGGAATACTTGTGATACCTTGCACACATTGTCTAGCAATTGGCTCTGATAGCGAGTTGCCACGGGTACAATGTGGTTCAAGCAAATGTCGCCCAGGATGCGAGCTTCAATTTGCACCTTCTTGGTATATGTCTCTAGTTTAATCTCATTTCTGGCTTCCAATTCGGGGCGAGAGAGCACGTTCATGCGTGTAAACATATTCACGGTTTCCTCGCTCAAGTATTGGTCAAGGATGAGGGGAATGCTGGTTTCTACATCCAATCCGCGGCGTGCAGCCTCTTCTCTCCATTCATCGCTATATCCATTGCCATCAAAGTGTATTGGCTTGCATATCTTGATATCTTCGCGGAGTACTATCAGGATGGCTTTTACCATATCCACACCATCAGAGATGAGCTTGTCTACACGTTGCTTGAAGTCGGTCAACTGCTCCGCTACGGCGGTATTTAGCACTATCATAGATGCGGCACAGTTGGCTTGTGCACCAACGGCTCTGAACTCGAATCTATTACCTGTGAAGGCAAAGGGCGAGGTACGATTGCGGTCGGTATTGTCCACCAATAGTTCGGGTATCTGAGGTATGTCAAGCATCACGCTCTGGCGTGTGGCCAGGTTGAAGATGTCGCCGTCTTCGCTAGTTTCCAATTTCTTCAATACTTCGGCCAACTGGCTACCGAGGAACGAGCTAATGATAGCAGGAGGAGCCTCGTGAGCGCCAAGGCGATGAGCATTGGTGGCGCTGACAATGGAAGCCTTGAGCAAACCATTGTGGCGATACACCGCCATCAGGGTCTCTACGATGAAGGTGATGAAGCGCAGATTGTCCATGGGAGTCTTGCCTGGTGCATGCAATAGGATGCCCGTATTTGTGCTCAAGCTCCAATTGTTGTGCTTACCACTACCATTGATGCCCTTGAAAGGCTTTTCGTGCAAGAGGCAACGGAAACCATGCTTGTGAGCCACCTTCTTCATCAGAGCCATGATGAGCATATTGTGGTCGATGGCCAGGTTCATCTCCTCGAAGATGGGAGCCAATTCAAACTGATTGGGAGCAACCTCGTTGTGGCGGGTCTTGCATGGAATACCCAATTCCAGTGCGCGAATCTCCAGGTCCTTCATGAAGGAAACCACACGCGAGGGGATGGAGCCAAAGTAGTGGTCGTCCATCTGCTGATTCTTGGCCGAGTCGTGTCCCAGGAGTGTGCGTCCTGTCATGATGAGGTCGGGACGAGCCGAGTAGAAACTCTCATCCACCAGGAAGTATTCCTGTTCCCAACCTAGATTACACTTCACGTTGCTTATTTCTGGGTAGAACATGCGTGCCACATCTAGGGCAGCCTTGTCCACCGCTTTGATAGACTTCTTCAGGGGAGCCTTGTAGTCTAGTGCCTCGCCAGTGTAAGAGATGAACACGGTGGGAATCATCAGCGTGTCACCCATCACGAAGACAGGGCTAGCAGGGTCCCATGCACTGTATCCGCGTGCCTCAAAGGTGGAGCGAATACCACCATTGGGGAAGCTACTAGCATCGGGCTCTTGCTGTACCAACTGCTTGCCGGTAAACTCCTCTATCATTCCGCCCTTGCCATCGTGCTCCACAAAGCCATCGTGCTTCTCGGCAGTACCCTCGGTGAGTGGCTGAAACCAGTGGGTGGTGTGCGTTACACCCAATTCCATGGCCCATCGCTTCATACCCTCTGCCACGGCATCTGCAGTCTTCAGGTCTAGCGTAGAACCCTTGTCTATCACATCGCACATCTTTTCATACACGCCAGCAGGAAGATACTTAAACATCTTCTGCTTGTTGAATACGTACTTGGCAAAGAACTCGCTAGGGCGCTCCTTGGGTGCAGGCACCTCCAGGGCTTTCTTGCCAAAGGCCTCTTCAACTACCTTAAATCTGAGTGTAGCAGGCATATTCTCTCTCCTTTTGTGTGTATGTTATTTATTCAGTGACCATGTGAAGCCATCCTTGGTATCCTTAACCTCGAAACCAAGGGCAGCCAGGTCATCTCTAATCTTGTCAGACAAAGCCCAGTTCTTTTCGCTCTTAGCTTGCTGGCGCTGCTCCAGTACAAAGTCCACCACCTTGCCAAAAGCCTCTTCGCGAGCCTTGTTGCTACCATCCTTCTCCTCAGAGAGACCAAGGATTTCGAAGGCGAAGGTATGGAACACCTCAGTGAGTGCAGCCACCACGTCTTCCTTGATGCTAGCCTTCTTGTCAATAACGGTGTTGAGCACTCGGCATGCATCAAACAGATGACTAATCACCATGGGCGAAGCCATATCATCGTTCATGGCATCATAGCAGTTCTGGCGCAAAGTATCCACATAGCTCATCTCCACCTGGGGCTGACCCTTGACCTTCTGTCCCTCCTTCAGGCGCTTCAGAGCCTTCCATCCGTCCATCAATCTAGCCAAACCCTTCTCGGCACTCTGCAGGGCCTCATTGCTGAAGTCTACGGTGCTACGATAATGAGCCTGAAGGATGAAGAAGCGTATGGTCATAGGAGAATAACCACGCTCCAGGCGCTCGTGCTCACCAGCGAAGAACTGGGGCAGAGTGATAAAGTTGTTGTACGACTTACCCATCTTCTTGCCATCGATGGTAATCATATTATTGTGCATCCAGTATGTCACCATGGGATGTCCCTGGCTAGCCTGAGCCTGAGCTATCTCGCACTCGTGATGAGGGAACACTAGGTCAAGACCACCACCATGAATATCAAAGCGCTCGCCCAAGTATTTCTTGCCCATAGCAGTACATTCGCAATGCCATCCAGGGAAACCCTCGCTCCATGGGCTAGGCCAGTGCATGATGTGTTCAGGGCTAGCCTTCTTCCAAAGGGCAAAGTCAGCCTGATTGCGCTTCTCGCCCACACCAGCTAGGGTGTCGCGACTAGCATCCTTGATATTCTCCAAAGAGCGACCACTCAGGATACCATACTTATGGTCCTGATTGTAGCGCTCGATATCGAAGTAGATAGAACCGTTGCTCTCATAGGCATAACCATTGTCCATGATCTGTTGTACCAACTGCTGCTGCTCTATGATATGACCTGTGGCATGTGGTTCGATGCTAGGAGGAAGGCAGTTGAGCGCATCCATAGCCTCATGAAAGCGGTTGGTATAGTACTGAGCCACCTCCATGGGTTCCAGCTGCTCCAGGCGAGCCTTCTTAGCAATCTTGTCCTCGCCCTCATCAGCATCGTGCTCTAGGTGGCCCACATCAGTGATATTACGAACGTAACGCACCTTGTAGCCCTGATGCTTCAGGTAACGGAACAACAAGTCAAAAGTAATAGCAGGGCGAGCATGACCCAAATGAGCATCACCATAAACGGTAGGTCCACAAACGTACATGCCCACGCGACCCTCCACCAAGGGACGAAACATCTCCTTCTGTCGAGTCAGAGTATTATAAATCAAAAATGGTTGCATAATCTTCATTATTTTATTTCGCGTACAAAGGTACGATTAAGCGAGCGAAAAAGCAAAAGAATTTTGTTTTTTCCGAGCGTGAGTACCTTAGACGGTAGCTCAAAGTACGATTAAGCGAGCGAAAAAGCAAATGAGGGTGTACAAAACAAACGTTGAACACACCCTCATTTGAATATGAGTTTAAATCTTTACAGATTTTTAACTATTAAGAAAAATTACATTTACCAAATGTCTTCTGGGGCATCAGGATTGAAATACACCTTCTTGGGGCAGTATTCAATGTAATCCAAGAAAAACTCTGTATAATTATCGTCAAGCAGACTTCTGAAATTGATATAGTATGTTTCATCTGCTTTCATCTGTTCACGAACAAGAATACGTCGCAAACTTGCAGAACGATGACGTGCAGAGCTAGACTGGCCGTACCAGTAAAAATAGTTGGGTGCTTTCATGTACCAGTTGTTACGCATATTCTTATCTACAGTAGCATTAAATTCATAATCATCTCTGATGTCTGCTTCCCAACCTACTAAGCTAGGCATAGACATGCCGCCCATTACATACCATTCTTCACCGCCCATTCGCATATCAACAGGCATACCAACTGGAGTCAATGCATTCTTGTTTGTGCCCCAATAAACTTGACACAATCCTCGGCGGTTATTTGCAGAAACACCCATGCGAATTTCGTACTCACCATCTTTGGGTACTGGTGGCAACTTTATTGTAAAGTCATAGTTGCCAACTATATTCAACTCATCACCTTGGTAATTTAACCAGCTAGAGGTTTTACTAATACGACCAGTTAAATAATAAAAGTTGGTACCTTCTGCGATATCACAATTCTCAAGATACTGATAATCCGCATCACAAGGTATACCAACACACTGATACCTAGCAGAGTAGTTTTCATTACAACGAATATCATTGCTAATCAATTCAGGGAATAAAGTTGTGACATCCATGCGGATACGCTCATTACCAAATGTCTCAGCAACTGCATCATTATAGAACAAACAATCGCTGATAGGATAGATGTAAGCGTTATATGGCTTCTGCATACGATCAACAAGGATTTCTACACCCTTCTTGTCTTCATCACAACCCTTCTCTGTGTAGTCGTCACTCTCACTTGTACCATTCTTCAAAATGGGGAAACGGTTCAAATAGATAACATTACGCTTACCTTCACATGTTACGTTTGCTTCATAAGTCTTCAACAGACGACGCTTACCCATTGTAGTATGGAAGTCATATACTGAAGCAGTCTTCTGCATAGTTGTCAAGTTGTACCACAACTCGTTGAAGTGGATGACCAACTTGTTGGGCTCTATTTTTGCAGGAAGTAAATGATAAGTAACGAACTGATTCAAGGCATTATTTTCGTCAGAATAATTATTATCAGTCGTTGCTCCAGATAAATATAAGTTATTAATTACAACATACTCAGCAATCTTCTCAACAACCTCTTTGGGAGTAAGAGTATGGATTGTATTATCCGGGAGCATAAGTGCAGATTCCCACCAAGCATCGGGTTCTAAGAACAATGTATAACCATAATATCTATGTTCTGGTAATCGACCTGGAGACCTACCAGGGTCACCACTAGCAGCAAATGTAGGATGCTGAGGAAGGTCATTGAGGTTACCATTCATACGCATCTGGTAATATGTCTCGTCCTCTAGTTTATTCAGTTCATCATTTAATCCACATGCATCAAACAATGCTGCGTATGTATAAAAACCAGACTCCTTGTCCGTTAGCATTTTCTCAAACAATTGGCTAACTGTTTGTACATCTGGCTCAATTACCTTGTGTACCTGATGGATGTAACCACTGACGGTGTAAATATTGCAGTTGTCGTCGTCTATATTACTACCTGCTACTGCAAACTTAGTGCCGTTACCCTCTGTGATACGTAATTTTCGCATATTCATATTAGCACGTGGCAACATCTCGTTGACAAGAACCTCGTCACAGAAGTCACTAGTCTGATACGCTTCTGAGCTAACACCAGCACCAATCAAACTATTATACACGATGGTTTGACGAACTCGCTGAAGAAGTTCGCGCTGATTTGTTTCTGGATCCACCACCTGGAATTCTGGTGCTTCCCACGACGAATTACTGATAACGCCTTTTTCTTCCAATTCAATGAGATACTTATGAATTGCCTCATTGGTAGGAGCAAAACAGGTGTAATTGGCATGTGTATCCAATAGCTGACTAACACTAGAACTAGATGTCTCACCTGCGGAGACACTATCAAGCATCAACAAATACTCGCTGTAAACATCTGAATGTTTCTGCAGATAGGTTATGATTGTGTTTTCTACAGGAACCTCACTTGGCATTTCCTCTATTGCCTCGGAACAACCTTGAACAAAGGACATACCTGCAATCATTGGACATAATATAATTAAATGTCTGATTTTAGATATTATTTTCATATTAATGAGCTATTGTTTGTTTAAACTATAAATATATCGCTCTCTGATAGCTTTATTATTATTATATTATTTATCTGATTGAGAACTTTTGGATATATTGACGTGCTGAACTTGCATCCGTGAAAGAAGGATACGGTCCATCTGCATTCAAACTTTCATGATTTAGAACTCCATTAATTAGATGGATAACAGCATAGCTGGAAGCGTCTGTCGTCTGCTCTCTCAACGTTTCATTCTTTACTGGTTTACTAAATTCTCTATCACAAGTCATAATATTCTTCACATCACGACCATTGAATGTTGAAACTGTACTAATCCATTGGCTAGAACCTGTATTATCCTTTACCATCAAGTTGGTTTCATTACCATTCTTCTGGCGCTGCACAGAAATTCTACCAAAAGTACCCTTGTCGCGATTATAACTATTAGTAAGCAATTCTGTTTGCATTTCCGATTTATCAGCAAAAACGGACTTGTCTGCAAAGTGAGAACGAATAAAATTAGTCAAATATACAACCTTTGCCTGAATACGAAGGCTATCTACGTATGTACGCAAATTACCATATTCGTTCAGACTGGTATCAAAGTCTTCTCTGATGCTTTCCCATGTGGGCAGGCCTTTAGCGATAGCCTCTCTTATGGCTTCATTTGTAGGAGCAAATACAGTGTAGTTAAAATTGTTGAAGAATTTGACATTGTAGTCTACAGCATTGTTATCTACGAATGTCATATACTTGCTAACGGCATTCTGCAAAGCACGATGGCCTTCACTAGTGCTTGTATTATACTTTGGATTATTTTCATCTACTAAACCAGATTTAACAATCAAATCCCAATCTGCCTGGTTACAAAGCTTGAAGAACTCCAGATATGGATTATCTGCCTCAACAGCAGCATTGGAATAATTATTGGGGTTACCTTGTTGACCACGCTGTATGTTTGACAAAACACTAAATACGCTTCGTGCAGCAGGAATCATAGGAGCATCCAATGTGAATGACCAACCATTCTTGTACTCGCCCTTCTTGATGACATTACAGTAAAGAATACCCGGATGATTGTGTTGCAGGCCCTCGCGTTCATTTTCCAATTGGAAACCACCTTGAACCTTAATTACACCTGTGGCATCACGTGTAACCTTGATACCCATTCCGTGCTTAGACAAGTAATATTCATCCTCCTCGGTATTGATTGCGTTGATGCCATGTTCGTGCGCTATGGTGTGATTTTGAAGCAACAAACGCAAGCGATCAACTATTTCACTATTGTTAAGATACTGAGTGCTTAGATCCCTACCAATAGTACCAGTAGTTACATCAAAAGAGGCCAAAACCGCCTTGTTCTGATAGCTCTTGGTAGCAAAGGGGAAAGCACCTTGAGTATAAATAAAACGCATTACACGAGGATATCTACTGGTAAAGCTCATGGGATCATAATGGAACTGCATTGCTTCATCAGTTGGAATAAAGAAAGACATCTGATTTTCCATAACCTTTAGATACGCGTAGTAGTTAAGACCCATATAATTCAGACCGTTAGTTTCACTATATACAGCCCAACGCATAACCTTATTACCAGAACCAACATAAACAGGCGAAGCAACACAATTATAGTCAGATGGTGTAAACATATTGTTCATTACGTATACAGCACCATTACATGCTACGAGAACTGTATCAATGGTACCACCATTCTTGGTAAGTTTGGTATCACGCTCGGAGAAAACTCTTTCGATGCTGCCTGCATATGAACGTAGCTTTTGCATCTTGCTAGGTACAGAGCCCGCAAAACTATAGAACATACCATAATTCAAAATGGTCTGAATCACATGCGATGGTATCTGGTCAATATCCATGTAAAGAGTATGTAAATCATCTAAAGTATAGTGACCGGCACGATTATCCTTGGCAAACTCTTCCACGAAATTCCTACCACCACCATTATTGAAGAAGTTAAGCATCTGTTCGTCATTGGGAACGAACATTGCACCCATATCACTTTCTGCAGTTGCACCATTGGGGAAGTATCCGTTCCAGCCTGGATCAAATTTCAAAACAGCATCACCATAACCAGCAAAATAGTTGCCTTTTTCGTCATTTATTAATGCCTGATCACTAATAGTAGTAGAGCCATAGCTTCTACGTGAGTAATAACGCTTGGTATAAAGTGTATCTCTCTCAGAAAAGTCAGGATTCATTTTTGAATACAAACCACCCAAAACCTTATTCTGGAAAGGAACAGAAAAACGTTCCAACAGGTGACTGTAGATATTGGTTCTACCATTGGTTCGTATTAACTCGGCCATGTTTGCCATTGGCACCAAAGGCTTGGACATCATGTTGATATAACCATTTTCGCAAAGGATATCCGCACTGTCAATACATGCATCATAAATGTGGACATTACCCTGATGGTTTTCTACACCTGTAATAATACGGTAATCCTCATCTGTGATTTTGTTCTGAGTCATATAGTCCTTGGTCAGGAAAACCATCATTGATGAAGAACTATCCTGTACCATGTAAATGGAATCATAGCCAAGAAGTCCACCATTGCGGATGCGTCCCCATTGGTCTAACTCAGGAGTAGACAAACCTTCTTCTGTTGCCTGACGGTCTGCACTCCAATAAGATACTGGTAAATCTGTAACAGCAACACGTGTAACAGAGTCTAGCGCAACCACATCTGTATACCTGCGCAGGTAACTGCCTCGTACGGGAGTCTCGTCAGATGAACTGGAAAGATGCTCTGACGCTATTGCATGATGCAGAAGACTGGTATGAAACAATAATCTCTTCTGGTTCTTTGACAATGTCTCATAACTCTGAGCATAGTGCCATGGATTAGATTTGGGAAGTTTCTTGTTTGCCTCGAAGAAATTCTGCCAAGCCTCATCTGTTGCTGCAAATAGCGTCTTTGCACCAGGCTTGGAAAGCACCTGATTTACGGCACGTGTAGTTGATTCTGTAAAATTAATGTCTGGATCGGCAAGCAAACGCTGATACATATTAAATGTTCCTGCCTCTTCTAGAACCTCAGCAATAGCAGGATTGCCATTGTTGGCAGCTTCCCATGTAGAGAAAGACTTTACAGGACCATAATACACATTGTCTGCCACCACAAAATATGGACGATAATAATAATATGTACCATTTTCCAGTCCAGTAATAGTTACCTCACATAGACCTTTGCAGAATGAACCGAATTTTGCCCTTCCATCCTCAATTGTTGGATTGGCATTGGACTGAGAGAAACAGACACCCTGCTCAGAAATGGTTGAATCGGCAAAAGTTATATCAGAAACAAGTTCAAATTCGGATGTCATACTGGTTCTCTTAGTCTCTATTGGAGAACCGGTAACGAGTTTTACCAAATCTTCTGGTAGATAGTATGTAATTGTATCTATATCAGAAATATTACGGATAGTAGGAACACTGTCCTTCCATTCATATATTACATAACTTTGTGCCATTGCAATAGCTGATATGGCAAACAAGGTTATTGCGGTTAGTAGCTTTTTCATGAAAATATGCATTTAATAATGATTATATCTATTTTGCTAAATTCTCAAACTATGGTAATTATGGATTTAATACTCTGTAACTGATACCAGTGCTGGTACTAACCACCAATACTCCTTGAGATGTTAATGGCAGGCTTAGAACGGATTCGCTATTTGCCTGGCGTTTCATAGCGATACGTTGACCGCTGACTGTGTAAACACTAACATTTTCGCCCACGGGCAATCCATAAACGTATAGCGTACCACCAACTACCTTGAAACTTATGACAGAGTTATCTTCCCCCTTTATGTCATTTATACCAGTAGCAGCAGACTCTTCAAAACGTACACTGCGTACCAAAGAATAGTCATAACTTATAGCTGTAGAATCGGAAGCAACGATGCTGAGTTCACGGCCATGATAAATACGTGGTTTCTTTGCATACAAAAATCTCAATTCCTGACCATCCTTCAAAGTTAATACTACTCCATTATCTGCACTGGCACTTATTGCTATACAGAAAAGCGCTATGGCAAAAGAACAAAGTCTTGCAAAACTGTTTATTCTTGTATTTTTCATCTTTAATTTATTATTTTTTCTTCAACAAATTCCTCAATCAAAATCTCAATCCTTACTCTTCAGGATAATTCTATCAATATTGAAAGCACGAGAGTAACCCTCCTGGATCTCAGTACTACTCAACCTATCAGACTTAATGTGAAGAACAGGATAAGTTTCGATAAGGTTCTTGTATGATACAGGAAACTCAACATCTGTCAATACAGTGATTGTATCTACCTTCTCACCGCTATACTCAATCTTGTCACTCACCAATTTCATCTGCTTGGTGTATTTGAAATCCCTACTGGATATCAATGATTCATCCCAATGATACAAAGTACATACAAGTCTGTTCTTCTGAATAGCAGCTGTAGTATCACGCTCTGCTTCACTTGTATTATACCATGTAGGTACCAAAACAATCTGAACATCATACTTACCACTCATTACATTTGCATCACCCTGCTTGCTATCCTTCAGACCGAAAGCGACCTCTGGATTAGTACTTGAGGCTCTACCTGCTACATTAAGATAGTTCTCTTTGCTGACACGGCCATACTCGTCAATCCAACCAGCCGCAAGTGAATTGTTCATGGTCATATCTGTCACTGTAGTTGAGGATGACTTATCGTACATATTGTCAGTCGTGCAATCTACTACGATGTCACGCATCCAGTACTGGCGGGGGAAATTCCATTCGTTAGTGATTAAAGCATAACCATTGCTCACGTCCAGGATTTCACAATTCTCAAACAAAGAGCTCTTACTCCACACCAATGTTCCACCTTCATATATGTCGCGAATGGTGTCTCCTGCTGTTGTCACAAGGTACTCACACTGTTCATATCCAGCCTTATCCATAAATTCCTTAAGAGTCCATGCCTGACCTGCTGTCTGAGGTTGCATATTCAAATTGAATACCAGCGGACGCACAATATCCATGCTGATATTTACACTCTGTAGAGAATCCACAGTCTCGTAACCCTTACCGGTAGTGTAAGAATGTCTAGCACCATAGATAGACGTAGCCCGAGCTTTGGTTGCAGTCATGTTTACCATATCCATACGTGGATATGTGCTGACATAATTGTATTTTGACTGAAGTTTTTCTACTGCATTCTGCCAAGCCGCATCAGTGGGGATAATCATTACGAATGTAGAATCATCAGAATTGATGGGTGCGTTAAACATCTTCAAATCATTCATCCATGCATCATCAGCATTCAAATCTGTTGGATTATAAGACAAACGATTAAACATCATATTATCCAAAACGGCACTGATGGTATAAATTGGATAACCATTCTCGTCCAGAAGACACTCTTCCTGTGCACCTTCCTTGAAACTAACAACCTCTCTCTGCAGGAGATAATCTCTTAGAATACTAGCATCGCTTACATATTTAATAAATTCATACAAAGAATATTTATATTTGTTGGCAGCACTTATGATATGCATTACACCATTATGGGCAGAAATGTTTGATTCAACAACCTTTGCCTTTTGGAACAGACCCTCAGAACAATCAAAGAGTGCATTCTTGCCATTAATCAAAGATACCTTTTCCTGTCCTGATGCAGACATAGCCTTACTTTGCAAAGACATATGATTACCCAACAATTGCATCTGCAACAAGTACCCATTAGTCTCTGCCATACTACTATACTCTGCCCATTTATCATCAGTAAGTGCGTCATTAACGGGCGCCCATATTGTCATGTGGGTATTAGCCTTTAATACATCCTTAAATGTGTAATAAATAGTATCTGCACCATTCAAGGTATAGGCACGCTGAAATTCGTCACGGTAATACGGAGTCTTTCCTACTATTTCTCTAAACTTGCTCAAATCACTACGACTTTCCAATAAATCCCACAAACTTTTGGTGCTGGACTTTAGAGTAGTGAACGACTTTACAGGTCCATAGTACACCATGTCTCCTACTTGCAAATAAGGACGATAGTAATAACGTGTTTCACTTGCTAAATCATTGATTGTAACCTCCCAAGAACCTTCTGCAAACGGACCGTATTTTACTTTCTCATCACTGATTGATGGTTCTGCTTCAACCGAAGAATAGCATACACCTATCTCACTTGTGGAAGTATTCGCAGGTAATACACCAGTAATAAAAACAGAATACGATGCCATCATACCACTTCCTGTCAAAGATGCAGGAGAACCTGTAGTAAAATGAGCCACCTCGGTAGACAGAGGGAAAGTAATGCTATCTATGTCCGAGACATTGCGGACAGTTATGACATCGCCCTTCCATTCATAAAAATACTGACTCTGTGCCATTGTCCCTAAAGACATGGCGAGTAAAGTAAATAATGTACAAAACTTTTTCATTTTGAAGGTATAATTGAATGATTAAACTTCTGTTGATTGTATTGCCAATTTTTTGATAATTTATGGCTTTATCTTACTTAGAAGTACCCTAAGTCGGGACAAATATACATTATTTATTTTAATACATTAGCACTAATTCATTAAAATTATAGCAAAATAATGTCATATGGATATGATACACTCTGTTTTTGTCAGAAATTAGGCTCTACAAACTTACAAAATGTAATTTCTGACGAGAAAGTGGCTTTACAAATTTGTAAAATGGAATTTCTAGCAAAAAAGTGGCTCTGCAAACTTGTAAAATGGAATTTCTAACGGAAAAGTTGGCTTTGCAAACTTGCAAAATGGAATTTCTGACGAGAAAGTGGCTCTGCAAACTTGCAAAATAGAATTTCTGGCGAAAAAGTTGACTTCGCAAACTTGCGAAATGTATTTTTTAGAAAAAAATAGGTTACACAGCTTTAAAACTAGGATTTCTCTCTCTAAATCGATATTGTTCGTTGACTAGACCTATATACCATTTAATAAAACTCATCCTTTTAGTGGTTACCAATATCGTAGTGTAGAAAAAAGGGTATGCCCTTGGTTTTGGCATACCCTTTTGCTTAAAAATATTATGTCTTGTGAATACTATTCCTCTCCCATGAACATGGGGTCCCAAGCGGGAAGCTGGATGGGCTTCTGCTCGGTGAGCTTTAGGATTTTCTTGGGGATGTACTTCTTATTGACTACGACGCGGAACATGTACTCGTTGAACCATTCGTTGGTCATAATCAAATAGCCATTGTGACCACTTGCTGCACCCCATGAATTTTCTACCTTCCACTTGATAGGATTGCCCTTCTCGTCTAGGTCTACAGCCATTAGGGTCATAGCGTGAGAAGAACCTGAATCACGTGTCTGGATACGCTGTTTCTTGTTCATACCAAAGGTGGTGCCAAGGAGCGAGTTGTAGTCCCATGCCTGAATATCGAGGATACCCTTCTTACTATCAAGGAACTTGCCTACATCGCAAGAGAAATACATCTGAGTAGAGTCCTGAAGAGATGCGATAGCCAAAGGAGCGAGGTCCTTAATGTCTAGGTTGAGGTACAACCAGTTGTGGCCCTCATGAACATGACGGTCCATGTCAATCTCATAAACCTTGTTGTAAGGACGAGAGGGGTCGTTCATGAGCATAATGTAATCCTTCTGTAGGTCACCAGCCTCTGCACAATATTCCTTGTAAAACTCCATGGGAGTGTACTTCTTGAGCTCAGAGAGAGGCTTACCATTCTTGTCGCGAGGTGCCCAAAGGAACTCCTGAACAGGTTCGCCATACGCAAAGACAAGCATGTGATAGATGGTCTTGAGTTGCTCCACCTTGTATGCCTGTAGCTCTGCCTCGCTCTTACCTGCCTGAGCCTGCTCGCGAAGGTTGATAGCTATCTCGCGCAACTTACGCTTGAGATGACCGTCTATCTCGCTGGTATTGTTGCTAGCCCAAGTTTCGGGCTGTACTTCAGAGGGTACAAGACCATACTTGCTTACCAAATCTGCTACGCCAGTGTATGTGCCACCGTCTGATAGGGGATTTTGCATGAGCCACTGTACCTTTTGGCTATCTAAATCCTCATTGCGAGTATCAATGATGCCCTGCAAGAAGAGGTTAGACTTTTCCAACTGGTCGTAGAAGAAAAGATAGATGTGGCTGAACTGGAAACCAGAATTGCCCATCTTCTTCATAGCCTTGTTGCGAAGCACATTAAGACCAGTGAACATCCAGCAACGTCCGCTACTCTGTTGGTCGGTAATACCTGTGCTACGAATGTCTATAGAGAAGTAGGTATTCTCGCCGTTGGCATTTACCTCGGGGCGCATGGCCATCTTCTTGAAACTACCATTGCTCACTACGCTCTGACGAGCACGGTCGGCAGCATTGCCCTCGTAGCTCTGCTTTAGAGTAGAGAGTATTTCTGGTGTGATATTCTGAGCAGAAGCGCCCAAGGTGAGGGCGCTTACTGCTAGTATTGAAAGAATTTTCTTCATTAACTTAGTTTTTATGTGTACGTTATCGTTCAACGCAAGTTACTAAACGCAAGTCAACAATTGTTAATCACTCAACGAACTTACTTAACCTTCTCGATTTCGAAGATAAACTCGCCAGCACCGTTGCTGCTGATACGATTGCCTTCGCGCTGCCAGAAGCCCTTACCTCCGCTACCAGCATTCTGAATGCTCCACTTACCCTCTTGCTTAACGAGCAAATAAGTATGCCATGCTGCATCGAAAGGATTACGGTCCTTATGGAACCAGAATGCACCAGTTTCGTTGATATAACGACCATCCTGCTTGTTGTAAATCTTGTAGCGACCAGTCTTGCTGTTCTGCTCAATCACCCACTGCTGACGCTGAGGATTGATAACATCGCGTTCCTCCTGGAATACGGGGTAGTCACCTACACGGTCGGCACCAGCCTGAGCATTGGTCAAATAAGCACCATTAACCTTGATGAAATATTCACCATCCTCGATAGCCTGAACAGGGAAGTATTCATGACCATAATTGAATTGCTTCTTGTAAACCTTGACAATGTCTGCCAACTTCTCATTCAACCAGGGAGTTACTACATCACCACTTACAACGGGCTTAGCCTTAACGATAGAACCCTCATAGTTACGGCTGATGATACCCTTCTGCTTCTGCTCCAATTGCAACTGTGCACGATAGTGACCGATGAAGGCTACGCTATCCTTATGAGCCAAGGCAGCAACCATGTTGATAAACTGCTGGCCGCGCAAGCCAAGATAGCGCATGCTCTCAACCCAGGGCTTGATCTCGTCGAGCATTTCGGGATGGTTCACCTCGTCGGCCAACAGGTTGTCGGCAGCCCAAACGAGTTGCCGGAAGTACTCCTCAGAACCCACCAGGGTCTCTGAAGCCTTGGCAAAGTTGGGACTCTCGCCTTCACGACGTAGGCCATGACCTGTGGGACCTAGGTCGATGTTGTTCTCACAGAAAATACGGAATGCCTTCTTGCTTGTAGGCATAAGAGCCTCAAGGGCACGCTCCCATGACTTAACATCGTCGTAAGCAGGCATGTTCCAAGTGTAGTCGGCAATGCTATAAAGACTTACCTTAGAAGCCTCGGCATACTCCATAGGATTTGAGCAGAAACCACTAACCATGTCGTTGATGTTTAGGTCGTTACCATAGGTCTTACCCATAAGCATACGGCTCTGGCAATAGTCGTTAACGGGGTAGTTTAACCAGATGTAAGCCTTACGCTTGATTTGCTCATTAATCCATTGCATATCCACCTCGCCAATCATGTCTACTACAGAGTTACCTGTCCACATGATACGAACCTCGGGATACATCTTGGTACCAAGAGTGTTGAGGTAATCACCACTGGTCCAACCCTTGTTGTACTGAGAGGGACACATGATAAGAGGCTCAACGTCCTTGTGCTTGCGAACGAAATTGTCTGTCAAGTAGTTGAGCAAGCCTGCCTGCTTGTCACCACGAGCACCCTCGCCCCAAACATCATCAAAGAATACAGCAAAAGAACGGATGCCAAGGTCGTACATCAATTCCAACTTCTTAGCAACATTGATTGAGTCCTCCAAGCACCACTTGATGTCACCTGCGGGATGGATAGCCCATACGAACTTAACCTTGTTCTTGTGAGCAGCATCAACCAACTCCTTCAACTGTGCAGCCTCCTGAGCAGGATATGGCTCACGCCAGCGAGCACGGTGATAGGGGTCATCCTTAGGACCAAACACATAAGTATTCATCTTGTACTGACCATAGAAGTCGAACTGACGAAGACGGTCCTTGTGACTCCAAGGATTGCCATAGAAACCTTCAATCACACCGCGGTCAGTTACGCTAGGATAGTCAGTTACCTCGCACTGCATTACCTCGGGCTGGCTCATTACCTGCATCAAGCTCTGTACGCCATAGAAAGTACCACTATTGTCACGACCAGCAATAACAACCTGGTCAGCATCTACCTTGAGGTAATAACCCTCGGCGTTGGTAGGAATCTGCTTTTTGAACTTCTTAACTGCCTTGTCGTTAGCTTCACCAATGATAATGGGAGTTGCATTGGGGAATTTCTTGATGTCTACCTTCTCGCTTGTACCAACGATATTAAGCTTGGCAGAAAGAACCTCTACTGCATCAGCATCGGCTGTGCTAGCACCTACGAGGTAGAACTGCTCGCTGTTGGCAAAAGCCTTACCACCCCAAGAGATTTGCTGGGGAAGTGGCGAGATTGTTACAGTTTGGCTGCTAGCAGAAAGAACTGCCATGCAGGAAAAGATTGTAGCAAATAGTTTTTTCATAAATGTATATTTAAAAAGTTTATTTAGTTCTTTATGGCAACAAAGATATAAAACTTTTTCCTAACATTAGTATTTTTTACTAAGCGATTCGTGAGGAATTGAGAAATGGATATAAAAAAGATGCTAGACTCATTCACAAATAATGAATCTAGCACCAATATAGTAGTGTAAATTATACTTTTACTTGATATACTCAGCAAAATTTGTGTTACGCATATCACCAGTACGCAAGAATGTGTCATGCATACCGAATGCAGCTGCAAGATTGTGTTGAGTATGTCCACCACCCTTCTGGGCAAAGCGCAAATAATCCTCCAACATAGGACGATAATCGGGGTGAGCAACCTTGATAAGTTCTTTTGCCTTCTGCATATCGCTCTTACGACGCAAATCAGCTACGCCATACTCAGTGATAACTGCATCAATGAAGTGATTAGTGTGGTCGATATGGCTAGCAAAAGGAACGATGCTGCTGATAGCTCCACCCTTTTGTGTAGAACCACAAGTGAAGATGCTCAAATATGCATTGTTGGTGAAGTCAGCACTACCACCCAAACCATTCATCATCTTGGTACCACAAATCTTGGTGCTATTTACGTGACCATAGATATCACACTCGATAGCAGTGTTCAACGAACATACACCGATACGAGCGATAACCTCGGGGCAGTTACTGATTTCAGAAGGACGAATAACTAGCTTGTCCTTGAAGAAATCGATATCACGATAGATACCCTCTAGGCACTCGTTGGTAACAGTTAGCGAACAAGTACTAGCACTCAATACGCGACCTTCACGCATAAGCTCAACAGGAGCATCCTGAAGCACCTCAGTGTAGATGTTGAAGTTGGGAACCTCGGGGCACTTACCTAGAGCACCAAGTACTGCATTTGCACCACTACCTACACCACTCTGAAGATTCAAGAAGGTCTTGGGAATCAAGCCCTGACGCATGTTATGAAGAAGGAAGTCTGCTACATTCTGTCCAATCTGATTGGTAATAGGGTCAGCATCCTTAAAGCCACGAGCCTCATCAGGAATGTTACACTCGATTACACCAACAATACGGTCAGCATCTACCTCGATATAAGGCTTACCAATACGGTCAGATGCCTTAGTAATCATAATGGGAGTACGGAAGGGATGATTCTCTATCTCGTAAACGTCATGGATACCCATGCTCTTAGGAGAGTGGAATGCATTGAGTTCCACGATAATACCACGCTTAGCAAGGCTGCAAACTGTGGGGCTAATACCACCAGCAGCAGTAAGATAGATGTGAGCCTTAGAACCAACCTTCTCGATGGCACAAGCCTCAATGATACCCCAATCCAATTCGCCAAGATAGCCCTGACGCATCTGTGTAGCAAGATTGCTAAGGTTAAGGTCGTGGTAGTTGATTTCGTTCATGTTTACACGCTTGCGGAAATCAGCGTTAGTTGTGTAAGGAGTACGGAAATCAATTGCTTGTGCGTTAGCTAGTGCACCATCGCAACTCTGACCAGTACTAGCACCAGAAATAATGCTAATCTTGAAAGGACGGCCAGCTGCATGCTCTGCCTCTGCCTTAATGGCTATTTCTGCAGGAGTACACTTGGGAGTACCAGCAGGAGTAAAACCACTCAAACCGATAGTTTGTCCATTTTCGATTAGGGCTGCGGCTTCGGCAGCTGTGATTCTATTAAATTCCATAATATATTTATTTGTTTGTTTATATCTTGTTTTAGTTCGTTTTTATTCTTCCCCTAAGGAACGGGGTCATATCCATGTCCGCCCCAGGGATGACAACGCAATATTCTGCGTATTGCCAGATACAATCCCTTGAAGGGGCCGTGCTTACGAAGTGCCTCGATGGCATATTGACTACACGTTGGAGTGAATCTGCATGCAGGAGGCGTGAGAGGCGAAATGCACGTTTGATAGAAACGTATTGGCAGAATTAGTATCCAACTAAGTATCTTGAGTAGTGGTTTCATCTTTGGTTCTAGATTGTGCTATTCTTTTTAGGATAGATATCATTTTTGAAACTACCATGTCGCTCTTGTGATGCTTGTTGGTAAGCCAGATGAAAGCTATGTCAAGGCCCTCCGATTCTGAGCAGGGCAATATGGATTTGTTTAGTCGATATGCCTCTCGCAACTGGCGCTTTACTCTGTTTCTGTCCACGGCATGCTTGAAGCGCTTTTTGGAAACAGAAACGAGGATGCGGTTTTCCGCCTCCTCGGTAAATCTGAACACAGCACGTATGGGATAAGCCGATAGCGAACTACTATCAGTGCTAGAGAAAAGCGCGTCTATAGCTTTTTTGCTACAGAGCCTCTCTTGCTTCTTAAACCCATGGTCATTATCCATTATGTTCCTTCAAGTAAGCATCCAGAGCTGCTGTGATACTTGGGTGTACTGGTGTGGGAGCTTGTAAGTCTAGGCGCAAACCTGCATCCTGTACGCTCTTAGCGGTAGCAGGGCCAAAGGTTGCTATCACTGTATCACCCTGATTGTAATTGGGCAAATTTTTCTGCAAAGACTGAATTCCGCTAGGGCTGAAGAAGACCAACATATCATAGTTGAGAACTTCCTCCTCAGTAATCTGTGTACTTACTGTACGATACATTACACCGCTAGTGTAGGATACGCCCTTGGCATCAAGCATATCAGTAAATTCCTTGCTATGAACATCGCTCTGAGGAATGAAGTACTTGTCGTTCTTGTGCTTGAGGATAAGGGGTAACAAATCACCTACCTTGCCTGTCTCGCCATAGAAGACCTTGCGCTTGCGATACTGTACGTATTTCTGAATGTAATGCGAAATAGTTTCTGTGATGCAGAAGTATTTGATATCCTCTGGGATTTCTACACGCATTTCCTGACAAAGCAAGAAGAAGTTGTCAATAGCATGACGACTTGTAAAGATGATCGCAGTATGGTCCAAGATATTGATGCGCTGAGCTCTAAACTCACGAGGGGTGAGGCTTTCCACCTTGATGAAGGGGCGGAAATCAATCTCTACTCCATGCTTGCGCATAATATCATAATAAGGAGATTTCTCTGATGAGGGCTTAGGCTGCGAAACCAGAATCTTCTTTATCATATTTTTTCTATGTCAAAAAATTAAGGACAATCTTTCTGTAATACCTATCAAACTAACCCCTAGTGCAAGGAGGGGTATGATTTCAAGGGCACAAAGGTACGACAATAAATGCAGAATACAATATATTTTGGGTAAAAATATTGAAAATGTCTTATATAAGAGGGCTAGCTTGATGATTGAGATGGCTATGATTGCTAGTAGCATAGTGATTTCCGATGAAAGGTTCAGGAACACTCCCAGTATGACTACTGGCAACAAGAGTATTGATTCAGCTATAAGCAAAAAAACATACGTTTGTCGCCAATTTTCTCTGCTTGTTTTATCAAAAAATATCCAATTGATGAATTTCGTGAATAGATATTTGGCGCAGAAGAAGATGAAAAAGCACCCTACATAGTATGCATACAAGGTGGGCTTTGATACCTGACAGAAGAAGAGATCATACTTGCCTTGGGCATAAAGATAGAAGAGGATTCCTCCCATCAAACTCAGCAAAAGGTATGTCATGCCAACGAAAACTGTACCTGCCGTGGGGGGGATGCTATTGTTGCTTTCTCTCTTTTTGGCTTGCTGAAAGAAGCCCTTCATCTGAAAGGAAGTAAAGCTACGCGTAAACCTTATTATTAGCGTTAGGAGCAAGAAGCATCCTAAAGTCAGGGTGGCCACCTTGTCATTATTTTGGTGCTGATGCACCAAGGGTTCTGACATCTTTCCGTTTGGCCCTACCACTATTTCGGGGTGCAAGAGGGGATTTTCTTTGAAGAACCCCAATTCATAGCCATGCTCCAACTCGATGCTATAAGGCACACGACCCTCTATGCCTGGTATCTCCAATGTGTCAGGTCTTTGACTCCACTTTATCTTACGAGGAGGGAGGTTGGCTTGAATAACGGAGTCAATCTTCGAAGGCGAGCACCCCTTCATCTGCCGTACAACACGTGCCACCCAGTACTCGGATACGCTATCTTCGGCACTGGGAGCTATATTAGGGGTTGTTGTACTTAGTGGCAATGATTTCATCTCGTAAAATGGAGCTTATAACTTGGCTTTCTTTCTCACGTCACTCTCCCATTGAGGAGTGTTCTTGGCCATCTCTAGTGCTTCCTGAGGAGTAGAAGCCACGAGGAAGGTGTCAAGGTGTTCCTTGCGTAAGAATTTCTCGTTCATACCCTTGTGGAGGAAGGCTATCAATTCATCGTAATAACCATCTGTGTTGAGAATCACGATTGGTTTGAGGTAGATACCCAATTGTTTCCAAGTGACTATCTCGCTCAGTTCGGCCAAAGTACCAAATCCTCCTGGCAACACGATACCAGCATCTGACATCCTTGCCATCATCTCCTGGCGAGAGTGCATATCCTGAGTTTCGATTAGTTCGCTCATGCCCATGTGGTGCCAATTTTCCTCTATCATAAAGGTGGGGATTATGCCTATGGCCTTGCCACCAGCCTCCATGCAAGCATCGGCAGAAGCCTTCATCAAACCCATATTGCCAGCACCATTTATCAAGGTCATCCCTTGCTCGCCCATCAGTTTACCAAGTTCCCGAGCAGCATTGAAGTACTTCTCGGGAATCTGGTCACTACTAGCGCAATATATGCAAATGCTATACATGCTTAGTGTCGTTTATATGTTCTAAAGGATGTGCGATTTTTAGAGAGCAAATGCTTCGCGAATCTTCTCCACGTAGTCAAGCTTCTCCCATGTGAAAAGTTCCACCTCGATGGTCTTCTTACCACAGTTGTAGTTAGATTCGAAGGTCTTTGTCACGATGCGAGGCTCACGTCCCATGTGGCCATAGGCAGCTGTCTCTTCGTAGATGGGGTTGCGTAGCTTGAGGCGCTGCTCGATGGCATAGGGACGAAGGTCGAAGATGTCCTTAACCTTCTCTGCTATCTGGCCATCGGTCATTGCCACTTTAGCGCGACCATAGGTGTCCACGCAGATGCTAACGGGTTGTGCCACGCCGATGGCGTAAGAGATTTGCACCAACATCTCGTCAGCTACACCTGCTGCTACCATGTTCTTGGCAATGTGACGAGCGGCATAAGCTGCTGAACGGTCAACCTTTGAGGGGTCCTTACCACTGAAGGCGCCACCACCATGTGCACCCTTGCCACCATAGGTGTCTACGATAATCTTACGGCCGGTCAAACCTGTATCGCCATGAGGACCACCAATTACGAACTTACCTGTGGGGTTAACGTGATAGATGATATCATCGTTGAACAAAGCCAGGATTTTCTCGCTTGTGATAGTAGCCTTTACACGAGGGATAAGGATGTTGATTACGTCCTCGCGAATCTTCTGCTGCATAGCCTCATCGGTGTCAAACTCATCATGCTGAGTGCTCACCACGATGGTATCGATGCGAACAGGCACATTGTTGTCATCATATTCAATAGTAACCTGGCTCTTAGAGTCTGGACGCAAGTATGTCATCACCTTGCCTTCACGACGAATGTCGGCCAATTCGCGCAAAAGGCGATGGCTGAGGTCAAGGCTAAGAGGCATGTAATTCTCTGTCTCGTTGGTAGCATAACCAAACATCATACCCTGGTCGCCAGCACCCTGGTTTTCGCGCTCCTCACGCTCTACGCCACGGTTGATATCGCTACTCTGCTCGTGAATGGCACTGAATACACCACAAGAGTTTCCCTCAAACATGTACTCACTCTTGGTATAACCAATACGATTAATCACTTCGCGTGCAATGCGCTGAAGGTCAACATAAGCCTGTGTCTTAATCTCACCAGCCAAAACTACCTGACCGGTAGTAACCAATGTTTCGCACGCAACTTTTGATTCAGGATCGAATGCCAACAACTTGTCCAATACGGCATCACTGATCTGATCGGCCACCTTGTCAGGATGGCCCTCTGAAACTGATTCGGAAGTAAATAGGTAACCCATAATCTTTAATAATTAAATATATTAATAATGTATGGGGAGAGAAATAGGGCGGAATGCGTGAAAGTCCTGTGCTCTAGCGAAGGCAGGTCTTTTCTTTTAGCATTTTTTTCTGTGGTTGCAAGCAGCCCAAATCTATCCACATGTGTTAATTAAATCGGGTGCAAAGGTACGAAGAAATCTGATTCTATGCAAATTTATTTTCCACGAGTTGATATGAATGTGTGTAAGAATTACAATTAAGCTTATTTCAGCCTTTCTTTTCTCGTTGGCGGGAGTGGATTTTCTAGACTTCGGAAGTGCTCTCCCGAATCGAGAAACGATTTCCGAAGTTTTGAAAATGCGTTTTGCTCCCTAGAAGAGGACTTGCTAGAGATGGGAAATGCATTTCTTTGTAACAAATGGGAAATTTAATAACACTTTGTAAAGCTCAAGGAGTATCGTGCTAACTAATTGTTTTCTCCGCAATGTGTCCAAAATAGTATCAATGTGTATCAAAATGACAGAAAAAATATAATATCGCGAAAAATAAAAACCAAAAACTTTGGAAAAATGCCAGCTTATATGTACCTTTGTATGTTAAAATGTAAGAAAGACATGGAAAAAATTGATTCTCTTGACAAAAAGATTTTAGAAATCATCTCAAACAATGCTCGTATTCCATTTAAAGATGTAGCTGCTCAGTGTGGTGTCAGTCGTGCTGCTATTCACCAGCGCGTGCAGCGTTTGATAGATATGAACGTAATTGTAGGTAGTGGTTATCACGTCAACCCTGCAAGCTTGGGATATAATACATGTACCTACGTGGGTATTACTCTCGAGCGTGGTAGCATGTACAATGATGTGGTG
The DNA here is from genome assembly GCA_045613565.1 of Bacteroidaceae bacterium. GTDB lineage: Bacteria > Bacteroidota > Bacteroidia > Bacteroidales > Bacteroidaceae > Physcousia. The sequence continues at coordinate 100,316 of JAZLBF010000034.1, forward strand.
GAAGAATTTACCAAGGTACCCGAAATCGTAGAGTGCCACTATACCACAGGTTCTTATACCATGCTTATCAAATTGTACGCCAAGGACAATGCTCACTTGATGGAGCTACTCAATGGCACTTTGCAACAAATCAATGGTGTGGTAAGTACCGAAACCTTGATTTCGCTCACTCAAAGCATCAAGAAAGAGCTTCCCATCGGTGGTCCTCACGCAGAGGAGAAGCCTCAGATGGAGGAAGACTGGAAGAAGATATTGGATTAGTCTTATTTCTATAATACGCAACGCGAATGAAGCCCCTTATTGGTATAACTGGCAATTTCGGCGACAAGGGCTGCGAGCTGGCCAAGGGATACTATCAGAGTGTCCTAGCGGCGGGCGGCAGTCCTGTTGTTATCCCTCCCTATATGGACGAGTTGGCTTTGTCGTCTCTTCTGGATAGTTTGGATGCCATAGTGCTGAGTGGTGGTGGCGACTTGAATCCTCTTTTGATAGGAGAAGAACCCATCCCCCAATTGCGCTCTGTCAATCCTGAGCGCGATATGCCTGAGATGCAGCTGATACGCATGGCTGCTGACCGACAGGTGCCTATGTTGGGTATATGCCGAGGCATACAGATGCTGGCGGCTTGCCTGGGAGGAACTGTTTACCAAGACCTTGGGGTGCAATATACTGATGCTCCGCTGATAAAGCATAGTCAAGACCTGCCTCGCGAACAGGCTTCGCACACCGTCTTCATCGAGCATGATTCTCTCCTGGAGAAAATCTTTGAAAAGTCGGCTTTGCCCAAGAATGGAGAGGGGAATTTGGCTCTGGCGGTCAACTCCTTCCACCATCAAGCGGTCAGAAACGAGGGGTGTCAGTTTAAAGTTTCCGCACGCTCAGCTGACGGAGTAATTGAAGCCATCGAGAGTACTGAATACAAGAGTATATTAGGTGTGCAATGGCATCCCGAATGTCCCATTCTTGCCGGCGATGAGAGTATGATACCCATCTTCAAGTGGTTGGTGGAAGAGGCCAAGAACTATGCTCAGGCAAGGGAGATACATAGCCGCATACTCACCCTGGATTCGCATTGTGATACGCCAATGAAGTTTGGTACCTCTCAGGAGCGTCTCGTCACCATACCTCGTATGAAGGATGGAGGCTTGGATGCTACTATCATGGTGGCATATTTACCCCAGGGAGAGCGCACCGACAAGGCACACGAGGCTACCATCCAGAAGGCAGAAAGCATCCTGTCTCAGATAAAGGATATGCTCTCCGAAAATCAAGAGGAGGCAGAGCAAGCCTTGACCCCAGACCATCTTTATCATCTGAAGGCAGAGGGCAAGCGCGCCATCATGCTGGGTGTGGAGAATGGTTATGCCATAGGAAGGGATATAGCTCAATTGAAGCGCTTTAGAGAGGCGGGAGTGGTGTATATGACTCTCTGTCACAACGGAGATAATGACATTTGCGACTCAGCCAGAAAGACAAAAAATGAGCATAATGGTGTGAGCGATTTTGGTGCTCAGGTAATACGAGAGATGAATCGCCTGGGTATGATGGTTGACCTCAGTCATGCTTCGGAAAAGAGTTTCTATGATGCCATCAGTATTTCGCAAGTGCCTATAATGTGTAGCCACTCCAGTTGTAAGCAATTGTGCAACCATGACCGCAATCTCAACGATGAGCAGATGCGTGCCTTGGCCAAGAGTGGAGGTGTGATGCAGATTACTTTCTACGAGGGTTTCCTTCGTGAGCAGGGTACAGCTAGCATTCTTGATGCTCTCTCGCACATACGCCATGCCGTTGAAATTATGGGTATCGACCATGTGGGTATAGGAACCGACTTTGATGGAGATGGAGGTGTGCTGGGGTTGGCTCATGCCGGAGAACTGATTAACCTCACTCGAATGCTCTTGCGTGAAGGATACTCCGAGGCTGATTTGAGAAAGCTTTGGGGTGATAACTTCCTTCGTGTCATGCGTCAAGCACAAGAGTTTGGCACCAATAGTGTATAAATTTCATGCTAAAAATAAAACAATCACCAAACTAATGAAACACATATTATATATTACGTTATTTGGAATAATCTCCCTTGCTCTCTTGGCATGTGGAGGTTCTTCTGATAAAAAGCAGCAGGCCCAAACTCCTGCTCATAAGGAATGTCCTTCGTTTCAATCTGATAGTGCTTTCAAGTACATTGAAGAGCAGTGCAACTTTGGTCCTCGTCTCCTAGGCACTCCCGAGGCAGACAAGTGCGCCGAGTGGATTAAACGTCAGTTTGAAAGAATGGGATGCGCCGTGGCCGAACAAAAAGCTCAGGTCACCACATGGGATGGCACCAAGATGCCTTGCCGCAACATCATAGCCAGTTATAATACCTCTGCTACTAGTCGCATCATGCTTTGTGCTCATTGGGATACTCGTCCATGGGCAGATAATGACCCCAATCCAGACAATCACAAGACTCCCGTGCTTGGCGCTAATGATGGTGCCAGTGGTGTGGCCGTGATGATAGAGATAGCTCGCTTGCTACAAAGCAAACCTCTCCAGGGAGTGGGTGTAGATTTCATTTGCTTTGATGCAGAGGATATGGGTACTCCAGAGTGGGCAGAACCTGCGGCAGATGACCAGGACACTTGGTGTCTAGGTAGTCAGGTGTGGGCAGAGCGAGCAGCAGCTAATGGTTATCGTCCCAAGTATGGCATTCTGCTGGATATGGTTGGCGGACGTGGTGCTACATTCTCTCACGAGCAGGTGAGCATGTACTTTGCTAGCAACATTGTCAAGAAAGTATGGAACTTGGCTTCCGATTTGGGTTATGGCCAATTCTTCCCTTATCAGGAGGGTGGCACATTGGTTGACGACCACATCAACGTGAATACCATTGCCCAAATCCCCTGCATAGACATAGTGCCTTATTTTGCCGATGGCCCAAGTAGTTTTGGTCCTACATGGCACACTATTAATGACACACCTGAGAATATTGACAAGAATGTGCTCGAGGCCGTGGGACAAACCGTTCTCCAATTGCTTTACAATGAGCAAAAGTAATTGCTGGACATAAAGTTTTTTTCATAAAATACTAAAAATGATGACTATAAACGAAATACAAGACGAGATAATCGAAGAGTTTCAGGACTTTGACGATTGGATGGATCGCTATCAATTGTTGATAGACATGGGTGGTGACCAGCCAGAATTGCCTGCTCAATACAAGACAGAGCAAAACCTGATTGATGGATGCCAAAGTCGTGTGTGGCTTCAGGCAGATTTGGTGGATGGCAAGATGCAATTGCAAGCCGAAAGTGATGCCCTGATAGTAAAAGGTATCGTGGCTCTACTCTTGCGCGTGTTCAACAATCAGACACCTAAAGACATTCTTGATGCCGACCTTTACTTCATAGAGCAGATAGGACTTAGAGAGCATCTTTCACCCACTCGCTCCAATGGTTTGTTGGCCATGCTGAAGCAAATCAAGATGTACGCCTTGGTGTTTAGTCAGAAGACAAATTAAATCATCTCATGGGACAGTACTGGACAAGAAAAGGTGACCAGGAGGACAAGGACGAGCGCACCGTTTGCCCTTGGACAGAAATAGTGGGACATGGAGATAGAAACTTCCCCACTCCCAAAGGCGAGGAGGAGGAACAGGAGTCCATCGCATGCATTCCCTCCTCTGAATAATCACCTAGGCTTACGCTAAGTACAAGTTTATTCTCAACAAGTAAAATGAAGATAGGAAACATAGAACTTGGTCACGAACCCATATTCCTTGCACCCATGGAGGATGTTACGGATATTGGTTTCCGCCTCCTGTGCAAACAGATGGGTGCTGCTATGGTTTACTCCGAATTTGTGAGTTCAGATGCCTTGATTCGAATGGTCAATAAGAGTTTGGCCAAGTTGCAAGTGTGTCAGGATGAGCGCCCTGTGGCCATACAGATTTATGGCAAGGATGTAGATGCCATGCGCGAGGCGGCAAAGATTGTTGTTGACCAAGCCCACCCAGATGTCCTCGACCTCAACTTTGGATGCCCCGTTCGCAAGGTGGCTGGCAAGGGAGCTGGTAGTGGTATGCTTCAAAACGTGCCACTATTGCTAGACATCACCAAGGCCGTGGTGGATGCCGTACCCGATACTCCCGTTACCGTCAAGACACGCCTGGGATGGGATACACCAAGCCTTTATCTGTCCGATGGCACTCCATTTATCGTTGACCTGGCAGAGCGTCTTCAGGATGTGGGTATTCAGGCTCTTACAATACATGGAAGAACTCGCGCTCAGATGTATCAAGGCGAGGCAGATTGGACACTAATTGGAGAGGTGAAGAACAATCCTCGCATGCACATCCCCATCATAGGTAATGGAGATATTGCCACCAAGGAGCGAGTCAGAGAGTGCTTCGATCGCTATGGCGTGGATGCCGTCATGGTGGGACGTGCCACATTTGGTAGGCCTTGGATATTCCGCGAACTTCAAGGCGGCGAACTCTCTCTGGATGAAAAGATAGATATATTGAAGCAGCAGGTGGTTACCTCCGTTGAACGTATAGATGAATATCGTGGCATCCTACACGTCAGAAGACATCTAGCTGCCTCTCCCATATTCAAGGGAATACGTAATTTCCGCGAGACACGCATACGCATGTTGCGCGCTGAAACTATGGAAGAACTATTTGCAATTATAGAAGAAATTAGAGCAATGCTCAAGAACAATGATGAAGCGTAAGGATTTTGAAATAATGGCTCCCGTAGGCTCTAGAGAGTCTTTTGCGGCCGCATTGCGAGCAGGAGCAGATAGCATATATTTTGGTATTGAAAACCTGAATATGAGGTCACACTCGGCATCTGCCTTTACCATCAACGACCTCAAGGAGATAGCACATCAGTGCCGTATCTGTGGCGTGAAGAGTTATCTTACAGTAAATACTATCATTTATGGCGAAGACCTCCCCTTGATGCGCAAGATACTTGATGCTGCTCGTGAGGCAAACATCAGTGCCGTCATAGCTAGTGACGTGGCTGTAATGTCATATTGCAACAAGATTGGTCAGGAGGTTCACCTTTCCACTCAATTGAATATCTCCAATATCGAGGCTCTTCGCTTCTATGCACAATTTGCTGATGTGGTTGTTCTCGCTCGCGAATTGAATATGGAACAAGTGGCTGACATCTATCGTCAGATTGTGGAAGAGAGCATCTGCGGCCCTCGTGGCGAGTTGATTCGCATAGAAATGTTCTGTCATGGTGCTCTATGCATGGCTGTTAGTGGCAAGTGCTATCTGTCGCTGAACAATGTTGGTCGCTCGGCCAATAGAGGCGAGTGCATGCAATTGTGTCGCCGTGGATACACAGTTCGTGATCGTGAAACAGGCACAGAACTTGACATCGAAAACAAGTATATCATGTCTCCCAAGGACCTGAAGACTCTGCGCTTTATGGACAGAATGATGGAGGCTGGTGTTCGTGTGTTCAAGATAGAAGGACGCGCACGTGGACCCGAATATGTCAGCACCGTGGTGTCCGCCTACAATGAGGCCATCAATGCCGTTCTTAATGATACATTCACCGAGGAACTCAAGGACCAGCTAGACACACAATTGGCCACCGTATTCAATCGTGGTTTCTGGGATGGTTATTATCAGGGACAAACTCTTGGCGAGTGGAACAACATCGCTGGTAGTGCAGCTACAGAGAAGAAGGTGTATTGCGCCAAGACGATACGCTACTTTACCAAGCTAGGAGTAGCAGAATTCAAGATAGAAGCTTGCGAACTGAAAAAGGGAGCCAAGATACTCATCACTGGCCCCACTACGGGTGCTCTCTATTGCACGGCAGACGAGATTCGCTACGACCTTGAACCCGTTGATGTAGCAAAGAAAGGTCAGCACATCAGCATTGCCGTTCCTCGTAAGGTGCGCCGTAGCGACAAGCTCTACGTAATCGTGGAAAACGACCCCACCGTGGATAAGAGATAACGACCAGGGGCAGCCCATAAGATTTATATTCCTCATAAAAAGCATACATCCAGCATAGTGCTCCAACAAAACGTAACTGATTTCGCGCATGAAAAACATTATCACCAAGATACGGGAATATTACCCGATGAGTGATGAAGCACTACAAGCCATGCTTGATTGTATGACGCCCGTGCACTATCCCAAGGATACGGTGCTGGTGCACTCGGGCAGGAAGGACGAGAAGGTGTACTTTATCGAGGAGGGTGTTACTCGCTCCATATTCCACAAGGACGACAAAGACACCACCACCTGGTTCAGTTGCGAGGGTGATATTACCTTTGGTATGTATTCGCTCTATCATGGCAATCCCTCCATCGAGAGTGTGGAGACGCTGACCAATTGCCTTATCTATTCCATGCCCATCGATAGCCTGAATGCCCTCTACGAGAGGTATATCGACATAGCCAACTGGGGGCGTGTCATTCACCAGGAGTGCAATGCCATGCTGAGCCTCTTCTTCGTGGAGCGACTTCAGCTCACACCGAAAGAACGCTATCAGATGTTTCTCAAACACTATCCCGGGCTTGTCAACAGAGTGAAACTGAAATACATTGCAGAGTTTCTGGGTATCAGTATCTATACATTGAGCAGAGTCAGAGGCGAAATCTGATATCCCCTTTTTGCTTTCAGGCAAAATGGGCCATAACTGATGCATTTTTTGCTTTAGAGCAAAGGGGGTAAGAAATGAATAGCATATCTTTGTCGCAAAAATTATGAAAAAGCTAGTGCCTAATCATAAAAACAGATAATTATATGCAACACAAAAACATTTCCTCGGCATCTTTTGCCAACACCAAGGCGCATTACGAGCTCCTCGATGGTCTTCGCGGAGTAGCAGCTATCCTTGTGGTCTTCTACCACATCTTTGAGGGTTTCTCCTTTGCCGAACTTACCAATGGTGCGGGAAGCGGACTCATCACCACATTGAACCATGGACACATCGCCGTGGACTTTTTCTTCATCCTCTCGGGATTTGTAATCAGCTATGCCTATGACAATCGTTGGCAAGAGATGGGTACCTGGCAATTCTTCAAGCGCCGTCTCATTCGCCTTCACCCAATGCTCGTAATGGGAGCCTTGATAGGTGCGGTAGCATTTGCCTCTGTGGGCTTTCAGCGCTGGGATGGTAGCACCACACCCACTGGCTGGGTGATGATAGCCCTGTTGCTAACCATACTCATGATACCAGCAGTACCAGGAGTGCCATACGAGGTGCGCGGTAATGGCGAGATGTTCCCCCTCAATGGTCCGGGATGGTCACTCTTCTTTGAATACGTAGGCAATATCCTGTATGCCCTATTCATTCGTCGCTTGTCCACCAAGATGATGGCATTGCTCACCATATTGCTGGGTGCCGTTCATGCATGGTTCTTCCTGTTTGACGTATCCGGTTATGGTATGATAGGTGTGGGATGGACCATTGACGAGGTCAACTTCTGGGGTGGCCTGGTGCGTATGCTATTCCCCTTCACCTTGGGCATGTTGCTCTCCCGCACCTTCAAGCCTCGTCTGGTCAAGGGTGCCTTCTGGATCTGTAGCCTGTCACTCATCGCATTGTTTGCCGTGCCATATATTCCCTCTGCAGGCATGATTAGCATGAACTGCCTGTTCGAGTACGTATGCATTGCCTTCATTTTCCCCGTAATAGTATGGTTGGGAGCATGTGGCAGCACCAAGGGTGCAACGGGCAAGATCAACCAGCTCCTAGGCGACATCTCTTATCCTCTCTACATCGTTCACTATCCCATCATGTACATCTTCTATGCATGGCTTATTGAGAATGAGCGCTATACCTTGCAGAGTTGCTGGTCAGTGGCACTATTGGTGGTAGTATCCAGCATAGCGCTTGCTCTCCTATGCCTCAAGTTGTATGACGAACCAATACGTCGCTGGTTGATGAAGAAGTAACCCCCTGCGTGTGGCAAGGAAGGTACGAAGATACACAGATAATACCCACAAATCAAGCAAAATGAAAGATACAAACCACTCCCCCCGCATCCTGTGGCTGGATTGGATGCGCGTAGCGGCCTGTTTCATGGTGATAATAGTGCACAGTACAGAGCCATTTTATTTCGGAGGCAAGGGCTCGCTCATACTCACTCAGAGTGATGCCTTCTGGGCTTCGTTTTTCGATTCCTTTGTGCGCTCATGCGTGCCGCTCTTCATAGTTGCTTCCAGCTATCTGCTCTTTCCATTGCAAGGGCAAAGCTCTGCCCAGTTTCTCAAGCGCCGTGCCGTGAGGGTGCTTGTCCCCTTCCTGTTCTGGACACTGGCATATGCCTTGCTTTGGGGCGAACCGATACAGAACCTTCAGAATTTGATTTTCAACTTTTACTATGCTAGCGGGCATCTGTGGTTTGTGTACATGCTGGTGGGAGTGTATTTGCTCATACCTATGCTCTCGCCCTGGGCAGAGAAGGTGAGCAAGCGCGAACTACAGATATACCTCGCTCTTTGCCTGTTTACCACTCTGTTTCCTTCCCTTCGCGACTGGCTTGCTGATGGACAGGTAACTCTGATTCATGGTACCTCGGGGATTCCTCGCCAAGCCTTCTTCCCACTATGGGGCGAATGCAGTTGGAACAGCTACGGCACATTCTATTATTTTAGCGGTTTTATTGGCTATCTGTTGCTGGGCTTGTATCTGCGTCGCTTCGTGCACGAACTCTCCTGGCGCAAGACATTATGCATAGCCATACCATGCTATCTGGTGGGCTTTGCCACTTGTTTCGGCGGATTCCTCTGGAGAGTGTTCAAGAGTGCAGAAGGCAGCTTCCCCGTGGAAGGAACACTGGACAAGGCCGTATGGTGGGAAACTACCTGGACGAATGACACCATCGGCGTAGCCCTCATGGCCATTGCGTGGATTCTTCTCTTCCGCAAGATTCAGGCATCAGGAGCATTCTATCAGAAGGTTTTATTGCCCATATCCAAGGCCAGTTATGGTATATATCTCAGCCATCTGTTTGTGCTTGTGCCCATATGTGGTTTCTTCCGAGAATGGCTTGGTATTGGTGACGAAGGAATATTAGGTTTCTGGACCACCCCCATCCAGATACTGCTATCCAGCATATTAGGTTTTGTCTGCGTCAGCATCATTTGCATGGTATTGCAACGCATCCCTAAGATTGGCAAATACATCATCGGCTAATGTTTTATACCCCTCCTGCAATGGCGAAAGCAAAGAGTATTGGTGTCACTGTTTTTCTCTGGGTGTAAGGAATATTCAATCAGTGGATTATGAGGTGTTTTCAAAGCACCTCATAAAACCGCGTTTTTGAAGGAAAAAAGTGCTGATTCGTGGTGTAAAAGTGCTGGTTTTGGTGCTTCGAGGTGCTGATTTTGCTCTTCCTTTGATTTTCGGTATTTCGAGGCTATTCAGATTTTTCAAGTAAGTAAAATTGGGGATTTCAGACGAGGTCACGTTTTCAGAACCTCAACCTGTTGGTCATATAAAGAGGGGAGTAAAGGCCCAAGCGTGGATAAACGCTAAAACTTCTGCTGGAGAAGGCAATTCGTTGTTCGAAAATGCTCTCCCAACTTATGGCAAGTGCTCTACTCCCAACAAATGAACATAGGTAAAAGCATCGAAGGCAATATCTTGACAAAAAATAATTGACTACCTGAATTTTGCGATAGAGCGAGGGCAGAGCCAAGCTTGTTTGAGCTATGGCAAGCATGAGCAAAATCGATGAAGGCAAATCAGATTTGACTTCATCAATACCATGCGTCCTCATCATCTTTTAGCTTGTTCAATGCTATTTGAGCTATCTGTCATCTGTCATAATTGTCATAGTTTATTAGAGGGGACAAGGGTGTAGTCAAGAAAACTACTGACTTACTGACTTACTGACTACACCTTGGGGGTATAGAAGTGTGCAAAAGGCGGCGGATATATTACGTCTTACTGCATTTTTGGAGCATTTTGCCAAATCACGAACTTTGCCAACATTATAGGGATAGGATGAATATTTTCACCCAAAAATTTGCATTTCGGCAGAGAAACTAGGTCGTTTGGAGTAGTAAAAAATGGCCAAAAGTGTAGTCAGCTAGCATCACCTCAGAACACCCACCCCTTTGAAACTGGCTCTACAGGCCGATTTCGCTCTAGGGTGTAGTCAGTAAGTCAGTAAGTCAGTTAAATATTTTTTTGTCCTCCCAAATACCTATAGAAATTTTTTTTTTAGTAGTATAAATACATAAATAGTGTAGTCAGAAATCTACTGACTCTACTGACTTACTGACTACACTTGCTTCTCTTTTGAGTTGCTACTGAGGTGGAGGAATGAGGAGTGTTAAGTGAGTGGTCAGATGGTCAGATGGTCAGTTAATTTTTCGTGGTATCCATGTCAGTTATGACAGATGACAGATGACAGTTAGCAAATGCGGTGTTATGCTCTTGGAGTTTTGGTGTCTTTTTTCAAGGTGTAGTCAGTAAGTCAGTAAGTCAGTTAATTTTTTGACTACACTCTACCTCGCATTTCCAAGGTGTAGTCAGTGAGTCAGTAAGTCAGTAGTTTTTTTGACTACACCCTTTCTCTCTAGTGCCATTCTTCGCTGCTTCAGCATAATGATAGATGACACCTACCAAGTCCATTTTCATGGCTCAAAATGCACTAGCCACCGCTACCAACTCGATTTCTATACACCAAAATGCTTGCGCCACCTCTGCCAAGTGCTCGCGCGTAGAAAAACGGAAAACGGAGAGCTGAAAGGTTAAAGCAAGCTGAAGATGAATAGAAACGATTGTTTTCTCGGTTGTGAAGTATAGGGATGAACGAATCGTTCACCCCCCCGTTATCGTATTATTGTCTCGTTGACTAGTTGTCTTAGCCTTTGAGGAAGTCTGCTAGGCGAGCCACGGCACGTGCTCTGTGGGAAACGGCATTCTTGCCCTCTGGCCCCATCTCGGCAAAGGTGAGACCTGTTTCTTCTACCTCGAATACGGGGTCGTAGCCAAAGCCGTTCTCTCCACGAAGGGCTGTTACTACCTTGCCTTCTACGATGCCTTCAAAGAGATGCTCCTCAATGCCATGAGCACCATGCTGCACAAATGCTATAACGGTACGGAAGCGGCACTGACGATTCTCCTTGCCCTCCATCTTGCTCAAAAGGCAACGGATATTGGCCGTAGCATCGTGACTATCTCCAAAGCCATTCATAGTGCCAAAACGGGCGGTATACACGCCTGGAGCACCATCCAATGCATCTACATGAAGACCTGTATCATCAGCAAAGCAATCTACGCCATATTTCTCCGCCACATAGCGTGCCTTCTGAAGGGCATTGCCCTCGAGAGTGTCACTATCCTCGGGGATTTCCTCAGTACAACCTATCTCGGCTAGGCTTTGTATCTCTATCTGATTGCCTACGATTTGGCGAATCTCACGCAATTTATGCTCGTTGTTAGTTGCAAAAACCATGATTAAAAACGGAAAGGTGAAAAGGGAAAACGGAAATCTGAAACGGAAAAGGGAAAGGGGAAAACGGAAAAGTGATTTCTGAAAGACGGGAAACATTTTCAGCTTCCCGTCTTCTTCTATTCAGCTTGATTGTTACTTCTTGATTGGGTCGAAGCCTTCTCCAAATACACCTTCTACATTAGACATCGATACGAAGGCCTTGGAGTCTATTCTATGAATAAGGTTGAAGATATCCTTACGCTCAAATTTCTTAGCCATAACTAGGAGCACAGGGCGCTTCTGCTTGCTATACCAACCGTGACCTTCCAGGATGGTGCATCCGCGATGCAGGTCGTGATTGATGAGTGTGGCTATCTCTTCATACTTTTCAGAAACAATGATGAATTGTACGCTCTGACGAGCACCATTGACAACATAGTCAATCATGGTGATGGAGATGAATAGCATACAATAGCTCATTACCAAGGTTTCCATATCGCGGATGACAAACCAGTTGGCACCTACGATAAAGATATCCACCATGAGCAGGGCACGACCAAGGCTGATGGGCTTGTACTTATTGATGATAGAAGCCACGATATCTGAACCGCCAGTGCTGCCACCCGATTGGAAAACAAGGCCCAAGCCAAGACCTTCGATGAGACCACCAAGCACGGTGGCCATGAACTTCTGTTCGCCTACCAACTTGTACATTTCGCCCGTCACTGGGTCAACGGGTACAAGTCTCTGCCCCAAATCGATAAAGAGAGAGAGCATGGCCGTAGCCAACAATGTCTTTGTGGTGTACTTCAATCCCAATACCTTCAGAGCAAACAATAGCAGCGCTATATTGATGAGGAAATAGGTGTATGATGGTGGGAACTTGGTAACATAGAATATCAATGCACCAATACCCGAAACACCACCTGTTGTCATCTGATACGGAAGGATAAAGAACGAGAAACCTACAGCAAAAATCAGCAAGCCTGATGCCATCAAAAACAGGTCTTTTCCTGAAGGAACGATGTCCTGTAAAGTAATCTTCTCCATAATCGTTATGTTCTTTAAATTTTATGCTCTGATTACATTGAATCCCTTACCAAAGGCACCCTCCACACGATGGAAGGTAACAAAGGCGGTGGGGTCTGTGTCTCGTATCAAACGTAGCATTTCCACCTGCTCACTCTTGTGAACGATGGTCACCACCACCTTCAATTGGTCGTGGGTATAACCACCCTCTGCAAAGAGCAAAGTAGCCGTATGGCCCGTCTGTGTACGAATGGATTCTACTAAATGCTCATGACATTTGGTGTAGATGGTAAATTGGATATCCTGCTTGGAGGAGTTAATCATTGTATCAACGGCAAAGGTGTAGATTACCAAGGTAACATAACCAAATACCACCATTTGCCAGCTTTGGAATAGGAAGTAACAACTACCGATGACAAACAAATCGAGGTACAATAGCACACGACCAATGCTTACGTTCTTGTACTTATTGATAACAGAGGCTATGATATCCCATCCACCAGTGCTACCACCACTCATGAACACCATGCCTATACCTATACCATTGAGTATTGCACCCAGGATACATGCCATGCCTTCTTGGTTTTCGCCAAGCACTCGCCATAGGCCATAGGCCTCGTTTTGTACAATATCCTGACCCACCTCCAAATACAGAGTGAGAGAGAGAACGGCGTACAACGTCTTGATGGCAAACTTGAAGCCCAATTGCCACCAAGCAAGCAGAAGCAAGACGGCATTGATAATCAACAAGCTATACTGCATGGGGAAACCAGTAGCATACTGGAAGATGGCACAAAGACCTGCGCCACCACCAGTAGTTATCTTGTATGGAAGTAGGAAGAGGGCCCATCCTACGTCGTAAATGGCCATACCAAGGTTGATGAAGAAGAGGTCCTTGATAAGGTCCAAAATGTGATAGGTACGAAGACGGCTTTCTAGCTTTTCGCGCTGTTCAGCCAATTTGGCTTTAGAGTTCATAGTACCTTAATTTGTCTATTCTATTTTCAAAAATGATAGTCTTACTTTATCACAATGTTTACAATGCGCTTGGGGATAGCAATAGCCTTTACTATCTGCATACCCTCGAGATACTTCTGAGCCTCGGGAGCCGAAGTGGCCATCTGTATCATTTCCTCAGGAGTAGCATCGGTGGGGAACTGCATAGAGAAGCGCACCTTACCATTGAACTGAACACCCAACTGTACGCTAGCTTCTACCAAGTACTTCTCGTCAAATGTGGGCCATTGTGCATCACAAACGCTGCCTTCGCCTACCACTGCTTCCCATAGCTCCTCGGCCATGTGGGGAGCAAAGGGAGCTAGCAATGTAACCATCTGCTTGAGCACCTCACGATTGTGGCACTTCTGAGCAGTTAGTTCGTTAGTTGCCACCATGAAGGCAGAGATAGAGGTATTGAATGAGAACTCCTCAATGTCAGCAGTTACCTTCTTGATAAGCTTGTGAAGGGTCTTCATGTTGTCGGCACTAGGCTCAGCATCCTCTACCTGAAGGTTGCCATCCTTGTCCCAGAACAATTGCCACAACTTCTTCAAGAAGCGATGACATCCGTCAATACCGTTGGTATCCCAAGGCTTGCTCTGCTCCAAGGGGCCTAGGAACATCTCATACAAGCGCAAGGTGTCTGCACCATAGCGCTCTACTATCATATCGGGGTTGACCACATTGAACATGCTCTTAGACATCTTCTCCACGGCCCAACCACAGATGTATTTCTCGTCCTCAAGGATAAAGTCAGCTGTCTCAAACTCAGGACGCCATGCCTTGAAGGCCTCTAGGTCGAGCACATCATTCTTCACAATGTTTACATCCACGTGAATGGGAGTAGTATCGTATTTGTCCTTCAAACCAAGGCTAACGAAGGTGTTGGTGTCCTTGATGCGATAAACAAAGTTGCTTCGACCCTGAATCATACCCTGATTGATAAGCTTCTGGAAGGGCTCTGCCTTCTTGCTCACACCAAGGTCGAACAAGAAATGATTCCAAAAACGAGCATATATCAAGTGACCAGTAGCATGCTCGCTACCACCCACATAGAGGTCTACACTCTGCCAATATTCAGCCACCTTCTCGTCTACCAATGCATTGCTATTGTTGGGGTCCATGTAGCGCAAGAAATAAGCACTAGAACCAGCAAAACCTGGCATAGTATTTAGCTCGATGGGGAAGATAGTTTCGTCGTTGACCAATGCCTTGTCCACAATCTTCTTGTTGGCCTCATCCCATGCCCACAACTGAGCATTGCCCAATGGAGGTTCGCCACTCTCTGTGGGAAGGAAGTTCTCCACCTGAGGTAGTTCGATGGGTAGGCACTCCTCTGGTATCATGCAGGGTACACCATGCTTGTAGTATACGGGGAATGGTTCACCCCAATAGCGCTGACGAGAGAAGATAGCATCGCGAAGACGGTAGTTGACCTTCACACGGCCAAGACCATTTTCGCTAACAAACTTCTTGGTTGCCTCGATAGCTTCCTTGATGGTCAAACCATTCAAGCTGAAGCCATTGAGAGAGCTCTTTCCCTCCATGGGAGAGTTCATCACAATACCTTCTTTGGCATCGTAGCTCTCCTCTGTCACATCAGCACCCTCTACCAAGGGAATGATGGGAAGATTGAAATGACGAGCAAAAGCATAGTCGCGTGAATCATGAGCTGGTACGGCCATGATAGCACCTGTACCATAACCAGAAAGCACGTACTCGGCTATGTAGATGGGACACTTCTCACCGGTGATGGGGTTGATACCATAAGAACCAGAGAACACACCAGTAACCGTGTGGTCAATCATACGCTCACGCTCTGTGCGGCTCTTTACATAGGTCAAATATTCCTCCACAGATGCCTTCTGCTCTTCGGTGGTCAACTGACCCACCAATTCGCTCTCAGGAGCAAGAACGAAGAAGGTAACACCAAACATGGTGTCAGCACGAGTGGTAAAGATAGTAAACTCTGCATCGCTATCAGCCACCTTGATCTGCACCTCTGCACCTTCGCTACGGCCTATCCAGTTCTTCTGAGTTTCCTTGATGCTATCGCTCCAATCGATGGTTTGCAAGCCATCCAATAGTCGCTGAGCATAAGCACTAACGCGCAAACACCATTGGCGCATCTTCTTCTGCTCAACGGGATAACCACCACGCACGCTCACACCCTCGACAACCTCATCGTTGGCAAGTACTGTACCCAACTTGGGACACCAGTTAACCATCGTTTCGCCTAGGAATGCAATACGATAGTTCATCAGAGTTTGGCTCTTCTCTAGCTCGCTCATAGCCTGCCATTGCTCGGCGGTGAAGCTAAGTTCCTCGCTACAAGAAGCAGTAATACCCTCTGTACCCTTTGTCTCGAAATGAGCAATAAGGTCGGCAATGGGTTGTGCCTTACCTGCTGAGGTGCAGAAGTATGAATTGAACATCTTCTGGAAAGCCCATTGTGTCCACTGATAATATCCAGGTGCACATGTTCTTACCTCTCTGTCCCAATCGAAGCAGAAACCAATCTTGTCCAACTGCTCACGATAGCGGTCAATGTTCTGGAAAGTGGTCTTCTCGGGGTGCTGACCTGTCTGAATAGCATATTGCTCGGCAGGCAAACCATATGAGTCATAACCCATAGGATTCAACACGTTGTAACCCTGCTGACGCTTGAAGCGAGCATAAATATCGCTAGCAATATAACCTAGGGGATGTCCCACGTGCAAACCAGCACCACTGGGGTAAGGGAACATGTTCAAGACATAGAACTTCTTCTTTGTCTCGTCTTCTTCTACATGGTATGTCTTATTGGCTACCCAATTGGCACGCCATTTCTCTTCAATCTTACGAAAATCGTAGTCTTTCATCTCTTACTTTTTATGTATTAATTTTGGCTACAAAGGTACAATTTAGTAGGCGGATAACAAAATATTATGCACTTTTTATTCACTTTGAATCTATCTGCACTTAGATAAGCATTTTTATAAGCCGCAAGTTTGACTTTTATCAACCAGTTTTGATATAAATCAATAATTAAGTGTTGTTTTTACATTTATTTTATTCTTTTATTCTTTGTTTGTAAAATTGCCTTACCTTTGCACCAGATTTCCAGAGGGAAAGGTCCTAAGGGACATTCAGAAAGAATTGTTTTAGGTTTTCAAAATATTAGATTAGGTTAAGTTTGTTTAGGTCAACACCACTCAAATATACTTGTTTAAGGTATTTTTGGATTGATTTCAGGTATTAAAAGAGTATTAGTTTGAGAGATTAATATAACATTAGTCATGGTGTGAAGGGCGCTAGGTTCGTGAGAATCGGCGCTCTTTTTTTATGTTTTTTCACCACTTATATAAATATGTCGCTTGGTTAATAGAGTTTTTATATTACCTTTGCATTCACTTTTCAAAGAATAACTTACATCAACATACTATTTTTTCCTATGGCAAAAGAAGCACTCACCCCGATGATGAAGCAATTTTATGACTTGAAGGACAAGCACCCCGATTGTGTCTTGTTGTTCAGGTGTGGTGACTTCTACGAGACATACGGAGAAGATGCCGTTATCGCCTCTGGCATATTGGGCATTACGCTCACCAGAAGAAATAATGGTGCTGGTGGCTCAGGACAATTGGAGATGGCTGGTTTTCCATATCATGCTCTTGATACCTACTTGCCTCGCTTGGTAAGAGCTGGACGCAGGGTGGCTATTTGTGACCAGTTGGAAGACCCTAAGTTGGCCAAAAAACTAGTCAAACGTGGTATCACTGAGCTCGTTACCCCTGGTGTGGCAATGAGCGACAATGTACTTTCGTGCAAGGAAAACAACTTCTTGGCCGCCGTGCATTTTGGCAAGGGTATGTGTGGTGTATCCTTTCTGGATATCTCTACTGGCGAATTTATGACCAGCGAGGGAAGCATTTCTCACGTTGGCTCTTTGCTCTCCAACTTCTCTCCCAAGGAGGTTTTGTACGAGAGAGGCAAGGGAGAACTCTTCAGAACTTCCTTCCCTGAAAAATATGTCACCTTCGAAATGGAGGATTGGGTATTTAACGAGCAAACGGCTAGAGGTAAACTCCTAAAGCACTTTGGCGTGAAGAACCTCAAGGGATATGGCATAGAGCACATCAAAGCTGGTACTACGGCTTGTGGTGCCATCATGCAATACCTGGAGAATACTCAGCACACCCAATTAGGACATATCCGTTATGTAGCTCGTATAGAGGAGGATAGATTCGTACACATGGACAACTTTACCATGCGCTCACTAGAATTGCTTCGTCCAATGAGCCACGATGGTAAGTCGCTCATGGACATCATGGGTCGCACCACAACTCCCATGGGTGCTCGCCTATTGAGCCGTTGGATGGTTTTCCCCTTGAAAGACCCCAAGGCCATCAATAGTCGTCTAGACGTGGTGGATTATTTCTTCCGCGACCTAGAGACACGAGATATCGTGTGCGAACAACTACAATACATTGGCGATATAGAGCGCATCATTTCGCGCATCAGCACTGGACGTGTATCGCCTCGCGACTTGCTCACCCTCACCACTGCTCTCCAAGCCCTGGTACCCATACATCAAGCATTGGTGGAAAGCGACTCTCCTGTGCTCAAAGAGATAGGACTAAAGATAGACCTTTGCGAGGAGATGCGCGAGAGATTGAAGCATACCATCGCACCTGATGCACCATTGCTAGTGGCCAAAGGAGGTATCATTGCCAATGGTGTGAACGAGGAGTTGGACGAGTTGCGCTCTCTAGCCACAGGTGGCAAGGAGTATCTCATCAAACTTCAGCAGCGTGAAGCTGAAAGAACTGGTATTCAGAGCCTTAAGATTGGTTACAATAATGTCTTCGGATATTATCTCGAGGTAAGAAATACCTATAAGGATCAGGTGCCTGAGGAATGGATTAGAAAGCAAACTCTCGTTAGTGCCGAGCGATATATCACTCAAGAACTGAAGGAATACGAAGAGAAGATAGTCAATGCAGAGGAGCGTATCCACATCCTTGAAAACAAGATTTTTGCCGACATCGTAGTATGGTGTGCTCGCTTCATACCTGCCATTCAAGCCAATTCTATGCTGGTGGCTCGCTTGGATTGCCTCATGTGCTTTGCCATCCTTGCTAGAGAAAATAAATACATCCGTCCCGTGGTGGACGACTCGAAGGAACTCTTCATCAAGCAGGGTCGCCATCCCGTTATCGAAACTCAGATGGCAGCTGGCGAGAGATACATCCCTAACGATGTAAAACTAGATACCGAAGAGCAGCAAATCATCATCATCACCGGTCCTAACATGGCCGGTAAGAGTGCTTTGCTTCGCCAAACTGCTCTCATCACCCTGATGGCACAGATGGGTAGTTTCGTACCTGCCGAGAGTGCTCATATTGGCTTCGTAGACAAGATATTCACTCGTGTTGGTGCTAGCGACAATATCTCCCTTGGCGAATCAACCTTCATGGTGGAGATGAACGAGGCAGCTTCTATCCTCAACAATATCTCTGAGCGCTCTCTAGTGCTTTTCGATGAATTGGGTAGAGGCACCAGCACCTACGATGGCATCAGCATCGCATGGAGCATAGTGGAGTACATCCATGAGAATAATCGTGGTAAGGCTCGTACACTCTTTGCCACCCATTATCACGAACTCAACGACATGGAGAAGTCCTTCCCAAGAATACACAACTACAACGTCAGTGTACTTGAAAAGGATGGTGGTATCATCTTCCTCCGTAAACTAGAACCAGGTGGCACCGCACACTCTTTTGGTATTCACGTGGCTCGTCTGGCTGGTATGCCACATAGCATCGTAGAGCGTGCAGAGGTAATCCTCCAACAACTAGAGGAGGAGCGCAAGCACGAGGATGTAGGCAATGGTATAGCAGCAGGCAAGAAGATAGAAAGTGATACTGGTACTCAGTTGAATTTCTTCCAATTAGATGACCCCATTCTAGAGGAAATTCGCCAACAGATACTTACCATAGACATCAACAACCTCACCCCCATAGAGGCTCTCAACAAGCTCAACGAGATTAAGCGCCTCCTCAAGTGAGGAACCCATTTACAAGATTTCGGAAATGCTCTCCCACCTCGGGAGAGGACTTCCGACCCTTAGAAAATCAGTTTTGCTCTCCCAAAATGCACTTCACTCCTCTGGAATTGTGATTTCGCCTAGAGTCCATCGCTACTTGTTTTGTACGTATTTTCGTTGGAATACTAGCATAGCTTCGTTTTTTTGATTATCTTTGTGCGTTTAAAATAAGTATCGTCATTCATGAAGCATGTATTTTACGATATCCTAGGGTGCGCCATAAACAATAAAACATTGGATTGTGAGCAACTAAAGGATATAAGCAGAGAACAGTGGTACGAACTTTATCATTATAGTAAGCAACAAGGCGTTACGGCTTTGCTCTTCGCTCAGATAAAGGACTTGCCTAAGCATGTGGCTCCTCCAAAGGAGTTGGCAATGCAGTGGATGGCACATACAATGTCAATAGAACAGCAGACCAAGATCTTATATCAGAAGAGTGCAGAGTTTGCTCGCCTAATGGCTGAAGAAGGATTGCATACTATGACATTAAAGGGATTGGCTCTATGTGGTTATTATCCCAATCCTTGGCATAGAGAATATGGCGACCTTGATTGTTATCTATTTGAATACAAAGAAGGGAAAATTTCATGGGATTTATGCTATGAGCGCGGTAATATTGCTTCTGAGAGAGTTGGAGTTAATGTGGAGCGTGATTTTTACAAACATTCTCATATTCATTTCAATGGGCTTGAGATAGAAAACCATCAATTTGCCCTACCCATTAAGGATGGACAAGAGGTAAGGGACTTGGAGAAAGAACTTCGAAGAACTTTGCAGATAGGTAAGGAACTAAAGCATATAGGTAACACTGAATTGGTGAGACCTACAGCAGACTTTATGGCTCTGTTTCTAGTAGCGCATTCCATGAGTCACTTCCTTTTTGAAGGCATTAAGATGCGCCACATTCTTGATTGGGCTTTATTCGTAAAGGCAGAACATGAGAATGTTGATTGGGATAATTTCTGGAAGTGGTGTGATAGGATGAAGTTTAGTCGCTTTGTTAAGTGTTTGAATTACATATGTAAACATCATCTAGGTATGCAATTGCCAAAATATCTTATGCAGAAGGAAGATATTACTGCCTCATTGTCGGAGCGTATTTTGGATGATACTCTTGTTGCATATAGTCTTTATACTCAGGGATACAAAGGATTGTTCTTTAGATTTGTTTTAATTGGTAGATATTTAAAGAGTCTATGGAAATTTCAAACAGTTCATCGGCGTAATGCCATTTGGTTATTATTACGTAGAGTGAAAAACTATTGGAAAAAGGACATAAAACTGGATTAAAATTTTGCAAGATAGTATTTTCGAAAGAAATTATGGCATCTGCACAACAAATAGGAAGGTTCGCAAAATGGTTTTGGTATACAAGCCAAGGCATTAGATTGAAGTCTGTGCTCAATATGTTATTGGGCTTGGGAGTAGTTGCTATGGATTTGGCATTCATCTGGGCAACTAAGATGACAATTGATACTGCAACAGGGCAGGGTAGTCAACCTCTATGGTTCGGATGCTCCATGCTCATCGGCATAGGGTTAATCAATATTGGTATTGCCTTCGGTCGCAGTTGGACAAGTGCTTTATTAGGATTGAAGAGTCAAAATCTAATGCAGTTAAAGTCTTTTGCGAGATTAATGCATAGTGTATGGACTGGAAAAGAGCAATATCATTCGGGGGATGTGATGAATAGACTCATACGCGATGCACACGAAATAACCACTATCATTAGTGATACTTTGCCTGCTGCCCTGTGTGTAATAGTGAGGTTGATACTGGCATTTGTTTATCTTTATCATTTTGATTCATGGCTTGCTATTTTTGTACTTGTGTTAGCTCCACTTTTTCTTTTGTTGAGTAAGGTGTATATCTCCAAAATGAGAAAACTTACAAAGGAGATACGTAATACAGATAGTCGCATACAAAGTATCATACAGGAGAGTATTCAACATCGTATGGTGCTTAAAACACTAGAGCAATGCGACGGAATGGTAAATCGACTTGCTCTCACTCAAAAGCAATTGCATACGCAGGTAAAACATCGCACATTCTTCTCTAGCCTCAGTCATCTTACTGTTAACTTTGGCTTTACTGCAGGATACCTGGTGGCTTTTATTTGGGGAGTATATCGTCTAGAGGCCAATACCATTTCGTATGGTACTATGCTTGCATTTATACAATTGGTAGGCCAAATCCAGGGACCATTTCGTAGTTTAACAACCCTCGTTCCGTCTATAATTGGTGGACTTACAGCCTCTGAGCGCATGCAGCAACTAGAGGGAATTGAGTTGGAAAGTCAGGAAGAAGAAAATCACTTCCATAAGGAAGTGGTAGGTGTCAAATTTACAGATGTAACCTATGCCTATCAGGATGGGCATCGTGATATTTTGGAAAGTTTTACATTTGACTTTTCTCCAGGTAGTTCGACAGCTATCTTGGGCGAGACCGGAGCTGGAAAGACAACACTCATTCGCCTAATTCTAGCATTACTTAGTCCTACTGAAGGCAAGGTAGAATTCTATTCTCAAACTAAAAGCATGATATCTTCGCCAGCTACTCGTTGTAACCTCGTGTATGTCCCACAAGGAAACACATTACTTAGCGGAAGCATTCGAGATAATCTCCTACTTGGTAATCCTAATGCCAGCCAGCAGGAGATGGAAGATGCTCTACGTATAGCATGTGCAGATTTTGTATTTACACTTCCAGAGGGTATAGATACCGTTTGTGGTGAAGGGGGTACTGGGCTTTCTGAGGGGCAGGCTCAGCGTATTTCTATCGCACGCTCGCTATTACGCAAGGGACAAGTTCTACTGTTAGACGAAGTCACAAGTGCTCTTGATCAAGAAACAGAACAACAACTTATTAACAACATTTTTGAACAAGCCAAAATAAAACAACAAACTCTCATCTTTATAACTCATCGAGCAGCAGTAATTGGCTTTTGTCAAAATACTTTGCACTTACATCGAAATGAGTAGTAATCTTTTATATGTTATTTTGCAAATATTTATATGTAGTTATGCATGTTATATATGCAATTATAGCCAATAAACTCAGTTTTAGATTATTATAATTTTATATTTATTATATTTATTGTTATCTTTGCGACGTAAAACAATACTATCGATCCCTAGTAATTTTTCGAGGGTTTCTGTTTGTCTGTTGATACTTTGCCCATTTTGTGTCAATAGAATGAGTAGAAACCCTCTTGTTGTAGGTCGGGATTATAAAAGTGCAACTAGGTTTTATTTCTGTTGAACTATTAATGTTGTTATATTGTTTCTATAAAAATTAATAAAATCTATTGGTTTGAAACTCTAATTCGAAGAATCAGTACAAATTTAAAAATAAAGAGTTTTACTTGCAGTAATAAGTTTATTTCTTTATTTTTATCGGCACGTACATTGTGTTTCCACCAGCGAAAATCTTGAGATACGATATGGAAACTATTACCATTTGGTAGTCCTAAATCAACATTGTCGTAAGTGCTTACGGGTTTTGTTGGTTCCCCTGTTTCGTGAACTACTTTTTTGCAAATTGCGAGAGGAAAAAAGGTGTTAAAAGAAATAAATTTTATTTGCTGATATTGAGTGGAGTTCTGCGTGTAGCCCAATGTGTGCTGAGGATACCCAATAATAATACCGTGAAAAGAATATATAGGATATCTGTCCATTGGATTACAACAGGGTAGGCATCGATAATGAAACTTCCATCGCTTTGTCCCATACGTATGAAGCCAAAGTGTTGTTGTGCTAGGCATAGCGCAACAGCAACTAAGAGTCCTATTATAGCTCCACCGAGTATGATAAGCATGCCTTCAAAAATAAATATCCGTCGTATCTGATTGTTGGTTGAACCAAGAGCTGATAGAGTTTGAATGTTGTCTTGTTTCTCAATCATGAGCATACTCAAGCTACCTATAATGTTTAGACATGCAACGAATAAAATAAAGCATAGGAAGGCGAAGGATATCAGTTTCTCTATTTGCATAATGCGAAAGATATCCTCTTGTTGTTCGTAGCGGTCTTGTATACGAAAATCTGAGCCAAGTATGTTGCTAATGGCTTTTCTATCTCCAGAAGGTGAGAGTTTTATTTCCAATGCCGTAGCCTGACCTTCTAGCTCAAAAATTCTTTGTGCAAAACCGATAGAACACAATATGTATTCAGAATCATACTTTGGTTGATGCACACTAAACGCAAGGCCGGAAGCGTGTAGCTCATCCTGGTTGAAGCTACTCTGAGGATTAGCCATATTTACTCGTTCACCACGCTTAGGAGCATAAATCTTGAGCGGTTGATTAAAATAAAGTGGTAGATTCATCTGATTGCATAGCTGAATGCCAGGTATGCAATATTCCAAAACATCAAGATGGAGGATTGGTTCTGCATCTCCATACAAGATGTCAAGGATATTGGATTGTTGTAAGAAATTGTCATCAACGCCTTTCAGCATTACCACCTTTTGTACATCTCCAATAGTGGCAAGAGCTTGTCCTTCCACAACTGGAGTTAATACTGCCACGTGGCCAGAGGCTTCTAGTTGCTTGATTTTCTCATCATCAAGAGCGAAGGAAGAACCTTTGGAGGGAGTGATTCGTAGCTCAGGGTCGAAACCGGTAAATAAATCAGCTACTAAGCCTTGAAATCCGTTGAATACGCTCATAACAATAACCATCGCCATAGTGGCAACGGAAACGCCAATAACTGCTATCATCGAAACAATGTTGATAGCATTATGACTCTTCTTGGAAAAGAGGTACCGGCGCGATATGAGCAATTCAAATCTCATACTCTATTTCTTTTCTTCCTTTTTCTTTGTAATGACACCTAGTGAAGGCTCTATATCTTTCTGCCAATCATTGCCACTAGCTATGATATTGGCTAAAGTGTCCGTCAGAACATAGAAGGGTATGTCTCTTACGCCAAGACGCGAGGGTAGGTCAGCCTGAAATACTCTTTGGTCGCTACAGCTATGCCATGTAATAGTGTCCGTACGTTCTATATAATTAAGGATTGTAGTGTTTACATCCATGTTATATGAAATGCATTCAAGAGGTTGCTGAGCTTGTCTGCGTAGTCGGCGGATACGTGAATTCAGAGTTCCTGTACCACCACGCCAATTTGCCCAGAAGGCAAATAAAGTATATTTTCCTTGTATGGAATCGATGGTGAGAGTATCACCTTTGCGAGTGACAAGGGTAAAATCAGGGAATGGTTGGCTGGATCGTATAGCATATGGTGTTTCCTTCGCTAATTCTTCCAACTGTAGGTGTCTTGTTACAGGTGATTCAGGATTCTGTTTATAGAAATCCTTCTTAATAGAATCTATCTGTTGAGCCGTGGATTGCTCAAATAGTTTTCGAAGCATGGTATATGCTTCGTTGGCCTCATTACCACCAACTTTTGTGGAGTTCAGTTGCTTTGCGTCACCGTCAATGGTAATCACATCTCCACTACTACCAAATACGGTAAGGGTAGAGTAGGTAGGATATACTATTGTAATACTACCATCGGTCTTGTTGTAGGGACATGACCAATCAAGTTTACCTTGTATTACGCGCATCGTATCTATACCCTCTATTACTCCATCTCTGCTATAGAGGATTAGCCCTGCGTTGTTCAATCCCTTGATGGTTCCCTTGATACGCAATTCACCCTTCTTGCCACCACAAGCGGTGAGGGCAAGAAGGGTGATAATTGCAATAATATATTTATTAGTGCTTAATGCATAGCGCATGGTTGGCTACAATTACTTTACCAAGTCAGCAATTTCGTTCTTGTAGTTAGCGAACTCGATGTCGTTAGCAGCGCGAGCCTTCAAAGAAGAATCGCTAGTGATAGCTGCCTTCAAATTAGCCTTAACTGCACCAGCATCATTGGTACGAGCAGCTACAACTGCCTTCAAATAGCTAGTAGTTGCATCGGGAGTCTTGATAGCAGCCAAAGTCTTCTTTGCTGCAGCATAATCCTTGTTCAAAATCTGAGACAAAGCTGTGCTGTTAGTCTGTGCACTAGTCAAATTCTGCTGAGCCTGAGTATAGTTACCCTTTGCGATGTTTACGTTGCCAAGAACTTCGTTGTATGTGTCGCTACCGCTAGCCTGACCCATCAATACCTCTGCCTTAGCTACATCACCGCTCTTAAGAGCAAGAAGTGCCATATTAGCGTTAATTTCGGGAGCCTTAGCGTTAACGTTCTTAGCCTTTTGTAGCCAGTTCTGAGCAGCTGCTGTATTGCCTTCCATGATAGCCAACTGAGCTAGGTTGTTGTAAGCGCGGTAGTCGTTGGGGTAAAGCTTAGTTGTTTTTTCGTACCACTGCTTGCGAGTAGCTGCATCCTGTACAAGTACGTTGCCACCATAAAGAAGCTCCTCTACGCTTAGCTTGCTAGCGTCCTCAGTGAACTGAGCCAAAATCTGCTCGTCGCTGCGACCAATAACTTCGTACTTAACGATTAGGCGAGCGCGACGCAACTCGGGAAGAATACCCTCTGCAATCTCTGTGAATACAGAGCTCATGTTACGAATCTGCTGCTCACGCTCCTCGGGGTCTTGATACATAGAAAGAACGCGCAAGATAACTTCCTTGTCCTGAAGGTTGCTCTTGCTAACCAACTCTTGGAAACCTTCCCAATCCTCAGCAGTGAACTTGGTGTCAACCTCTGCGTTCATCTTAATCTTCTTCAATTCCTTCTTCAAGTACTTAGAAGAAGCGTTTTGACGCTTTTCTGCCAACTTTTCGTTGAATGCATAGCTTCCATCAGGACTAGCATATGCGCTGATTTCGATATTCTGAAGAGCACGCTCCTCCTGCATGTCGTTGATTTCCTTTAGGATGTCAACCAACTGCTTGATGCTTACATTTGAAAGTTCGCTCGCACGAAGGTTAGCCTGATTGATAAGGAACTTGATACTAGCTTCCTGCTTCTGCTCAATGATACGCTGGAATGCGTCCTTAGCGGTACTAGCAGTAACTGCACACTGTTTTTGCAACTCGCTGGTAGAAAGTACTCCATAACCAATCTTTACCTCGGGAATAGAAACGCTCTTCTTACCTACCTTAGCGTCGAAACGAGCATACAACTCGCTGCTTAGCATAGCGGGGATATACTCGAAGCTAGTCTTCATAGTATATGTACCACCTACCTTGTAGTTTATCTCAGTGCCATTACCTTCTACCTTCTCGCCCTGGAATGTAGCGCTCTGACCTAGAGCCTCACCACCTTCATACTTCAATACGGGAGTAACGGTAACAACAGCTTTCTTCTTCAAATACTTCTCGGGGAATACGCCGTTGATAGTAGCAGGAACCTCACCACCGATAGCCTCAAGGGGAGTGGGATTAACCTTGAAGTTGTCTGCGCTCAAGTCGCCTAGTTTACCACAAGAACTCATGACCACACCACCAGCGATGGTCATCAAGAAAAGAATGTTCTTTTTCATTTTGATTTTGTTATAAATAAATACCTTTAATTATTCAATGTTATGGACTTACACGAATGTGCTTCTGAGTAATTCCGCGTGCAAAGATACAATTTTTTTATTAAATTACTAGTGTTAAATGCTAACTAAGTGTAAAAAAGACACGAATTGTTGTTAAGTTTCCCTGTTTTTTATGCTTCTGGGGTGATGAAAAGTCAATTGTTCGCGTAAATGTGACGAGTCGACGTTGGTGTAAATTTCAGTTGTACCAATGCTCTCGTGTCCTAACATTTCTTGAATGGCACGCAAGTTGGCGCCGCCTTGCAGGAGATGAGTTGCAAAGCTATGTCGAAATACGTGTGGTGAGATTTCCTTCTTGATACCAGCCTTAGCGGCATATTCTCTGATGAAAACAAAGAGCGAAATGCGAGATAGAGATTTGCCCCGTGTGCGAGATACGAAGACGTGGTCTTCAAATCCTCTTTTGATGTCAAAGTGCTTTCGTATATCTAACCATATTTTTAATTCCTTAACAGCTCTGGGCGATATGGGTACAAGGCGCTCTTTGCTGCCCTTACCCATAATGCGGATAAAGCCTTCATCTAGAAATAGATTGGAGATGCGAAGTTCAGTTAATTCGCTGATACGTAGGCCACAACTATATAGTACCTCAATGATGCAATGGTCGCGCACTCCCTCTGGTTTGCTCATGTCTATTTGGGCTAGGATGTCGTCAATCTCACCTGTGCTCAGCACCTGTGGCAGGGGGCGTCCAATCTTAGGAGATTCTAATAATTCAGTAGGGTCTTGCTCTATTTCCTTCTCAAGTACTAGGAAACGATAGAAAGAGCGTACTCCGCTAAGTATACGAGCAAGGCTACGTGGAGAGATACCATTTTCTCTCATCTCGCCGGCAAAGAGGTCAAAGTCATGTAACGTTACCGTTCTAAAATCTATCCCATTATCGGCATAATAATTGAATAGTTTTTGCAAGTCTCTGCAATAGGCATCCAGCGTGTGTTTGCTATACGAGCGCTCTAGGCGCAGGTATTGAATATATTGCTGAATTATATCCTTTGAGACATTACCAGTATTGCTAATCTTCTGCATAAGTGACAAAATAACCTCGCATCATGCGCAATGATTGCAACTTTTTTGATTGAGGTGTGAGTAAAACTTTTGCTAATCGTTATTTTTTTTGTACCTTTGAAACGCAAATATACATAATTATTATGAGAATTCAAATCATCAATGGTCCTAACCTTAATCTTTTGGGGGTAAGAGAACCAGAAATATATGGTCAGCGTGGCTTTGAGGAGTACTTGCAAGTATTACGCGATGCCTTCCCTGATGTACAATTGGATTACTACCAAAGCAATGTTGAAGGAGAATTAATCAATAAGATACACGAGGTGGGTTTTGACTACGATGGCATAGTACTCAACGCTGGTGCTTACACCCACTATAGCATTGCCCTCTTAGATGCAATCAAGGGAGTCAGTACTCCCGTGATTGAGGTGCATATCAGCAACGTGCACAATCGCGAAGAGTTTCGTCATCATAGTGCCATCAGCCCTGCATGCCTTGGTGTGATATGCGGATTTGGTTTGGATAGCTACCGATTGGCCGTTGAAGCTCTCCTGCATAGAAAATAGACTTGCTAAACTTAGAATATTAACTCCCAAATCAGGAAAGCACTTGAGCGACTTAGATTCATACATCCTATCGCATATTGACAAGGAGGGCGATTACCTGCATCAATTATGGCGAGCCACACAATTGAAGTTGTCTTATGGCCAGATGGCTAGCGGACATCTTCAGGGTAGGCTGCTAAAGATGCTTGTGCGCATGATTCGCCCCCAGCGAGTACTCGAATTAGGTATGTTTAGCGGTTATTCAGCTCTCAGCATGGCAGAGGGTCTGGAGGACGGAGCCGAATTGCATACCTTTGAGGTCTTTGATGAGATGGAAGATTTTGCACGCCCCTGGATAGAGGGTAGCCCTTACGGCCATTTCGTGCATATCCATATTGGCGATGCCAAACAATTAGTTCCCCAGATGGACGTAGAGTGGGACATGGCGTTTATAGATGCTGATAAACGCGAATACGTGGATTACTACGAAATGATTCTCCCTCGCTTGCGCCATGGAGGATATATCCTTGCCGACAATACCCTTTGGTATGGCCGAATTGTAGAGGAGGCTCGCGAAAGTGATTTGCAAACACTAGGGTTGCAACGGTTTAATGACCTGGTGGCTCAAGACGAGAGGGTAGAGAAGGTGATTCTCCCTCTGAGAGATGGGCTTACTATAATTAGGAAGAAATAAAAAGAAATTGTATATGGAAACAACAAGACAACAGAAAATATCAAGACTGATACAGAAGGAACTCAGTGACATGTTTCAGAAGCAGACGGCTGGTATGCGTGGCGTGCTAGTCAGTGTGAGTGCATGTCGCATAAGTCCCGATATGAGCATATGCCGAGCATACTTGAGCGTATTCCCCAGCAATCGTGCCGAGGAGATTGTGGCAAATATCAATGCCAATGTCAAGTCAGTACGTTTTGAATTGGGCAACCGTGTTCGTATGCAGTTGCGTATCATCCCCGAGCTTAAGTTCTTCGTTGACGATAGCTTGGATTACGATGAGCGCATTGGCGAACTATTAAAATAAGGTTATACCTCACTCATACCATCTATATCATGCTAGCCAAGGTTTATAGTGCTTCTGTACAAGGATTGGATGCCCAGCAGGTGACCATCGAAGTGAACAGTTCGAGGGGCATCAGATTTATCCTTGTAGGCCTGCCTGACAATGCCGTGAAGGAAAGTCACGAGCGCATTATGGCAGCTCTGGAGAATAGTGGACTCCCCTTTCCCAGCAAGCAGATAACTGTAAATCTAGCTCCTGCTAATGTGCGCAAGGTGGGTAGTGGTTTTGATTTGCCTATCGCCATTGGTATATTGGCAACTGCTGAGAAGATTGATGCTACCAATCTTGATAAGATAATGATGGTGGGTGAGCTGAGCCTAGATGGTTCTTTGCAACCCATTTGTGGTGCTCTACCTATCGCCATCAAGGCGCGTGCCCTCGGATATGAGTCGCTATTTGTGCCTGCGCAAAATATTCAGGAGGCAGCCGTAGTGGATAGGTTGAATGTCTATGGCGTAAACAATCTTTCCGAGGTAGTTGGTTTCCTTAATGGCACTCATCACTTAGAACCAGTACGCATAGACACTCGCAAGGATTTCTACGATAGGCAATCCGATTTCGAACTAGATTTTGCCGATGTCAAAGGTCAGGAAAGTGTCAAGCGTGCATTGGAAGTAGCTGCTGCTGGTGGACATAACCTAATCATGGTAGGCCCCCCAGGTAGTGGCAAGAGTATGATGGCCAAACGCTTGCCAGGTATACTTCCGCCATTGACCTTGCAAGAGAGTTTGGAGACCACTCAGATTCATAGCGTAGCAGGCAAGTTACAAGTTCCTCCCGTAGGTGCTGATGGCATCAGACATTGTTCGCTCATAGCCACTCGTCCTTTCCGTAGCCCACATCACACTATCAGCCAAACGGCTCTCGTTGGTGGTGGTAGCAATCCTCAACCAGGCGAAATATCATTAGCTCACAATGGTGTATTATTTGCAGACGAGTTGCCAGAGTTTCAGCGTCAGGCCCTAGAGGTTTTGCGCCAACCCTTGGAGGACAGACATATCACCGTAAGTCGTATTTCGGGCACCGTGGATTATCCTTGCAACTTCATGTTTGTTGCCTCCATGAATCCATGCCCCTGTGGCTACTACAATCATCCCACCAAGGCTTGTGTCTGCACTCCTGGTCAGATTTCTCGTTATCTAAACAAGATTAGCGGCCCCTTGATGGACCGTATAGACATTCAATGCGAGATTCTGCCTCTCTCCTTCGAGGAGATTTCCAAGGCTGCGCCAGGCGAACCTAGTGCTACCATCCGCCAGCGTGTAGTTGCTGCTCGTGAGATTCAGGCTCGTCGCTTTGTTTCCGTGCCTGGCATTCATTGCAATGCTCAGATGTCCGAAAAACTAATGCGCGAGTATTGTACCCTGGATGAGGCTGGCACCGAGTTGCTTCGTATGGCTATGGAACGTCTTCAGCTATCGGCACGAGCATATAGCCGAATACTCAAGGTGGCTCGCACCATTGCCGATTTAGATGGAGCAGAGAGTATTTCCACCCAGCACGTGGCAGAAGCCATAGGTTATCGCAACCTTGATAGAAGCGACTGGGCAGAGAGGAGAGCCTAAAGGCTGCTCTTCTTTAACTCTTTTGAGTAAAAACACCCAGAAATGCTTTGGTGAAAAATGAAAATAACGTAAATTTGCTATCAAATTTGAATAAATAATGTTTTTAATAAAGGTATTTAAAACTATGAAAGCTTTAGTCAAGAAGGAAGCCCAGAAGGGTATTTGGCTGGAAGAAGTTCCCATGCCAGAGGTAGGCGTAAACGACGTCCTAATTAAGATTAAGAAGACAGCTATTTGTGGTACCGACTTGCATATATACAAGTGGGACGAATGGAGCCAGAAGACCATCAAGACTCCTATGACCATCGGTCACGAGTACGTTGGTGTAGTAGAGCAGGTTGGCCCTGGTGTTCGTAACATCAAGGTGGGCGACCGCGTTACTGGTGAAGGTCATATCGCTTGCGGACATTGCCGTAACTGTCGTCGTGGTTTGCAGCACATCTGCGAGAATAGCATTGGTGTAGGTGTAAATCGTGATGGTGCTTTTGCAGAATATCTTGCTATCCCCGAGTGCAACGTGGTTAAGTTGGACGACCGTATCTCTGACGATATGGCATCAATTATGGACCCCTTTGGTAATGCTACTCACACAGCTCTTTCATTCCCCCTCTTGGGCGAGGACGTGTTGATTACAGGTGCAGGTTTGATCGGTAGTATGGCTACTGCTATTGCTAAGTTTGCAGGTGCTAAGAACATTGTTGTGACCGATTTGAGCGACTACCGCTTGGATATTGCTAAGAAGATGGGTGCTACTCTAACCGTTAACGCTTCTAAGGGTGAGACAGTAGCTCAGGCAATGGAGAAGTTGGGTATCCGTGGTTTCGACGTAGGTTTGGAAATGTCTGGTTCTCCCATCGCTTTCCGCGACATGGTGGCCAACATGTACAATGGTTCTAAGATTGCTCAGTTGGGTATTCTTCCTCCCTCAACAACTGTTGACTGGAGCGAAATCATCTTCAAGGCACTTACCATCAAGGGTATCTACGGTCGTGAGATGTGGGAAACATGGTACAAGATGGAGCAGATGTTGATTTCTGGTCTTGACCTAAGTCCCGTTATCACTCATCGTTTCCCCATTGCTGACTTCCAGAAGGGTTTCGACATTATGGAGTCAGGTCAGTGTGGTAAGGTAGTCCTCGAGTGGGATTAATCCTCTCCTATATAATATATATAATGTATCCGCGATGTTTCTCTCATTGCGGATACATTTTGTTTTTACCTCTTTCTGCTTTTTGCCATCTATTTTCTATCCTTTTGGTTTGCAGAACCTAATTTTTGCTAGAAATTACATTTCGCAAGTTGCAAAAAATAAAATAATTTTATGAGAAGTTTCGAGGATTTTCTATTTGTATTTCCATAATATGTGATAAAGAAATATCCGCAACATCTCATAATGATGTGTTGCGGATATTTTTATGATGAACGTGCCTTAAAAATTCAAATATATGTAAAAAATTTGTCACTTTACTTCTGATACACTCTTACGTAGTCTATTTCGTATCTCATGGGCATAGCCCGAGAATCTACTTTGCCTCCTGTGCTACCCATAGCTAGATTGAGAAGTAAGTACATAGGAGAATGGAAGGGATTGTCGCCATGGCCATGCTTGCCATTAATGGTTTTACTTAGGTCTATCTCGTTGAGCAATTCGTCATCTAGATAGATGCGAATAAAGTCCTTGTCCCAATCCATACGCCATGTATGGAATTGTGTTGCCCATAGAGGGTCCTTGTCGGTAAAATGCGTAAAGGGAACTACTTTCTCATCCCATACACTAGCACCTTTGTCGTTACCCCAACAAGCATTGGCCAAAATACTGGGTACACCATGCTTGGGATAATATTCCATGATATCAACTTCACCACATGAGGGCCAACCGTATTTCTCCTTACTACCAAGCATCCAAATGGCTGGCCATGAACCACGGCTAGCTGGTATGCGAGCACGTATGATGAAACGGCCGTAGAGGAATTCATGTAAACCTCTCGTTATAACACTTGCTGAAGTACATTCTATGCGCTTTCGATTGTGTTTCCAATCCTTACTTCCTTCTCTGTACCAGGGGCATGGGCGGTCTTCCTGGCGAGCGGTAATGAGGAGCACTCCGTCCTCTGTAACAGTCGCATTCTCGCTTTGATACCATTGCCACTCATGGTTGCGCACGAAACCATGTTCGTATGTCCAGTTGGCAGGGTTTGGTCGTCCGGGTGTATCAAACTCGTCGTTCCACACCAGTTTATAACCATCGTTCAAAGTTTGAGGAACCTGTGCATGAATGCCAAGAACCATGCCAAAGAGCATGAGGACGGAAAGTAGCGCTTTCTTCATAGTGGTATTAATTATATTTAAGATGTTGTCAGTGTTATTCCCTAAACAAGGGCTTAATAGGTCGTATTTTCTTCTCTATTCTCTTCTTCAAACGAGCATTGGAAGCTAATCTTTTTGAGTGAATCCGGAGAGATTTTTACAAAAAGACGGTCTTTAATATGTGAAAAATTGGATTTATTTTTGTGAAGTACAAAGTTCCCCTTTGAGAAAGTTCCACAATATTTTATGCTGTCTTGAAAGAATTTATCGCTCTGTCTCCAGGGATGATGGCCATGCTTTAACGCTTCATCAGAGGAATGATGCATTATACTTACAGGTCCGCTAAAGTATTGTGTTTCTCTTGAATCAAGAGTAAACATTATGCTATCATTCTTGTTAGAGATTTGTTCTAAACGCAAAACAAAGAATCCTGGATAGAAACCCTCTCTAGCATCTCTAAACTCATCACTTGTTCCCCAGAAATAGCCATCCACTATCTCACCGTTTTTGTAAGAGAACTCTATTATATTGTCTTCGCAATCATGTGAAGGATAGTTGGAATAATAATAGTAATAAGAAGTGGAGTCAACCTCTGAAAGGGGGGAGATAGATTTTATGGCTTCATTTTCTGAAGAATTACGTTCGGTATTATCTCCGTTGTTTGTGCAAGATAACATAGATAGCAACAAGGGGATTGGTATAAAGAAATGGAACTTTTTCATAAGCATCAGTATTAAATTATATAGTAGTCGATTAATCTGCCATTTCGATATACTTTAGGATATCCAAAAGTTTTGTTTATATTTAATTACAGAAGCCCTTGCCCCTTGAGTTCCTCCACCATCTGGCAGAGTTCGTTGTACCACTCCTGACCGAAGCGGCGGATGAGAGGAGAGCGGAGGAAGACGTACAGGGGCATGTCCATTTCCTTGCCTTTAAGGACGGCATCGCGGCAGATGTCCCAACGGTGATAGTTGATACCCACAAGGCCACCACCGAACTCTTTCACACGGATGGGATAGAGGTCGCAACTAATGGGTTTGCAAGAAAGCAAGCATCCACTACATCCACGGAAGGCGCAATCGCGTCCGCCAACGATAGTAGTTACCATATCGCCATCGGGGTCGGCATACGCCACACCCTGCTTGTCTATCATTGCCTGGGCACCAGCTCCAAGGTAAGGCCAAAGAGTGTCTAGTTCGTTCTCTATGCCAGCAATCTCCTCCATGGTCACAGGTGCACCGGCATCGCCCTCCTCGCAACAGAGGCCATGACACTTGGAGATATCGCAACAGAAGCGCTCCGTAACGATGTCCGTGTGTACTATCACGTCGCCCACCATAAGCATTGGTGGCAATGCATCTTTGTCTACCATTGTATAGGAGTAATATTTTGACTGATTAGGTATTTGTTGGCCTCATTGAAATGTCCGCATCCGAAGAATCCGCGATAAGCGGAAAGAGGGCTAGGGTGAGCACATTGGAGAATCAGATGCTTGGTGGCATCTATAAGTTTAGCTTTGCGACCAGCAGGAGCTCCCCACAAAAGGAATACCAATCCCTGTCGTTCGGCAGAAAGTTTACTGATAACGGCATCTGTAAACGTCTCCCAACCCATACCCGAATGGCTGAATGCCTGATGTGCTCTGACCGTAAGACAAGTGTTGAGTAAGAATACTCCCTGCTTGGCCCAACGAGTAAGATTACCACTTGTGGGAATAGGAGCACCCGTCTCTGCCTGTATCTCCTGAAAAATATTCCTCAACGAAGGAGGAAAGGCAATGCCATCACATACGGAAAAACACAATCCATGAGCCTGACCATCGCCATGATAAGGGTCTTGGCCAAGAATGACCACCTTTACATCGTTGAAGGGAGTTTGGTCAAAGGCATTAAAGATTTGTCCCCCAGGAGGAAAGCATCTGGTGGTTTGATATTCCTTGCGAACAAAATCCGTGAGTTGAAGGAAGTATGGCTTTTGAAACTCAGAGGAGAGCTGGGTGCGCCAACTCTCCTCCATACGTATTTCTTTCACTTTTCGAGCATTTACTTGATAAGGCACTTACCTGTCATCTCCTCGGGCTGTTCAAGACCCATGATGTGCAAGATGCTGGGAGCTACGTCGGCCAATACGCCGTCCTCTACCTTTGCCTCCTTGTTGGCGGTAACGTAGATGAATGGAACAGGGTTCAAAGAGTGAGCAGTATTTACGCTACCATCAGGATTCTGAGCATTATCTGCATTACCATGGTCGGCAATGATAATAACCTCGTAGTCGGTAGCTTTAGCTGCCTCAACAACCTCGTTTACGCACTGGTCAACTGCCTTCACGGCCTTCTCTATAGCTTCGTAGATACCTGTATGGCCCACCATATCGCCATTAGCAAAGTTTACAACGATGAAGTCGTACTTGTCTTCCTTAATAGCCTCTACCAACTTGTCCTTTACCTCGAATGCGCTCATTTCGGGCTGCAAATCGTAGGTCTGTACCTTGGGGCTAGCCACTAGGATACGCTCCTCGCCTTCATAGGGAGTTTCGCGACCACCGTTGAAGAAGAATGTTACGTGAGCATATTTCTCTGTCTCTGCGGTATGAAGCTGGGTCTTGCCCTTGCTAGCAAGGTATTCGCCAAGAGTGTTGGTAACATTTTCCTTGGGGAAAAGGATGCTAACACCAGTGAATGATGCATCGTAGGGAGTCATGCAATAGAACTGAAGATCAGGAATTGTGGTCATGCCATGCTCTTCCATATCCTGCTGAGTAAGTACGATGGTAAGTTCCTTAGCACGGTCGTTACGATAGTTGAAGAAGATTACTACATCGCCCTCCTTGATAGTGCCATCAACGGTGCTATTGTGAATGGGTTTAACGAACTCGTCGGTTACGCCTTCGTCATAGCTCTCCTGCATAGCAGCCACCATGTCTGTAGCCTGCTTGCCCTCGCCAGTGATAAGTAGGTCGTAAGCCACCTTTACGCGCTCCCAACGCTTATCACGGTCCATTGCATAGAAGCGACCAACGATGCTAGCAATGTCTGCATTGCCTGTCTCTGCACACTTAGCAGTCAACTGCTCGATGAAACCCTTACCGCTCTGGGGGTCAGTATCACGACCGTCCATGAAGCAATGTACATATGTATGAGCGATACCATACTCCTTGCCAATCTCTACTAGCTTGAAGAGATGGTCTAGGCTAGAGTGCACACCACCATTTGAGGTCAAGCCCATTAGGTGTACGTTCTTGCCATTCTTTAGAGCATATTCGTAAGCATTAACGATTTCCTTGTTCTTCAAGATAGAACCATCGGCACAAGCGCGGTTAATCTTCACAAGATCCTGATACACGATGCGACCAGCACCAATGTTCAAGTGACCTACCTCTGAGTTACCCATCTGTCCGTCGGGCAAACCAACATTCTCACCGCTGGCCAATAGCTGGCTGCATGGATAGTTCTCCCACAAGCTATCAATGTATGGAGTAGGAGTATTGAAAATAACGTCACCCTTACCCTTATTACCGATTCCCCAACCATCGAGAATCATCAAAAGTGCTTTCTTTGCCATAATCTTCTTTTTTATCTTGTTTATTGTTTGTCTATCTGAATATGCGCTGTATGTAGCACGCATTTCTACGCAAAGTTAAGAATTTTATTTTAATTTACCCATCCATGGGTTCTATTTTTCATTCATATACGGCATGGTTGACATCTCTGTGTGACACAATGGCACTATTTGTGACACATTATCGGAGCCGACACTTGGCATATTGAAAAATATTCGTACTTTTGTACAGGAAAAGCATTTGCACCGATAAGCGTGAAACACATACTGAGGTTTCTCTTTACCATTGTAATGGCAATTGCTTTTATCAATGGTGCGAGCGGTTCTGATTCTACCACCCAGGTGAATCAGGACTTTGAGATATACGCTGATGCGACATACCTTTCAGAGGATACCACGAATTATCCTCCCGAAGTTTATGCAATAAGGCAATCATCTACTTCTAATAGCGGCCTCCGCTACCATAGAATTGCCAAGAAGAAGAATTTCAATAATTATAGCCAAACACATTTCCTTCCGAGTACGGGAGGTATTACGCTCGACTTGCGGCAATTTATTCACTATTCCCACTCAACTTTATCGTCTCATATTGTCTGGCCTTTGGAAATATTGATTTGGCTAGACAGACTCATTATTTAGCCACTTCTGTTTATCGTGGAGGTTAGCATTCTGTATTACTAGCCTCATCATCTCGGATTGTGTAGATCCAGGCAATGCGAGGAATGCAACGTTATTGCTACACAACATTTGTGACAATGCATTGTGGCGTGTAGAGCATTCTACCCACATTATCTTATCACATTCAGAAAAACAAAAAGAATACGACTATGGGTATTTTCCATATCTTTACTCTTTTGGGAGCATTAGGTATGTTCCTATATGGCATGAACTTGATGAGTTCTGGCCTACAAAAAGCATCTGGTGACAAACTGAGAAGTTTCCTCTCTGCTATGACCTCCAACCCCTTCAAGGGTGTGCTCACCGGACTTGGCATTACGTCCATTATCCAATCCTCTTCGGCTACTACCGTAATGGTGGTGAGCTTTGTTAACGCAGGTCTTCTAACTTTGGCACAAGCAATAGGCGTAATCATGGGTGCCAATATCGGTACCACGGTAACCGCATGGTTGGTATCATGGCTTGGCTTTAAAGCAGACATCTCCGTACTGGCCGTTCCCTTGATGCTATTCGGTTTCCTTTTCTCAAATTCCAAGAAGAACCAGCGCCAAAACATCGGCGAACTCATCGTGGGTTTCTGCCTTTTGTTCCTGGGCCTTTCGTTCATGAAAGAGTCTGTACCCGACCTTAATGAGACACCGGAGGTACTGGATTTCGTCAAGA
This sequence comes from Bacteroidaceae bacterium, assembly GCA_045613565.1. Classification (GTDB taxonomy): domain Bacteria; phylum Bacteroidota; class Bacteroidia; order Bacteroidales; family Bacteroidaceae; genus Physcousia. The sequence continues at coordinate 138,755 of JAZLBF010000034.1, forward strand.
CATGGTCAAGTTATGGTTTTGGTTCTGTACTCCTATTCCTTGTATTTGGTACCGTCCTTACCTTGGTACTCCAGTCATCATCTGCCACCATGGCCATTACCCTAATCATGCTCAGTATGGGTTGGATTCCATTTGAGATGGCATGTGCTATGGTTTTGGGTGAAAATATTGGTACAACTATTACCGCCAACATAGCTGCATCGGTAGGTAATACTCAAGCCAAGCGTGCTGCTATGTCGCACACTATCTTCAATGTATTTGGTGTATTGTGGGCATTGGCTCTTTACAAGCCTTTCCTCAGATTGGTAGGTTTCATTACAGCTACTATATTTGGCTTGCCCGATCCATCTGCCGAAGGATTTGTGGTAAGCGGACCTAATGCTCCTGAAGGTGTGGCTGCTCTGTATGGTTTGTCCATGCTACACACCTTGTTCAATACCATCAATACTTTTGTGCTTATTTGGTTTATCAAGTTTATAGAAAAGGCCGTTGTGCTTATCATCAAGGCTCCCAAGGACCAGGAAAGCGAGGTTTTCCGTCTGAAGTATATCTCAGCTGGTCCCTTGGCTACGCCCGAACTATGCATGGAGCAAGCTTTCAACGAAATCATACACTTTGCACAAATATCCAAGAAAGGTCTGTCTTATGCCAAGGCTGCTATCGGTGAGAAGAAGTCTGACAAGTTTGACGAGTACAGCAACAAGCTTATCAAGTACGAAGAAATATCTGACCGTATAGAGTACGAGATAGCTACCTTCCTGAACGGCGTATCAGCTGGTGATATCAGCGAAGATACTTCCCAGCAGATAAAGTCAATGTACAAGATTATCAAGGAATTGGAATCATTGGGCGATTCAGGTGAGGTTATCAGCCGTATCCTATCCAGAAGAAACGTACACAACAAGACCTTTGACGAGGATACCATCAAGAAGTTGGAAGGTATGGTGGATGCCGTGGACAATGCATACGATGCCATGATAGCCAACCTTACTGGTGTGCACAAGGGTACATTAGTGGAGGTATCAAATGCTTACAATGCCGAGGACCGTATCAATAACCTCCGCAACGACCTTCGCGATTCAGAAATAGAAGAGATAGAGAACAATAGAAAGACTTATCAGACAAGCGTTTACTACATAGACATTGTAAATCAGCTTGAGCGCATGGGTGACTTTATCATCAATATCTCTGAGGAACTGGAAAAGACATTTATCCGCAAATAACAATTAGCATCTAATGCTATCATAAACCTAGTAGGAGGCAAACACCAATCCAAGTGCTTGCCTCCTATGTTATACATATATATATATCAGTTTGTTATCCTTTATTCACCAAAATCAAACTCCAATTGTGTGGAACCAATCAAATTAAAGGTCATACGGTGATAAGGTGTAGCACCATGGACTTTGATAGCTTCACGATGAGCCTTTGAAGGATATCCTTTGTTTCTATCCCAAGCATATTGGGGGTATTCCTTGTGGAGAGAAAGCATGTATTCGTCGCGATGAGTTTTGGCCAAGATGGAAGCAGCAGCTATGCTCATGTACTTTGCATCACCCTTGACGATGGTGGTAAATGACACATCATGATAGGGATAAAAACGATTGCCATCCACGATGATATTCTCGGGACGAATCTCCAATTTGTCCAATGCACGATGCATAGCCGTAATGCTGGCACGTAGTATATTGAGCTGGTCAATCTCGTGATTGTCCACCGCCACCACCGCCCATGCCAAGGCCTCCTGTTCGATGATAGTGCGCAATTGTTCTCGTCTGCGCTCAGTGAGCTGCTTCGAATCATTGAGTTGCTGAGCCAAGAGTGAGTTGCGCTCCTCTATATCAGGGGGCAATATCACGGCAGCTGCAAATACAGGGCCAGCGAGACAACCACGACCAGCTTCATCGCAACCGGCCTCTATCACATTGGGCTTAAAATAAGATTCTAACATCTATGATTCCTATTGTAGGTAAAAAAAATGTGTTAACGAAACTCCCATCGTGGGAGGAAGGTTCTGAAAGTTGGAAGGTCGTTTTTCTTACGGCGGAGAGGACTTTCAAGTGTTTGGAAATCCTCTCCCGTATCGGGAGACGACTTCCAGAATACCGAAACTAGCTTTTTGCTGGCTTGCTGGAGTTTGGGATTTTCCCAAAATGACTCATCACTCATTATATATAATATCACGCGCGAGGTTCTATTCGAAGACTTCAAATTGATACCCCTCCGACTTTAGCCATTCCAGGGCCACGGGCAGAATCTCCTTCAGTGTGTCAATGCTCTTGAGACTATCGTGGAAGGTGATAATGCTACCATTGCGAGTGAAACGCTTGACATTAGCCAGCACTTGACTGGGAGTAAGTCTATTGCTATAATCTCTGGTCACGAGATCCCACATCACTATTCTCCAACCCTTTTTCCTTAGCGCTAGGTATTGCTTTGGCTTTGCCCACCCATGAGCAGGACGAAAGAGTTTGCCCGACTTTAATATATTCTCTGCCTTGAGAATATTGGCATAGTATTGCCTCGTGCTCCACCTCATACCCGCTATATGATTGAAGGAATGATTGCCTATGCGATGCCCACGCTTGCGTACCTCCTCCAATAGATTGGGGTAACGAAGAGCATTCTCTCCAACCATAAAAAAAGTAGCCTTGATGCCCATCTCATCGAGGACATCAAGGACATAAGGCGTAGCCTCTGGGATAGGACCATCGTCAAAGGTGAGATACACCACCTTCTTACTATGGTCCATCCTCCATAAGGCTTGTGGATACAGCCATCGAAGTACTCTTGCTGGCTGTTCGATAATCATGAATATAGTGCGTCAGCAAATATCATCTGGAAGGCCTGTACCATCTTCTCCAACTCCTTAGCCTCTGGCGATTGAGAATCAGTAAGGATTTCTACGGCAGAGTTCAACTGGTAGAGATTGTACATAATATCACGCTTGCTACCCATCTGACGATTAGCATTCAAACCAGCATACCACTCTAGATATTCGCGTGCTGTTTGGGCAATAGAAAGTACGATTTGCTCAGCCTCATCCTTATAGCCATTAGCCAACCATACGCGAGCCATGTCCATACTACCTCCCATGTAATTGTGGGGAACAGTAGTAGCAGGGATTACCTTCTCCACATACTTCAATACCTCTACAGCCTTGTCATACTTCTGCTCGCGAGCCAATTGCATTGCAAGAGTAGCAAACAAACGACGATGAGTGTAGCACATACGAAGTACTGTTTCGTCTAGATAGATATCCTCATTCTCCAAGCCACCAAAACGGAACTTGTTCATCAGATTATTGTACATGCGCTCAGTATCCATGGTCAAACCACTCTTCTGAGTATTGAATGGAGTGATACGGTCAACCAAACCTTCGCGTACGAAATTGTTGCTCAACGAACCATAGTTGTCGCTACCCACGGTACAAGCTACATACAATGGACGCTCCCAGTTGGTACGGCACAACATTTCGTAAATCATCATTTCGTTCTTGTAAACGGCACGCTTACCCTTCAAACTGATGTGCATCACGTCGGGGATAGAATCAGCAGCAATCATCATGCCACTACGGCGCACTGCCTCCTTGTCGATAGTAATAACCACAGAGTCTGTGGGGAAGCATTGCATAGATTCCTCATCGCTAAGAATCCACTTATCGATAATATTCTTCAAGTCATAGGGATTCTCGCCCAACAATTCTTTCATCTGCTCAGGGTCATCCTTAAGCAAGTCGATAGCATATTCCAGCTGGCCAGGACGAACGTGAATACCTTCACGAGTACCTGTAACGTATTGCAAGCGCTTCCATGCAATAGGCACAGCAGGCGAATCATATGCAGGACGCTTCATCTGGTCAATGTACCAATCGGTTTGCAAATAAGAAAGGTTGCAAACACGAGCATCAGTACGGATACCCTCTGTTTCCTGACAATACCACAAGGGGAAGGTATCGTTGTCACCATTAGTAAAGATAATGGGAGCCTTGCCCTCATCCAAACTATTCAGATAGTTCTGACCAAAGTCGCGACAAGTATAACGTCCGCTACGATCGTGGTCATCCCATGTCTGAGAAGCCATCTGCACGGGCACAAGCAAGCAAACACCACTTAGCACAGCGCCAAAGATAGCTTGCTTCTTGAATACATACTTGTTGAGCAAATCGCTAATAGCAGCAACACCAAGACCAATCCATATAGCAAAGGCGTAGAATGAACCTGCGTATGCATAATCACGCTCACGTGGCTGAACGGGTGTTTGATTCAAGTACAATACGATAGCCAAACCAGTCATGAAGAAGAGGAAGAACACCACCCAGAACTGCTTAACACCTTCGTCTACCATTGTACCATCAGCACTGCTGATACGCTTGTTCACCTGCCATACCAAACCGATGATACCAAGAATCAAGGGCAAGCAATAGAATACGTTGCGGCCCTTATTCTTCTTCAATTCGGAAGGCAACTTGCTAAAATCAGTGCCATAAATCAGATTATCGATGAAATCAATACCTGTAATCCAATTACCATGTTCCAATTCGCCATGGCCTTGGATATCGTTCTGTCGGCCAGCAAAATTCCACATGAAATAGCGCCAATACATAAAGTTCACCTGATAAGACCAGAAGAAGTAAAGATTTTCAAATGCAGTAGGCACCTTGATTGTCTTTCTCTCACCCAAATGGTCTATCTTGATGAGCTTACCCTTGATACCTCCCATCCAATCCTCATAGTTCTGCTTGTGACGCTCTGAGTGCATACGAGGGAAGAGCATATTATAGGTATAAGAGTACTCTGTCTTGTGTCCGATTACCTGATAGCGGTCGGGCTCGTTGGCATTCTTCTTCTCCACACGCTGATACTGAGGAGCACCCTCCTTGCTATCAGCTACGTAGTACTGACCACTAACCTTCATCTTTACAGGAGCAGAATAGGGTTGACCCCACAACAAGGGACTATCGCCATACTGGTCACGACTGAGATAACTACCTAGGGTAAACACATCCTCAGGAGAATTCTGGTCCATAGGAGTATTAGCAGTTGAACGGATAACGATAACGGCATAAGATGAATAGCCAATCATTATCATCAACAAGCAAAGCAACGTAGTGTTCATTACACGAGCAGAGACCAAGTGAACATCTGACTTCTTGTTAAGAACGAAATACATCAATGCCATTACTACTACACCGATGATAATGCACTTTATTCCATGTCCATAGAAGGGAATACCAAGTATACCAATACCAGCGATGAAAGAGAGATTCATGCGCTTGCGGCTCTTCTGCACTGTTGATTCCCAAATAGCCCAAAGCACAATGCCAATCAAGATGAAGATGTATACAACCAAACCGCTATTGAATGGAAGACTAAGAGTATTCACAAAGAATAGTTCAAACCATCCACCCACCTTCACAATGCCAGGTACAATGCCATAAAGCACAATAGCAACTAGCACAAAGCTTGCCAAAAGCGCGATGAGGCTACCCTTTACGCTGGGGTGACGATGTCTCTTATAATACCATACCAAAACCAACGCAGGTAAGCATAGCAAATTAAGCAAGTGCACACCGATACTCAAACCAGTAAGATAAGCAATAAGAATCAACCAACGGTCAGCACCTGGTTTGTCTGCATTATCTTCCCACTTCAAAATGAGCCAAAATACTACAGCCGTAAACAAGCTTGAGTAAGCATATACCTCACCCTCAACGGCTGAATACCAGAATGTGTCAGAGAAACAATATGCCAAAGCACCAGTCATAGCAGCCACCTCTATGGTGATACCTTGAGCTAGTGTCTTAACTTGTCCGCCTTCACCAATTAGTTTTCTTGCCAAATGGCTGATACTCCAAAACAGGAACATAATACATGCTGCTGAAAACAAAGCACTCATTACGTTTACCATCATAGCCACCTTGGTAGGGTCACTAGTAAACTGAGAGAATATGTTTCCAGTAAGCATAAAGAATGGTGCGCCTGGGGGGTGTCCTACTTCCAACTTAAATGCTGTAGTAATAAATTCTGGACAGTCCCAAAAGCTTGCCGTAGGCTCTATCGTGCTACAATACACGAAAGCCGCAATAGCAAAAGCAATCCACCCCATTAGGGTGTCTATTCGTTTGAACTGCTTCATTGTTTTTGTTTTATTTGTTTAAGTGTTTATGTAATATATCGAAATTATGAGGATTGCGTATCTTACTGCCTTTCCTACGAGAATAGAAAATGCAGTGACATATGGATTTGCTCTCATGTAACCCAAGGTAACACTGAGCACACTTCCCAAAATAGGAAGAAAGCACAAGCTTCCTATCCATGCTCCTCGACCATCAATCCATGCTCTTGTCTTCTCCACCTTCTCTTGCGAGATGTGCAGATACTTTTCTATCCATTCCATACGGCCGAAGGTTCCAATCCAATAGTTGAACATAGAACCTGCCACATTACCCACCGTTGCACTGAGAAACAAGGGCCAGGGGTCTAATCCTGCCAACTGGAGGCTAGCCACTACGGCTTCACTACTGAAAGGGAATACACTACCTGCAAGGAAGGCTGCAATAGTCATTCCAAAATAGCCATAACTTTCTAATATTTGAATTAAAGCTTCCATACACCACAATTCAGTATTAGTAAAAATACAACAACCAATAGTGTCAAGCAAAACAACGCATTGCTCACCCACGAACCAGTTAGTGCAAAGTAATGTGCTATCATCACACAAGCATTTAGCATAAATACTATCGCAAGTGTTTCGTACATACTAGGCATACACAATATCATCGCCAAAATCGCTAACGTCTGTATCGTATAGATATAAAGATACATTCTGGTACTGATTTTGTCATCAAAGTAATTTACCAAGTAATGCACAATACCTTTCATTGACAATATCGTCATAAAAGCAAAGGTCAATGCCTTAGGGTTGCGATAAGACAGCATCCACTGATAATCCTCTACGCAAAATAATGTGGTACTCTGCAAGTCGTTGGCCTTCTCCAAAAGAAAAGAAAAATCCCTATTGAGAATGCACCAACCAAGAATAAAACACATTGGTAATACGAGTCCTACTATTCCTGCCCAAAAGACACGCCACGAAAGACTTCTCAGGAAAACAAGCAAGTACCAATAATACAATGGCACAAGTATGAGCAACTGAGGAACTATTACCGAGGCTATGCCTAGGAGAATGAATGCGTGAAAGACTTTAGCAATGGGCTCGTACTGCTGGTAAGCCAGAAACATGATGTAATAACTACCCGCTAGGCACAAAGCCACAATCCAACTATTGGAGAAGGTATGTATAAATGGCATTAATGCTAATCCAATTACCCATACCGTGGTTATCATATAGGAACGAATTCGAAGAAGCGAAAACTTGTTCGCCGTATCAAAGACAAGATATGTAGTAGCTATGGCAATAACCAATGCCGATAGCACAGAGAAATCACATCTGAAGGTAATCTCTTCCGCACTCCAAAACCATGCAAAAAGCCCCATCACTATGCACAAAGGCAAAGTGAAGGAACTTTCGCTAATATGATTCTGCAAACGATTATTGCGCATTTCTACATCTACGACTACAAGTCCTGACCTATATCTCTACGGTAGTATTTACCCTCGAATTGTATCTTCTGAGCCTCTTGCATGCTCTTTGCCAAAGCCTCTGCCTTAGATTCGCCATAAGAACTAACTGCGATTACGCGACCACCGCTAGTAACCACCTGTCCGTCCTTAACGTCTGTACCAGCATGGAAGACGATGCTACCTTCTACCTCGTTGATACCTGTGATGGGGAAACCCTTTTCATATGAACCAGGATAACCACCGCTTACCATCATCACACAAACTGCACTACGAGTGTCAAATTCAATACTCTTCTCGCCTAGAGTCAGAGTCGCTACGCCTTGCAATAGCTCTACCAAATCGCTCTTGATACGAAGCATTACTGTTTCTGTTTCAGGGTCACCCATACGAACGTTGTATTCGATTACCTTTGGTTCGCCATCTACATTTATCAAACCAAAGAAGATGAAACCCTTATAGTCAATACCTTCCTCAGCAAGTCCATTGACGGTAGGACGAATGATTCTGTCCTCCACCTTCTTCATCCACTCTTCTGTAGCAAAAGGAACGGGAGATACACTACCCATACCACCAGTGTTTAGACCAGTATCGCCTTCGCCAATGCGCTTGTAATCCTTTGCCTCGGGTAGGATAACATAATCCTTACCATCGGTCAAGACGAAAACAGAGCACTCGATACCGCTCATGAATTCCTCAATTACCACACGGCTAGAAGCACCACCAAACATACCACCAAGCATTTCTCCCAACTCCTTTTCTGCCTCTTCGATAGTGTCAAGGATGAGCACACCCTTACCAGCACACAAGCCATCTGCCTTCAAAACATAGGGAGCCTGAAGAGTGCGCAAGAATGCCTTACCTTCTTCCAATGTCTCGCTAGTAAAGGTTTGATAAGCAGCAGTAGGAATGTTGTGACGCTGCATAAATGCCTTAGCAAAGTCCTTACTACCTTCAAGTACAGCACCCAGCTTTGAAGGACCTACCACGGGAATTGCAGAAAGTTGTTCATCAGCCTTGAAGTAGTCGTAAATACCCTTCACCAAGGGGTCTTCAGGACCAACAACTACCATGCTGATAGCATTATTCAAGACAAAAGCCTTGATGCTATCGAAATCGTCAGCCTTCATGGCTACGTTTTCACCAACGGTTGCTGTACCAGCATTGCCAGGAGCAATAAAGAGTTTCTCTAACTTAGGGCTTTGAGCTATCTTCCAAGCCAAAGCATGTTCGCGGCCACCAGAGCCTAAAAGCAATATTCTTTCCATTTCTATATTATTTCAAATAATCATCAAAATATCTTGTAATTCTTTCATGTAGATGTACAGCATCCTTGCCACGCATATTGTGCTCACCACCTGGATAGAGGAAGTAATCACACTGAGTACCAGCATCAATACATGAGCGGATGAAGCTTAATGTATGCTGAGGCACGCAGACGGGGTCATTGTATCCGATTATCAACTGAAGTCTACCCTTCAGATTGCCTGCTCTCAAGCGTAGGTTGCTATTTTTGTAACCCTCGGGGTTTGTCTGAGGTGTGTCCATATAGCGCTCGCCGTACATTACCTCATAATAATTCCAATCGATAACAGGACCACCTGCTACACCAACCTTAAATATATCAGGGTATGTAAGCATTAGGTTTGTGGTCATAAATCCACCGAAACTCCATCCATGCACACCAATGCGGTCCTTGTCAACATAAGGAAGAGACAAGAGATAGTCTACTCCCTTGCGCTGGTCTTGACACTCAACAGTACCCAATTGGCGGAATGTAGCCTGCTCAAAATCACGTCCTCTCCATTCACTACCACGTCCGTCCAAGATAAATACAATGTAACCCTTCTGCGCCATGTATGTCTCCCAACCACGACTTGACCAATGCCAACGAGCATCTACCAAATGTGCATGAGGACCACCATAAACATAAACGATGGTGGGATACTTCTTACTCTCATCAAAGTCAGCAGGCAATACCATACGATAGTACAAATCAGTTACGTAGTCGGCAGCCTTGATGCTTCCGCTCTTAAACTGAGGTATGCTATAACCCATATCCTCCCACTTGTCCTCGGCAGTAAGAATATTTGTACCCTTGCCTGTAGTAGTAGAAAGCACATTGATACTTCTAGGTACATCGGGAGCTGTGTAAGCAGAAATTACTGATACACCACTATTGCTCAATTGAGTTTGATAGCAAACACCCTCTTCAGGACCTATGGGGGTACGCTTTCCGCCAGTAATCTTCATGCTATAGAGGCATGATTTACGAGGGTCAGATTCGTTGCTAAGGAAAATCACTCGCTGAGCTACGGTATTGAATCCCACAAAGCTTTGAACAACCCACTTACCCTTAGTGATTTGCTTCAATTCGCAGGTATTCAAGTTGAGCACATAAAGATGGTTGTAGCCATCACGCTGACTCTGCATAATAGCCTTGCTGCTATCCCAAGGAAGGAAATGTAGAGGGTGCATAGGCTCTACGTACTTCTCATGCTTCTCCTCTAGGATGGTGCGTACTTTATTACCCTTCTGAGCATCATACTCCACCAAACGCATGTGATTTTGGTCTCTGTTAAGTTCGAAGACATAGATGCTCTTGCCATCAGGAGCCCAGGTAACATTAGTGTGATAATCGTCCTTCTCACCTTCCAGCTCTAACCAAATGTTTTCCTTGGTTTCGGTGTTAAATACACCCACCTTTACCACATGACTATTCTCACCAGCCATGGGATAGTGACAAGAATATGTTTCTGCTATTCTTGATTCACCTTCTTCTACACCATTAGATTTGATATCTACCTGAGGATAACTGGGCACCATGCTTTGATCCATACGATAATAAGCAAGTAACTTACCATCAGGCGACCAGAAAGTACCGCCATGGATACCAAACTCGTCTCTGTGCACACTCTGGCCATATACGATATCGTCGCTACCATCTGTGCTACCATCCTTACTAATTTCTAGTGTATCAGCATTAGCGGTGAAAACATATAGGTTGCCACCAACGGTATAAGCTGTTTGCTTGCTCTTGAGATTAAAGTCGCGAGCAACCGCATTGGCAGGCAAAGTCACATCCAATAGTGTACGGCCAGTGTAAAAGTCAAGCATAATTCTACGCTGACCCTTTGTCAACATTACGATGGGTTCATCCGAGATGGGGAATGTAAAGTTATGACCACTTACGGCAAACTTTTCATTCAAGTGCTTGTTGACCTGCTCAACGGTAAGGACTTCCTTACCTGTTATCAAGTCATAAACTCCATCTGGTGTTGTGCGCAAAGCGATATTTCCCCACCAAGTGGTGTAGATGTTCTCTGGAGTTAGTTTCCAATAACTTTCGCCACCGCCAAGCAGTTCGTCTAGTGTGAACTGCTTTTTCTGTGCTGATGCAGGTATCATACACATAAAACAAAACATCAATGATAAGAAAGCTTTCACCGAAAGCCACTTGCAATGATTACTCTTTATCATTTCTTCTGAATTTATTAAATGATTGATTATTTCTTCTTTCGCCTCTCTTGTCAAACTTGTTGGCCTTGTCGCGTCTGAAGTCCTTGTCTTCTCTGTCACGACGAGAGAAATCTCTCTTTCTGTCTTCACCAAAAGAGAACTTGCCTTCACCATCCTTACGACCAAACTTACGATTGTCACGAGCATACTTACCCTTGCCAAAGTTGCGGTCACCTCTCTGCTCGCGCTCCTCGGGTTGCTCGCCTAGGCGTGTCTTAAAGTCGCGCTTTTGCTTGAAACGCTTGTGATCAGCCATCAAACGACGCTCCTGAGCTGTCTTGATATCACCACCGCCGGCACGCATATCATTGAACTTGCCATCAAAGATTTGATACTTGCGCAATTCACACTCAAGAGAACCATTATACAATGGTGTACGCAACGAGGGTTTAAGACCAATTGCCTCGAAGCACTCTTCTCTGTAGCTCAATACCCATGCATCGCCACCAACAAACTGATGCTTGAATCTCTCGCCAATCATCTTGTAAAGTCCTAGCAAGTCGGGAGCAGAAATACGCTCACCATAGGGAGGATTGGTGATAATGATACTCTTCTCCTTAGGCTGAGTAAAATCCTTGAAATCCTGAAGCGTAATAGTCACTTCCTTGCTTAAGCCAGCGGCTTTTACGTTGCGGGAAGCGATTTCCACAGCTTGGCGATTGTTATCGTAACCGTAAATATGATGTTCGAACTCTCGCTCCTTGCTATCGTCCTCGTAAATGCTCTCAAAGAGGTCTGCATCAAAGTCGGGCCACTTCTCAAAAGCATATTCCTTTCTGAATACACCTGGCGCTATACCCTTGGCTATCAAGGCTGCCTCAATGGCAAAAGTACCACTACCACACATGGGGTCAATAAGGTCACATTCGCCTCTCCAACCTGTCTGAAGGATGATACCAGCAGCCAAAACCTCGTTCAAGGGTGCTTCTACTGCTTCCTGACGATAGCCACGACGATGCAAACTCTCACCTGTGCTGTCCAATGCCAAGGTACAATCGTATTCTGCCACATGGATGTGCAACTGGATGTCGGGGTTGACAATACGGATATTAGGACGGTCGCCTGTCTTCTCTCTGAATTGGTCAACGATAGCATCCTTCACCTTGTAGGCTACAAACTTGGAGTGCTTGAATTCGTTGCTGAAGACTACGCTATCCACGGCAAAGGTAGTGTCGTTGGTCAGGTATTCTGTCCAGTCAATCTTCTTCACGGCATCGTACACCTCGTCTGCGGTCTTTGCCTTGAAGTGGCTGATGGGCTTGAGGATGCGTATAGCTGTTCGCAATTGGAAGTTGGCTCTATACATCATCTCCTTGTCACCAGTAAAAGACACCATGCGGCGTCCTATCTGGATGTTATTGGCGCCGAGATCTATAAGTTCTGATGCCAATACTGTTTCCAAACCTTGAAAGGTTTTGGCAATTAGTTCGAATTCCATTTATTTTGTGTTTAATTTTAATTTCTAACCTCTAAAATCTATTTTCTGACGTTCAATATTAGTTTGCCTGCGTCTAAATTGTTTTTCTATCTCTCGGTTTTGTGTTTCGGAGGTCCAAATCGCATTTCCGAACGTTCTTTTCTTCAATTCTGACCTCGGAAAACCATTTTCTAACTCTTGGTTTTGTCGTTTTGCATCAATTTCTCTCCCGGCTCAGTTCCCTTTGTCACCCACAGGTTACCTCCGATTATAGAACCTTGTCCTATGGTAATGCGACCCAAGACGGTGGAGTTGCTATATATTATCACGTCGTCCTCTATTATTGGGTGGCGAGGTATTCCCTTGATGGGATTGCCATTTTCGTCCAAAGGGAAACTCTTGGCTCCTAGGGTTACGCCTTGATAGAGTTTCACGTTGTTACCTATGATACATGTAGCTCCTATCACTACTCCCGTTCCATGGTCGATAGTGAAGTGATGACCTATCGATGCGGCAGGATGTATATCAATACCCGTTTCCGAGTGAGCTTTCTCTGTAATGATACGAGGGATTAGTTTTACGCCTAGCGAGAGCATCTTATGTGCCACGCGATAGTTTATCATTGCCTTGATTACTGGGTAACAACAAATTATCTCGTCGTAAGATTCTGCGGCTGGATCTCCGTTGTATGCTGCCTCCACGTCCATGTCCAACTGTTCTCTCAGCTCTGGCAGGTAATCTATCATGCTTGATGCTGCCTTCTTGTCCATAATGCGGCACAATTGTGCATAGAGAAGCTCTGTGGTCATTCCCTCACCATAAAACTTAGGGAATAAGATGGAGCGAAAGCTGTTTATTACTTCTTCTACTTTGTTAACCATATATGGTGTGTCTGTGTGTATGTATGCGTATATGTCGCGCGCGTACGCAAATTACTTACAAATAAAGCCCGCCGTTACCGACAGGCTTTTTATTTGCGCTTCAGGATGGGCTTGAACCAACGACCCCATGATTAACAGTCATGTGCTCTAACCAACTGAGCTACTGAAGCAATCCGCAACTGATTCCAGCGCTACTTGTTTTATTTGCGCTTCAGGATGGGCTTGAACCAACGACCCCATGATTAACAGTCATGTGCTCTAACCAACTGAGCTACTGAAGCAGAAAAATTTTAGCGTTTTTCTCAATTGCGGTGCAAAGGTATGCGTTTTTTCGGAAATAAACAATATCTTTGCAAAAAAAATAAAGAAAAAGTATGAAAATTATTGGAATTGGCAATGCATTAGTGGATATTCTCTATCATTTGGACGATGAACACCTACTTAGCGAGATACATCTGAAGAAGGATGCGATGACACTAATTAACGAGAGTTGGGAGCGCGAAATTGAGTCCATGACGCAAGATGTGGAAAAGCGTATGGCTACTGGCGGTAGTATAGGAAACACGATGAAGGCCTTGGCTCGTCTAGAGAGAGAACCTGGTTTCATTGGTCGTATTGGTAAAGACGAGTTGGGCAATTTCTTTGCCGACACTCTTGCTAATACCGGTGTGAAGGCTCAATTGATTCGTGGCAACGAGATGACTGGCGTGGCTCATACCTTTGTTACTCCTGGTGGTAATCGCACTTTTGGCACTATGCTTGGTGCAGCATATTACCTCAGCGCTCAGGATATCAGCGTGGATATGTTCAAGGGTTATGACCTTCTACACATCGAGGGTTACCTAGTACAAGACCAGGAATTAATCGAAGCCATCTGTCAGAAGGCCAAGGAGGCTGGTCTTATCCTCAGCCTTGACCTCTCTAGCTTTAATGTTGTGAGCAAGAATCGTACCTACTTCCATCACCTAATATCAGATTATATAGATATAGTATTTGCCAACGAGGGTGAGGCTCGTGCCTTTACTGGTAGTTTTGACTCTCAGGAGCAGGTACGCCATTTAGCACATCTTTGCGACCTAGCCGTTGTAAAACTAGGCGAGCACGGTTCTGTTGCCATGATGGAAGGCGGCCGCATCTATCAGTGCAATGCTTTGCCCGTGGGTGAGGTGATTGACACAACTGCTGCTGGAGATTACTTCGCTGCTGGTTTCCTTCATGCTCTCACTTGTGGTCATAGATTGAAGAAGTGCTTGCAGGTGGGCACTATCCTTGCCACTGAGGCTGTACAGGTAATTGGTTCTGAACTTTCTCCTTCTGCTTGGAATAGAATTAAGTCGACTATACACTGTCGTAAATTTTGATACACCAGCATAGGTATCCTCTAGAGTAATCTTATTCTCCTCATGCTCCAATACCTTAGGCTCTCTCCTAAGGTCATGAGTGCATTAGGTTAATATATCATAATATATGAATACAATACGCACTATTGTGTCAACTGTACTTTGCGCCTTCGCTTTTATTCTCAGCAGCAATGCGCAAGCTCAGTCATCTGAGAATAGAAATTCTGCATTCTCTCGTAACTTGATTATTTTCAATGAGATTTACAAGATGCTGGATTTGTATTACGTTGACACTCTCTCGGCCGATACAGCTATCCGATGGGCTATTGACGGTATGCTTTCCAATGTAGACCCTTATACAGAGTACTACCCTGCCGACGACGATAAACTCAAGCAAATGGCAACGGGCAAGTATGCTGGTATAGGTAGCATCATCAGATATCACAAGGGACATGACCGTGTGGTTATTGATGAACCATACGAGAATACTCCTAGCCAAGACGTAGGCCTCAAGGCTGGCGATGTCATCATTTCTGTAGACGGCAAGGATATCAAGGGAATGATGCCTTCTCAGGTTACCAACATGCTTCGTGGCGAAGCTGGCACCACCTTCGAGTTGCGTTTCATCCGCCCTAGCGAGACAAAGGAACGTACCGTTCGTATCACACGCCGTACCATACAAGTGCCTTCTATTCCTTATTATGGTATGGCCGAGGAGGGTATCGGTTATATTAATCTGAGCAGCTTTACCAATGGTTGTGCTCGCGAGGTACGTCATGCTTTGATACAATTGAGAGAGCAGGGAGCCAAAGGCCTTGTACTCGACCTCAGAGACAATGGTGGTGGTTCCGTCAACGAAGCTGTAGACATCGTTAATCTCTTCATTGACAAAGGAATCAAGGTGGTTTACACCAAAGGCAAACAGGCATCCACCAACCATGAATACTACACTACTTCCGACCCTCTTGCACCTGATATGCCTCTGGTCGTATTGGTAAATGGAATGTCTGCCTCTGCATCAGAGATAGTGAGCGGTGCCTTGCAGGATATGGACAGAGCAGTCATCGTTGGCACCAAAACCTATGGCAAGGGACTTGTGCAAGCCATTCGCGATGTCACCTATCGTGGCGAGCTCAAGATTACCACAGGTAGATATTACATCCCTTCTGGTCGTTGTATTCAAGCATATCAGTACAATCATGATGGTAGTATGAAAACCATCCCCGACTCCTTGCGCAATGTATTCTATACCAAGGCAGGACGCATAGTGAGAGATGGTGGTGGAATCCAACCCGATAGCATCATGAAGACTGACACCCTGCCCACCATGGTGTACGATTTGGTACAAAGCGACCAATTCTTCGATTGGGCAACCACCTTTACCAACAGTCATCCCAGCATTGCAGAACCTACCGTTTTCCAGGTTAGCGATAGCATTTATGCCGACTTCTGCGAATATATGGTAAGCAAGGAAGTAACCTACAATCGTCGTACAGACGAACTGATGAAGGTTCTTCGCAATGTAGCAGAGATGGAAGGCTACCTCAAGGATGCTGAAGAGGAACTCAAAGCTCTCGAAGCCAAGTTTGCACGTGACACTCGCAAGGACCTTGAGCGCATGCGCAAGCACATTGTGCCCTACATTGAAGCTGAACTTATCACTAGATATTATCACCTAAGAGGTGTATTGCGCCACAATGTACCCACCGACAAGGGTTACATCACCGCGGCAGGCATACTAAACAACCCAACCTTATATAATAGCATACTTAGCAACAAACAACAATGAGACACAACATCCGCAAATCCAACCAATCCTTCATGTGGAGCATCATGGCCATGGCCATCATCGTTATCCTCATAGCCGGCCTCTTCCTATATTGGTGCATGCCAGCAAAATAACAATCTTTCTCCGCAAAGATTTATTCTCAGCATACAAGAGACAAGTAATATAACATTTAACATCTATTAAACGTGTTATTTCATTAATAAGTTAAATCAAAAATACTTGTAGCGGTATACTGAAAACAATATTTATCAAGTTCTACATATCATGAAAAAGAAAGTAATTTTGCTGGTGGTGTCACTCTTTATAGTGCTGGCAGCAGGTGCACAGGTCAAGGTAAAAGATTCTAAGACTACCTTTGCAAAGGAAGTGTTACAGCCCTATGTGGAAAGCGGCAGATTGGCAGGTGCTATCAGCGTGTTTTACAAGGATGGTGTGCAGGAGACATGCTGTATCGGTTATGCCGATGTGGCACAAAAGCGTCCTATCAAGATGGACAATATCTTTATGCAGTGTTCACAGACAAAAGGATTCTGTGGTGTGACAATTGCAAAATTAGTGGAAGAAGGCAAATTGTCATTGGACGACCCTGTGTCAAAGTATTTGCCAGAATTTAAGGAGTTGTGGGTGCAGGTTCAGAATAAGGATGGTGTGCGCATATTGCACAAGGCCAAGAATGTGCTTACGGTTCGTATGGTACTGAATCATACGGGTGGTTTCCCCTTTGAGATTAGCGCCAAGCGCAATGATGTACGCGGTGGCGGATGGAGTGGCGGTGCGCCATTGCGGCAGGTGGCCTCTATTGCTGCGGAGACGCCATTGGAATTCGAACCAGGTACAGGGGAACGATACTCAAATACCGGCATAGACATAGGTGCTGCTATAGTGGAAGTAATCACTGGTATGAAGTGGGAGAATTACCTGAAGCAAGAGGTGCTGGACCCACTGGGCATGAAATCTACATGGTTTTGGCCAACGGACAAACAGTTGAAGAGCAAGATAGAGTTGTATCAGACCATGAACAATGCTCCTGCCAAATGGGTAGAAGAGTGTGCATGGCAGCAACGTCCTTACAACGATTCGCATGTATTTGCTTCTGCTGGTGCCGGATTGTGGACCAATGCCAATGACCAGTTGAAGTTCTACAAGATGCTGATGAATCTGGGCGTTGGTGATAATGGCGTGCGTATTCTAAAGGAGGAGACCGTAAAGACGCTGTTGGCCGTTACCACCAGACCATCCAATATGGGTGGTTATTCCCTAGGTTTGTACGCACCAAAGACGGATAACGAAAATGGATGGTTTGGTCATGGTGGTGCCTGGGGTACCAACTGTCAGGTAAATTATCACAAGAAAGAATTGAAGATGTGGGTGATTCAGTGCGCTGGTGGTGGCCAACCATGGCAGAAGGATGTGGACAAAGCCGCAGAGCAGTTCTTCAATCAGTCTTTTGACAATTCAGCTGCCAATGCCTACACAGGCAGAACCAAATAATCCATTATTATAGCAAGTTATTTTTCTTTAGAATATAACTATCAAGGTCGGTTTTCACACTCAGGAACCGACCTTTTTCATTACTTCGTTTTTGCGCCCTTTCGCCTTTGTGTGAGGGAAAACAGTGTCGGCCATCGTGCGAAGCTGCAATGAGACATTGAGTGAAGGAATGTGCAATAGCTTTGAAAACAGCGAAATCGTGTAAAATCAGTTGATAAGAATAAATCATTTGTTATCCACAACGTGATTCTCTATCAAAAAGGTTTAACACCTTCAAAAAGTTTGAATCGTATCTTTCAGCGCAGTTTACGACTCCTTTTTGTTTGAATCGATGTTGTCGGCGCAGTTTCTGACATCAATTTGTTTAAATTAATGCTGTCAAACGAGTTTACAGCTTCATTTCATTTGAATTGATGTTGTCAGCAGAGTTTACAACTCCATTTCGCTTAAATTGATGCTGTCAAATGCTTTTCTAGCATCATTTCATTTTTTTTATTGCTGTCCGCTAACCCATGGTTGTTGTGTTTGTTGCAATACAGAAATACCCCAAAAGGACTACCCCTTGTAAAATGGAACAGCTCCTATTTTTATATTAGATTAAAAAGATTTACCGGACAGCAATAATTTCAAATGGAACCCAAAATAGGAACCGCCGTATGCCGAACGGCACGTACAGTGGTGTGAGAGGTCGGAAAACGAAAGTAGGAAGAAAACTACTTCGTTTTCCTCCTACTCGATTGAAGAGAGTTCCTACTGCTCGACTCAACTAGTTATTACTCCATCCTTTTATACGAGCTGGAGAGGGATGCTATGACATCAACATGTACCTACATTATACTTTAATTTAACCTTTAAATGTTCTAACAGTTTTGCAAAATCTGCGGGTTTACCATTAACCATGGTAGGCCAATTTCCACAAAGAACAACCTTCTTATCAGCCAATTGGATTGTAGGGACATCAGGTGAACTCCCGAAGAAACCAACAGTACCCTTTTCTTTCAGTTTGACTAAATATTCCTCATAATCTAGGAATACAGAATCCATACTTCTCTTAAAAGCGAAGACCTCCTTTAATTGTTCATGAGTCGTGCCAGGATGTTCAGATAGATAGAAACATACAACATCATTAACGAATTCCTTTTTCTTCGTATATACCTTACCATTAAACTGATACGAAGACGAGTCACGATTAAATTTAGTAGGCTTCTTCATTGGGCCATCAAAAGCTTTAAGATTTGTAACTGCTGACAACTCCAACACCGAAGACACTATTTCACCTAGTTGCTCATCATTGCCAATAATTTGTGCGATTTTATTAAATAACGAAGACACGCTAAAGGCTCGATTTGCAAGATAGGTTTCTTTTTGACACATACGATACACTACCTTTTCCCAATCTTCATCAAACTCATCAATTGAATTTAATGTTTCTAATTCTACCTCGGAAAGTGCTCTTAATTTAAGTTTAGATGCAATTTTCTCATTCCACGACTTAAAATCTGGAGCTTCTGTTAACTGATTATAGATATATGGATAAGCTATCTGCATGCACACTAAAGAGTAATTTAAAATTTTAAGATACTCTTCATGATTAGCCTCACCTTCCGTGTTCTGCATCTCATTGATAATCGAGATTAGAGCTAAGGTATTTGTCAAACGTTTCAGAGAACGTGGATTTGTTCCGACTGATAATCGAGTGATTTCAGATAAGTCTTCTGCCAAAGCAGGATTATTCAACTCACTCTCCGTAAAAAATTCTATTTTACGAAGAGCATCCACAAGAAAAGTATCTACATTATACGAAGCCACGGGCATTGAGAATGGCAATTGGATTATTTTATCAAAGAATGAACGAAATTCGCGCTCATTTGCGTCCGTCAATTCGCCAAATTTGGGTTTCAATCCCTTTATCACTACATCATAGTCAATGGCCAAAATAAATACGCACTTTTCTAAGTCAAAGATATTCTTAAGCAACTCCAATATCTCTACAGCTACAGGAGGGTCTATTCGGTCAAGGTCATCAATATAAAATGTGAAACCTTGTTTGGTTGTATCTCTTGAAAGAGCATCTGCAATCAATTTGGAAATTTCCTCCTTCAGTTGCATGATATCAGAAGTTGCACTCTGCTCACCTTCTCCAAAAACCTCACACACTGTATCTCCATCTATTCCCACAGCATTTGCGGCCACCTTTGTACCAACCACAGCCATTTTCTTGAAGAGGCCTCCTATTTTCTTCTTACTTTCTTCCCATTTTTGAACACTAGGATTAAGAGCACCTATTTGAGATATAATTCCCTCCAAAATTGAGATAATGGCCTGAGACGAAGTCTTCATCAACGAGAATTGCCAAGTATTTATCCAAACAGGGTAATACGGAGCATTATCCACATCACAAAGATTGTATCTTAACAGATTCATTAATGATGTCTTTCCGCTTCCCCATTCTCCTTGAAGGGCGATGGTAATAGGAGTGTCTGTTAAACGCACATACTTAATCAATGCATCTTGATAAATTTGAATACCAAAAAGGTCATCTTGCGTATGTTTGCGAGGTACATCAATTATACTTGATTTCATATTACACGATATAATTATAATTATGTTTATATTTATATTATGCTTCAAAATATTAGTTCACACTATACTTTTTCCTGTAATATACGGTATTAGGTACTATAGCCTCTACCTCAACCCAAAGGTAATTAGTATAACGCATGCGCTCGTTTTCAAAACCAAGATAAATAGTTTTTAGTCCTTTAGTGGGGATTCGTCCGTTAGAAGACTGTGTACCAACGGTAGAATAATCAACATCATAACTAAGCTGAGAAATAGGTTTAGTTCCATCCTGAAAGTGTTTTGCTTGGGTTTGATTGCGGAACACATACATATTACAATAAGCATCTTCATCTCGTATAGGACGATTATCATCTAGCAGAGTATTTAGCAGTCCATTGCTTGATGATTTTTCATATAGAGGCAATCCCAGGAACTTTATACGCGTGTAGGAACGGCTGAGGTTATCATGAAACTCACCATCCTCTGGTCTACTATCCTCGCTGGTAGCAATACGCATTGAGTATAGGATATCTGTTGTGCCAGCAGGAACTTGTACTGCCACCAATGCTTTTGAGTTACCTGAAAAGGCAGCTTTCAGTTGTCCGCGTAAGGTAAACTTGCGTGGCTCCTCAAAGCATTTGTGCATTAAAATACCAGGTACTCCTTTGGCACCGAAATCACCTTTTCCGCACTCCACCTGTTCTGTAGTTATAGGAGTTGGCGAAGACAATCGTGATAAATCGGCAATCTTGTACTTGACAGATAGATCCAGATACTGCGCCTTTGTGGGGATTATTTCCACCAGATATATGGCAGTATTTTTTATCTCCATGCTATGCTCCACCAATGCCTTTCCGGCAAATGTTTTCAGCACGCTACGGCTATTGGCATTGCTGATTTTGAGAGTAAAGGCATGTTGTGACATTGCCTCAACATTCAGTGTCTCGCCTTTATGCAGATATACAGGATAGGTCTGTGCCCCTTCTATCAGGTTATCCGAGAATTCAAATGCCGTTACTTCAAAATTCTCAATGACCTCACCACTCTTGCTCACAATCTGTTCTCGCAGATTCTTGACACGGGTTTTCAATGCCTCGCAAGCATTAACCTGCTCGGGAGTCATTTCCATTGGATTGTAGTCGTAATACAAATCCTTGCCAATGGTGTTCATCTCCTTTAATTCATCAGCAGAAAAGGCACTCCAGTCGGCAGTTTCTACGATCCTTTCCAGTTCCTGGACACGTTTGAAAACCTCGTTGTACTCATCAACGGGACTTTTGCTACCAGTACCACCTGTACACCCACAGAGTACTACCAATACAAGTAATATTACAAGATGTATCTTCATGCCTATCGTTTTTTGCCAAATACAGATTTCAGAATAGCACCGCCAATCTTGCGTTCCAATCCCTGCTTGGTAGTTGGAATGCCTGTCCTTTTAGATATTTTCTGTTTTAAAGCAGTAACACCTACAGCCCTTTTGAGTGAGAAAGAAAGTCCTGGTATTTTCATAACCCTATAATTTTATGCAGTCTACTTAACTAAAAAAGTAGCTATTGCAAAAAGAATTAATCCAACAAATATTTGCCACCAAACAAAAGATTTTTCCTTATAACGTTTATCTACTAATCCAAAGCGCGTACGTTTAGCAGCAGGTGTTCCTGCGGCAATACTCATAAGTCCAAGAGCACAAAACTTACCTACAAGCGGACCTTCTACAATAACACAGCAAAACACCATGAACGCCATCATGATGAAATAACTAATATTTCCTAAAATAAACTTAAACATTATTTTCTGATTTAAATTAAATGCTTATAATTTATCTGTATTAGTCTTCCTTTATGCTCTTTCCAATAGACTTAAAGCCTTTAGCAAACATTTTGCCAGCAATGCCTACACCTGGAATTACGCTAGATACGCTTTCTATGAGTTGTCCTGTTGTATTGAAAACCTTGCTACTCATATTTATGATATGATCGGTTTTCTCTTTGCTCTTCATGTACTCATAGAATTCCGCACCATTCATGGCTTGCAAGTCTATGAGATGCAATTTGAGCTTGTTTAACTTCTCTTCTGCTGCGGCAATGGCCTTTTTGTTGGTAGTACCAAACAAGCCCTTGGGTTGTTTAAGTTCTGCAAGCTCCTGTTCGAACTTTTCTATAGCCATTTCGCATTTTTTTATCTCAGCCTGCTGCATACGCTCGCCACGCTCAATATTTTCTTGTGTAATTTCCATAATGTATGATGTTATGTGTTAAAATAAATATTACAATAATATTTTGCAGTTTTTGTTACTTAAATCCTTATTCACACTTGACTTTTACAACAGAAAAACCAAATGTCATGAACAAACTCTCAAGTCGTTTCTTTCCTGCCTCCTTTGCTTTGGTTAATATACCAGCCTCCTTTGCTTTGGCAAGCAATTGATTGCGGTATTCTGCCTGTAATGCGGATATCTCATCATGCGACCACTTGCCATCCTCTACATACATTTCATAGTCAGACGGATTGGTAATAATGTCAAATATTTTTGGTTGGGGTAGTTCTATGCTTAAGGTGTCACCGCTGATATGGATGCTTTCTGCGTTTATCTTACTTAAGTCAAAACCGGCGCGCACCTTGCCCTTGGATAGTATGACAATTTCTTTTGAAGTCTCCATTCCTACCAGCCCAAGTAAATTACCTTCGTTATTGTCTATTTTATTGTCTTTCAATACTGCTTCTTCATAATAGCAAGCAGTGCTAAATTCGGATATTTCCTTGATTTTCTCAACAACATTAGTAGTCTTGTCAATCTTCAACTCTCCACCAAACCTTATGTTAAAGAGGTTGAAACCAGCGTGTTGTATATAAAACCATCCACCAACAAGCAATACCGCGATAAGTAAAATGCCTGCGATTTTACCCATCAAAGATTTCAAAAAGAAACTAAAAATCTTGCCCATATCCGTAATTATTGTTTGTTGAAGTTTATGTTTACTTTTTCAAAACCTATTTGCTTGAGCATGGCCTCAAAGAAAGTTCTTGCATTCTTTTCTGCGTCGGCAAGAATACCAAGATTCTCCGCATCGGCAAGAATTGCCTCTTCACCTTGCTTTAGTAATTTACTACGTTCCTCGGCAGAAAAGTCAAAGCGTAATGCTCCCACTTTTTCATACTCAAGTTTTATTTGTTCAGGAGGCATATTGAATGCCAACACTTTTGGAGCGGGGAGCGTTACTGTCACCTCCTTGTCAGAGTTAATTTCCACATTCTCGGCAGAGAAGCCACCCAAGTCTATTCCTGCTTTCATTGTTGCGCAACAAGAGAAGAGAATCTTGCGCTCGCCTATTGTGTAAAATGCCTCATCCGAAGCCTTGATGATCTTTTTGATGGTATACTCAACGGTACCTAATTCTGCCATCTCTGACACGGTTCCCATCTTGTTTTGCAGTTTGTCAGCCATGGACTCTCCACAGCTTGATAACAACAACAAAAAAGATAAACTGCCGATGTATAAAGCCTTTCTCTTCATTTTATCTATTTTTATCAATCTGTCACGAAATCATCTTATCAAATACCGACTGATTATTCATAAGCAGATAATAAGATACAATCATTATTATACCACCTATCAGCGAGGTAATAATCGACAGGATTACTGCTCCTTTATTTTTCTTTAGCAAGAACCAAATAATCCATATAAGTCCTACAATGAACAATACAGCTCCAATATCAAATAGTATCATAGCTATTTTTTATTAACTCAATCAAAAATAGAACAACTCACTACTTGCAACGCTTTAGAGAGTCCTTTGCGCTTTCTATCTGGCGCTTATAGTTCTCTATATTACGGTCATGTGATGCTGCTCGGTCTATTTTCTGTTTTCTATAAGAAGCCTTGTATTCTGCACTTGATGCACGCTTGATATAACCAGCATAGGTTTCGTTATCACGCTTTTTAGCCTCTTTCTCTTTCGCCATTGCAGCACGCAAATCAATAATGCGTTTCTTGTAGTACTCTTTGCTCATTATACTCATTAATTTAAATGTAATAAATTATCAATCTTATCATTTATACCAGGAAAAATACACTCTAATATCAAGAATAAAAGAGCGAGCAAAAGCAATGGTACTATTATATGGCGCATAACCCAAACATTACTTGCATCTGATTGTTTTTTAAGTTCCTGTCCTTTTTTAGTACGGAGATCGTAATCTCCATTCTTTTTGTATCCGGTCACCATATCCTTTAGTAGGGTTAATAAGGAGCAATACCTATTAAAAGGTAATGCTCCTTATATTTAAATTTGTAATTACTTACCCGCAGCAACGAGAGTAACCTCATTGTTAGCTAACTTGCTATCATCTGCATTGGCAACCTGTACACCGATACCGTAAAGTTCAGCAATCTTCTTTTCGAAGTTACCAACCTTAAGGTTGCCACCAACAGTGAGTTCACCACCCTTCTTACCCTCTGCACGGATAGATGCCAATGTAGCTTCATCATCTGCGAAAGCACCCTTGCAAGACTCGCTTTTATAAACGCGCAAAGATGCACCAAAACACTTCTTGAAATTCTCCTTCAAGCTCTTGACCTTCATGCGGCCATCCAATTTGAATTCTGCCATAATTTTTTGTTAATGCTTAATTATATTGATTAATTATTTTTCTTTTCATTCAGAAAATCGATAAGTTTTGAACCAAACTGGCGAGTTGTCCAATTGGTGTCGTATTCAAAACCTTCTTTCTCTGCTATTTCTCGAAGAGCGCCTTTTATGTTGTCGTAAATACGATAGACTTCAATACCCCCATTATCTAACACAGACAATATATATTCGCCAGCAATAACTGATTTTTTTGCCATAATATTTTTCTTTAATGAGTAAATATTAAATAGATACTATACAATAATAAAATTGCACATCGTCTACATATATTTGATTCCACTTGATAGTATATTCCCGTTCAACCTCAAAATTGGGGTGCGTCTTTGCACAAGCACTCTCGGGTTGTTGCCAATGTTTAATAGGGGAATGCTTACCATCGTCCATATTAAGCAAGTAATTATTTGAATTTGTTCGACTCTTTTTAGTATAGAGTAGGTCATTGGTGACAAACACAGCCAATCCACTTTTAACCATCTTGAAACGGTTCTTCACCAACTCTACACGACGAACATCTTTCCAAAAGTCATACATGCCCAAGTCCTGTGCACCTTGATTCTTCATTACGACGACCTTGTCATGCAATACCTCATCGAAACGAGTGATTTGGCGTTCAACTTTTTGGGTTTTATACTTCAATTCTACAGGACAATATTCACCATCCTTTTTGACGACAATATCAAGACGCAACTCGCTATTCCATTTATAGTTGTCGAGTTCACTTTTGGGTACATAGTATTCCATATCCACATCATCGTAGACGTTAGCGGAATTACGTAACCAAGTAGCAAGATGCATCTGTAAGTCACGCTCGTTAAATAGTAGTTCTTCATTGGATTCAAGAAAAGCAACTACATCATCACGAACAATATCTACTAGACTATTCATAAATCAATACTCGCCTCGTGCAGCCTGGCCAATGGTAATTTCATTGGGGACAAGATTCTTTCCACTCTTATCCTTAATCTGAACTGTTACGCCGAAGTGAGAGTCGAATAGTTTCTCTGCATCGCCAACCTTCATGCTCGCCTTGATCTTCAAACCGTCGGCTGTGCTCTTTACATCCTTTGTGGTCTTTTTGTTCAAGGCTGCAAGTGTCAAATCAGCATCAGCAATTTGCACGCCTTTGTAGAAAACCAATGTAAGGTCAAATGCATTCTTGAAGTCTGCAGAGATAGTCTTCAATTTCTTTTGAGGTGCTACGGTAAACTCCGCATTCTTGAAGCGGTCCATCAAATTGTTTATAAGTCCCATAATTTATTTAACATTTATACTATTAATATGTATTTGTCCTTGTCTTAATTAGAACCTAACCTTCGGTTCGCTTTTCTCCTTGTCCATACCCACTAAGATACTATCATCTTAATTGTCAGAATAGTTTGGTGTTATGAGTGTTGTTTATTCAACTATAATGAATTCTGTCTGCGATTAGACTTAGGATTATTCATATCTATTGGCTCACTAGAACCTTTACCGATAGCCTCTAAGCGTTCTACTGCAATTCCTCGGCCATATCTTCATTTATGCTTTGAATTAACATTTAACAAAAACATCCAAACATAAACAAAAAAAGACGTGGAGCCAGCTCTGATGCTCGTTCCACGTCTTGAGGCTCTCGCATTGCCCTGTTAGTCGAAACGAGCAACGCTGAAAGCCCCACGCCGATGAGTATATAGTAACCACAAATTGACTATTGATAAAAATAGCCAATAAGGACTGTATATAAACACCTCATGAGACGTCACCGTTGCTTTGTTGTTGACTAACATGCGAATTTGCGAGATTCCAAGACGTCAAAACAAAGCGTACAGATACGCCTTTTATGTATATGTATCCCCGCCACTTTCTGCCCATTTGGGGCTTTCAGCATGCGAAAGATGTAGCAAATATAGTAAATTAATATTGAATATAGCAAACTTTTGATAGCAAAAACTCAGCACAAGCTGTCAAAAGTAATAAGCAATTGATATTTTGCCTTCCCAAGTGATACGATTATCCCCCAAAAACATGCAGAAACACCCTGCACGAATGCAGGGAGTAATTTCAAATTGCGAGAGCAGTCTGCACAATGTTAAGAGCCAATTTCATTTTGCAAAGAGTGTCTGCACGTTTGCAGGGCGTTTCTGCAATTTGCAAGGAGTGTCTGCACGCGTGCAGGGACCATTTGTAAATTTACAAAAACTTCCTGCAAATGTGCAGAGTGAAATCACAAATTACGAGAACGTCCTGCAAGCGTGCAAGGCCATTTGTAAATTTACAAAGACTTCCTGCATTTGTGCAGAGTGTTTTTGTAAGATTTACTATACTCTAGCACTTATTTTAACACACAACAAAATATACTTACATTACAGTTTGAACTTTAAAGGCGACATGCTTGACAAGGCTTTTGGAAAGTTTGACAATCTTGATGGTTTAATCCTTCATTCTGACCAGGGTTAGCAATATCAACACAGTGGATATCGCAAGAGGCTGGAAGAACGTCACATCATACAAAGTCTGTCAAGGAAGGGCAATTGTCTTGACAACTCAATGATGGAAACTTTTTGGGGTATTATGAAGTCGGAGCTGTTATATTCAGAAAAGTTTGATTCTTCCGAACTCTTTGCAAATAAAACTATTTATTAACTCGTCTAACTTTTGGGGGGCACTTCATTGAAACCTTTACGGAGATTATTGTTTTTATCGTTTGGCTATTACGGCATTACCATAAGACTTGTCCGTTTTGAGCTGGCTAGATCTGAGGATTTTAGTAAAATGGACGAATTAGCTAGAAAAACTTTTTGCTACTATCTTAAGATGCTATTTCTCATAGTTAAATCCTATTTCCTAGGTATTCCGCAGAATTGAAAAATGAAAACGCAAATAGTGCTGAACTATGATGCTACCTGAATAATTTAAAAACGGCACTAGCGATGAGGCTAGGGCCGTTTGATATGTCTGACTGCTTGGTCGTTATAGCCAGCCGGCTTGTTTGTACCAATCGATGGAGGCTTTTACTCCTTGTTCGAGGGACCATTGTGGGTGGAAGTCAAGGTCGTCGATGGCGGGTTGGATTTCGCATCGCCAGTTGCGTTGTGACAGGATGTAGTACTTGTCCTCGTTGAGTAGGATTAGTTTACCTGTCATGCGACTGATTTTGCCTCCGATTTTGCATATTGCTTTGAGGAGGAATCGGGGGGCTTTGATGCGAAGAACCCATGGGTCGCCCAGTTCCTGTTGGAGTAGGTCTGAGAATCGGCGGGAGTTGTATATTTTACCATCGCTCAGGAAGTAGGCCTTGCCTAATGCCTTGGGGGCAGTCATTGACTTAAATACGGCTTGCACCACATCCATGACGTAGATGAATGTAATCTCCTGAGGTTGGTAACCCACGGCAAAGTCAGTGTGTCCAGCTATGCTCTTTGCCATTACGAAGTAGTCCTTTTCTCTGGGACCATATACACCTGTGGGTCGCAGGATTACGTAGGGGAATACCTTGGGGTCTAGCTTGTGCAGGTAGCGCTCGGCACTCAGTTTGCTCATGCCATAGGCGGTGTTGGGCATGGGGGTATCGCTGAGTAGTATGGGGGCATAAATGGACTCGTTTTCAGAGATTTCTCCAGCCTTGCCATAATTGGATGAGGGAGCCTTGATGGGTGTCTCGCGAATGGCACCAAAGATGCTGAGAGAACTGATGAAGACAAAGCGCTTGGGCACCATATCTTCCTCTATCAGAGCTTCAATGAGATTGGCCGTGCCGTGCGTGTTGGTGCGGTAGAAGTCTTCCACTTTCAAGCATTTAGTGGCTCCGGCTGCATGCACCACATAGTCCCATCCGTGGGGACCAAGTTCTTGTTTGAGACTGGCCAACTGTGCTTTCAACTCCTGCTTATTGCCAAGGTTGAGTTGGGCAAATTTGATGCGTTCGTCAGTGAGATAACCCTTCGAACTGCTACCTCTCATGCCTGCCCACATTTCGAAGCCTTTTTCCAATCCTTCGCTCACTATGAAGCTACCAATGAAGCCGCTGGCTCCTGTAACGAGTACTTTTTCCATCGTTGCAATTACAATTTTGTCGCAAAGTTACAATTTTTGAGATAATATTGTTAACGTAAGGCATAAAAAAGCGTATCTTTGCGTTAAGAAACAATGTATGTCTAAAACATATTACCATGGGAAAGAAAAAAAGCGGAGGCAAATACCTCAAGAAAAGAGAATTGATGCAAACGTTGATAGAGTTGTTTCAACAGCATGCAGGTGAGGTTTACGATCTGAAGAGACTTTTCCGAGAGTTGAAGCTGAATACTCATCCGTTGAAGATGCTTTGCGTGGATTGCCTAGACGATTTGTTGGTAGAGGATTACATCAAGGAAACGTCTAAATACAGTTTTACGCTCAATGCCATCTCGCAGGTGATGGAGGGAGTATTTCACCGCAAGTCGAACGGCAAGAACACCTTCGTGCCCAACGAGGGAGGTGAACCCATTCTTGTGGCCGAGCGCAATTCTATGAATGCCATGGACGGTGATGTGGTCAAAGCCTCTATGGTGGCACGCAGAAAAAATCACGTTCGCGAAGCCCAGGTAATAGAAATCATCAAGCGCTCTGACAAGCAATTCGTTGGTACACTCAAGGTGAGCAAGGACTATGCTTATCTCCTGACCGAGGACCGCACCCTGGCTACGGATATCTTTATCCCCAAGAATTATCTGAAGAAGGGAAAGAGTGGTGACAAGGCCGTGGTGAAAGTGGTGGAATGGCCCGAGGGAACCAAGAATCCCATTGGTAAGGTGGTGGACATCCTGGGCAGAACAGGAGAAAACAACACCGAGATGCATGCCATCCTGGCGGAGTACGGTTTGCCATACACTTACCCCAAGAACGTGGAAGAGATTGCCGACCGCATCCCCAAGGAAATACCTCAGCACGAGATAGAGCGACGCAGAGACATGCGAGATATTCTCACATTTACCATCGACCCACACGATGCCAAGGACTTTGACGATGCCATCAGTATCCGTGTGATTAAGGAATCTGCTGATGCCGACAAGGTTTTGTATGAAGTAGGTGTGCACATTGCTGATGTGAGTTATTATGTCACAGAAGGTTCTGCCATAGACAAGGAAGCCCTCAAGCGCGGCACCAGTGTCTACCTGGTGGACAGAACCATACCCATGCTACCCGAAAGCCTGTGCAATAATCTTTGTTCTCTTCGCCCCGACGAGGATAAGTTGACCTTCAGTGTAATCTTCAAGATGACGGAAAAGGCAGATATCAAGGATTGGGAAATCTTGCACACGGTGACCCGTAGCAACCGCAGATTCAGCTATGGTCAGGTGCAGAGCATTCTGGAGGAAGAGCACGAGGCTAGCGAGCAGGACTATCACCAGCCAGGCGATGTGCTGGTGCCCATAGAAGACCATATACCTTCTACTACCTTTGATCCAGGCACCGAGGAAAGACGCCTTCTGCTTGTACTCAATCGTATGGCCAAGGAACTGCGTCGCCGTCGTTTCCAGAGCGGAGCGGTAGATTTTGATCGTTGCGAAGTGAGATTTAACATCGATGACACCGGCAAGCCCACAAGCGTGTACTTCAAGGTGGCCAAGGATGCCAACAAGATGATTGAGGAGTTTATGCTTCTAGCCAATCGCACCGTGGCAGAGAGCGTGGGCAAGGTACCCAAGAATCAGAAGGCCAAGGTGATACCATATCGTATCCATGATACTCCCGACCCAAGCAAGTTGATGAAACTGGGAGAATTTGTGAGCAAGTTTGGCTACAAGATAAAGACTCAGGGCACCAAGGGCGAGATATCCAAGAATCTGAACAAGATGCTATCCGATGCGCACGGCAAGGCCGAGCAGAATGTGATAGAGATGGTCACCTTGCGTGCCATGATGAAGGCCAAGTACAGCATCCACAACATAGGTCACTATGGTTTGGCTTTCCAGTACTACACACATTTTACATCTCCCATCCGTCGTTACCCCGACTTGTTGGTACACCGTCTTCTCACCAAGTATGCCACTGGTGGTAGAAGTGTAAACCCACTCAAGTATGAGGAACTTTGCGAGCAGTGTTCCGAGGCCGAGCAGACAGCAGCATTGGCAGAGAGAGCCAGCATCAAGTACAAGCAGGTAGAGTTTATGAAGGACCGTCTGGGCGAAACCTTTGAGGGCACCATCAGCGGTGTGACAGAGTTTGGTCTGTTTGTGGAGGTGAACGAAAACAAGTGTGAGGGTTTTGTGCCCTTGCGCGATTTGGACGACGATTACTACGAGTTTGACGAGAAGAACTTCTGTTTGCGTGGCCGCAGGCGCAACCGCTCCTACAATCTGGGCGACCAGGTTCACATACAGGTGGCACGAGCAGACCTATATCGCAAACAGTTGGATTATAAATTGGTGCGCCCAGAAAAGAACTAAAGCGGCTTTTCTATATACATATATATAAGGATAAGGTATGGGTCAGAAACTGGTTCAACAGCAGAAGTTGACACAAGAGCAATTGCAAACGCTTTCCGGCATGCAAATTCTTGTTGCCAAGCTAACTGAGCTCCCCTACGAGGGGCTCAGGGAGTATGTTGAAAATGCTTTGGCCGAGAATCCTTATCTGGAAACAGCACCCAGCGAAGCCCCCGAGCAGCATATCGAGGAATCGCCCACTTATCAGGAGGAAACCGAAACCACCTACGATGTCACACAGGACTATTCCTCCGAAGACGACATCCCCGACTATGTTTCCAAGGGCCACGCCTATGGACTTTCTGCCCTGGATATTGCCAGCGAAACTATCTCCAGCGGTGAGAACCTTTCCATGTTTGACCAGTTGATAGAGCAGGCAAGGCTCTGCAACATCTCCGAGCATCAGAGGCGTATTCTGGAATATCTGATTACCAGCCTTGATGCCAATGGTTTGCTCACCAAGTCTATAATGCAGATAGTGGACGAACTGGATATTTTCCAGAATTGTCAAACCAATGTCCGTGAGGTGGAACACGTGCTGAAGATGCTACAAGACTTTGACCCTCCTGGCGTGGGTGCTCGCTCCCTGCAAGAATGCCTGCTGCTACAGTATCATCGCATGGAGCCCCTTGACCCAGATGCAGAAGAACCCCTCCTGCACAAGATCTTGACCCGTGATTGGGAAGATGTATCTCAAAACCACTGGGATGCCATCAAGGAAAAGTACGAAATATCTGACAAGCGAGTCAATACCCTCCGTCAGCAGATTAAGAAGCTCAACCCTCGCCCCGGCAGCATCATTAGCGAAACCCTCCAGACTCCCGATATGTATATCCATCCTGATGTCTCCATCACGGTGGATGCCGATGGCAATATAGACTATACCCTGAGCGAGGACGACATACCCAAACTTACCGTCACTCACGATGCCGACGGTATGATGGACATAGCCTTCGTGCAAGACTATGTGAGGCGTGGCAATATGTTTATCTCTGCCATTCTTCAGCGCAGAAAAAACATCATGCTGGCCATAGAGGCGCTCATCAAGCATCAGCGCAACTATCTCCTCTCCGGCGATGAGCAAAACCTTCGCCCCATGAAGCTCGAGGACCTGGCACAGGTCACACACCTTACCGTAAGTACCATGTCCAGAATATGCAGTGGCAAGTACATCGAAACCCCCTATGGCACTCGCCCCATGAGATGGTTCTTCCCTGCCGAGGTAAAAACCATTGGCGAGGACAACGAGGCCACGATGCGCAATCTGCAGGGGCATATCATAGAGCTTGTCAACAATGAAGACAAGACAAACCCACTCTCCGACGGAGAAATATCTGATATTCTGGCAGAGCGAGGTTTCAATATAGCACGCCGCACCATGGCGAAATACAGAGAACAGCTGGGTATTCCATCCAGCAGAAAGAGGAAAGTACAAGATGAATAGCATGTTTCTACCCCGAATGCTCTCGGCCCTCTTTCGCCCATCATTCTATCCCATAGTAGTATTCACGATACTATTCACGCTGACATATCTGTCTCAGCTACCGTGGCAATTCAAGCTATGGATACTCTCTGCCGTCTATGCCTTTACCATAGCCATACCTTATGTGATACTGTGGATAATCCGAAAGGCACATCATTGGGAACCTAGAGACATCTATGTGCAGCACCGCAGATTCATCGTCTATACGGTCAACATTGTTTCCTACATCAGTTGTCTCATGGTATGCCAGAGCTATTATCTGCCTCCAGTGACCACCTCCGTACTCAATGTCAGCCTGATGGCTCAAATCCTGTGTGTGATAGTCAACTTCTGGTACAAGGTCAGTATGCGTTCGGCAGGCACAGGACTGGTCATCGGCACACTGCTGGCCTATAGTCAACTGTTTTACTTCAATCCCACCTGGTGGTTGTGCGTCGCCATCCTTCTTTCGGGAGCGGTGATGAGCAGTCGCATGATTCTGGTCAACCACAAACTTGGTGAAGTGCTCCTTGGCACCATCATCGGCACCGTCTGTGGCCTATTTGGAGTAGTGGTGTGGTAGATTTTGTGAAAATGAGGGTCATTTGCCTAGGATATGAGCAAATCGTTCCATTTCCTTTAACTATCTTTCCATAGTTTGAGAAACAATATTTTCAAATATTGCTACTACTTTGGCTGCTTCCTTGGCAGTACTTGGATCTGGATGATTGCTAAAAGCCTCCATATACTTTTTTAGGGAGTTGTATAGACGGTCCACCACTCTGTCTGCATTTTCGACTTCTCCTGTGGCTAGGCTCTTCTGACTCTGCTTGAGGGCAGCGTCAAAGGTATCAAGGCTTGCTTTCCATGTTGCCAATATTGGCTTGATAACCTCGGATGTTAGTGTTGCTAGGGCTAGGCCGTACACGCGATTCTGGAAACCAAAGTCTTCGTCAACTCTTGCATTGTAGTTATATGCATTATTTAATTTTGTCATAACAAATAAATTTAAATGGATTAGCAAACTCTTCTTGATAGCCTCCCTTTACTCTAGGGAGCTCGTCAAAATGTTTTTTTGGCCTCCTTTTGCTCTAGGGAGCTTGTCAAAATGTTTTTTTTACCTCCTTTTGCTCTAGGGAGCTCGTCAAAACGTTTTTTTTACTTCCCTTTGCTCTAGGGGACTTGTCAAAAGAGTTTGGAAATTGTTTTAGGTTTATTTTCTCTCTGTGGTGCCACCTATTTTTCTCTCCTTTCTTTTAGCGGCTGGTTAAACATTAGTTTTTTTATCTCTTTCGGTTGCAAAGATGTATAAAATTAATACTAAATTCCAAAACAAGGTGCTGACTTTTAACATAAAGATTGTAATCTTGTTTCACACAGTCGGGGGGCTTTACTCTGCTGTGAAATTCTTTTCCAAGGCGTGCCAGAGGCTGTTGCGGGCTTCGGGATGTATTTGGCAGAGGTGGGAGAGCTGTTCTTGCATCTGGAGGCGCTTGGTGAGGTCCTCGTAGGGGCAGGGGGAAATCTGTTTGGAGAGGGGGTGGTCCGTTTCCAGTGCGTTGATGTCCTGTTCGGGCACTAGGCAGAGGGGGCGGATGAGGGTGATAGGATAATGCTCCATGGGCATGGTGGGGAGCATGGCATGGAAGGAACCCTCGTAGATGAGGTTCATGAGCATGGTGGTGAGGAAGTCGTCCTGGTGGTGTCCGAGAGCAATCTTGTTGAAATGATGCTCGGAGGCAAACTGGAAGAGAGCCTTACGGCGATACCTGGCACAGAGGAAACAATGGGTCTTGCGAGTGTCCGTAGTCTCATCGAAGGAGGTGCGCAGGGTGTGCAAAGTGATGCCTAGCTCGTTGCAGAACTGCTGCATGTGCTCCATGTCAGCCTGATATGGGATGTTCTCCATAATCACGTGGGCAGCCTCCACATGGATGGAGGGGCGAAAGATGCGAGCACGCTGTGCCATCAGGCGAGCCATGAGCATGGAATCCTTTCCCCCGGAGAGGGCTAGCAATATCCTGTCACCGTTGGCAAGGAGGGAGTACTGGGTGCAGGCCTTGTTGAAGAGACGAGTTATCTTGTCAGACATCCTTAGTTGTGTGAGATAAAAGAACCTTATTGCGCCACCATCCTGAGGTAGTGATGCCCAAAGATAAAGAGGTTGCCCTGGTGTGAGAAGCCCAAAGATTGGTACAACTGCATGGCACCGAGGTTGTCTGGTGCGCAAGCCAGTATGACGGGGCGCTGGAGGAGTTTTGCCTCCAGGATGCCAGCCTGGAGCAGGAGGGTTGCGATGCCTTGCTTGCGATACTGAGGCAGAACGGCTATGCTATCCACATAGTATTCTCCGGGTAGTGTCTCGGCATCCATAGCAGAAATGTCAAAGGAGATGAGCTCAGAGAGCATCTCAAAGGTGTGCTTGCGCATGGTGATGTAGTCATCGCCAGGGTATGCTACCAAGGCTCCGACGGGAGTGCCATGGGAATCCTGAGCTATGAGGGTGTGGCGCCAACTGTAGAGGGTAGCGTCAGCACGAGCAACATCCGTAAGGAGGCGCAAGCGATGCTCGTCGGCAGGACAGATGCTGGTGGCATTCCTCAGCATGATATCGTCGCCCAAAGCCTCGGCAATCGCCAAGGCAATGAACGACGCATCATTAATAGTAGCTTTGCGGATAGAAATCATTCCTTCTGCTTTAGGTCCTCCTCGATGAACTGAAGTAGGCGCTCCACGGCCTCCTCCTCGGGGATGTTCTTTTCCACACATTCCTTGGCCTTGTAGAGTGACACCTTGCCACGTGCAGCACCCACATAACCATAGTCGGCATCAGCCATTTCGCCAGGACCATTTACTATGCAGCCCATGATGGCTATCTTGAGGCCCTTGAGATGAGCTGTAGCAGCCTTGATGCGATGGATGGTGCCCTCGAGGTCATAGAGAGTACGTCCGCAACCGGGGCATGAGATGTATTCCGTCTTGACAAACTTGATACGCGCAGCCTGAAGGATGGAGTCGGAGAGGTCGCGCAACTGTTCGTCAGAGTAACCTTCTGCAATGATGTCCAACTTGTGAGCCTTTCTGTCGATAAAGATAGCACCCACGGCCATGGCAGCCTTCAGTTGCAACAGCTCCATGCTGTCAGCCTGTAGGCGGAGAGTGACGGTATCGTCCTGGATGCTCTGCAAGGCCTCCTGGCGCAAGGCGTAGCACTCGGGAATCATGTCCACCAGTTGACGAGCAACGGGGATTTCCTTTTCGGGAGCCTCAGAGAGACTGACACGGATGGTATCGCCAATGCCCTCGGTGAGCAGAGCGCCAATACCTACGGCACTCTTGATACGGCCATCCTCGCCCTCGCCAGCCTCGGTGACACCAAGGTGCAAGGGGAATGTCATGCTCTCGGCCTGCATCTGTTCCACCAATAGGCGCATGCTCTGCACCATCACCACAGTGTTGCTAGCCTTGATGGAGATAACCACATTCATGAAATCATGGCGCACACAGATGCGCAGGAATTCCATGCAACTCTCTACGATGCCGGCAGGGGTGTCACCATAGCGCGACATGATTCTGTCCGATAGGCTACCATGGTTCACACCTATTCTCACTGCTGTGCCGTGCTCCTTGCAGATATCGAGGAAGGGGATGAGTCTGTTTTCTATCTTTTGCAATTCTTGTGCATACTGCTCGTCGGTGTACTCCAACTGTTTGAACTGACGAGCAGCATCTACATAGTTGCCAGGATTGATACGCACCTTCTCGCAATATCTGGCAGCAACGTCTGCCACATTGGGATTGAAATGAACATCTGCCACCAATGGAACCTGACAACCAGCCGAGCGCACGGCATCGTGAATGGCAGACATGTTTTCTGCCTCGCGAGTGCCCTGTGTGGTTAGTCGCACCAGTTCTCCACCAGCCTCTGCTATGCGCAATATCTGTGCTGCGCTGCCTTCGGTGTCCATGGTGCTGGTGTTGGTCATCGACTGTACACGAATGGGATTATCGCCACCGATGGAGATGTTACCCACATGTATTTCGTGTGATTTACGACGTACGTATGCCATCTTTGTTTTTCTTTAGTTAACTTTGAACTTGTACTTTACTTCAGACAATTCGGCATTGGCCTTGACAATCTTTTCCTTTAGGCTCTGCTTGTAGGCCTTCAGGCGTGCTGCCAGGTCTTTGTCGGCTAGGGCAATCATCTCTGCTGCTAGGATAGCTGCATTGAGAGCACCATTTACGCCCACAGTAGCCACGGGAATGCCAGGAGGCATCTGGATGATGGAAAGCATGGCATCAAGACCATCTAGCATACCCTTGATGGGAACACCGATGACGGGTAGGGTGGTGCTAGCAGCGATTACGCCAGGCAAAGCAGCTGCCATGCCAGCGCCAGCAATGATAACCTGTACGCCACGATCCTCTGCCTCGCGTGCAAACTGTTCCACCTCGTTGGGGGTGCGGTGTGCTGACAGTGCGTTCATCTCAAAGGGGATTTCCATCTCGTCCAAGAATTTTGCAGCCTTTTCCATGACTGGTAGGTCACTGGTGCTGCCCATAATAATGCTAATCATAATGCTTTATGTTTTTATTTGGTTATTTGTTTGAATGCTTTTGGTAAATATGTAATCAAGTCAGATGCGATGAGGCTGTGAGGGCCCAATTCGGTGGATGCCAGGTCGCCACTGATGGCATGCAATGATACGCCTATGATGGCAGCGTCCTGGGGAGGGTATCCCTGTGCCAATAGTCCGAGGATGATACCCGTAAGTACATCACCACTGCCGGCTGTACCCATGCCATTGTTGCCAAAGGGACATTGGTAGGTGTCCTCGTGGCGGGGAATACGGATGGTGGTGTGATGCCCCTTTAATACCAGAATCAGCCTGTGCATATCGATGCCAGCATCCGTCAGTCGGCGATACTCCAGGGGATGAGGCGTGAGGATGGTATTTTCTGGTATGAGCGAGGACCATTCGGGGTGCTCGGCCAGGATGTTCAAGGCATCGGCATCTAGGACCATGGGGATGCTCTCAGAGTTCAGAGCAAGGAGTGTTTCGTGCAAGGCCTCCGCCGTTTGTTCGCTTTTCCCTATCCCAGGACCTATGCCAATGGAGCTGTATGCAGAGAGGGGGTGCGGAAGGGATGTCCACACTCTGGAGTCCTGGTCGTGATGCATGATGGCCTCGGGCAGGGCTATCTGTATGATATCATTGTTCAGATGCGGAGTGTGTATGGTTAGTTTTCCCACTCCAGAGCGCATACAACCCTTGCCAGCCAGGATGCAAGCTCCTGCCATGCCATAGCTGCCAGCTATGAGCATAGCATGACCGAAGGTACCCTTGTGGCCATCGGTGGGTCGCTCCTTGACAAGGGTGCGCAGCATTGAGAGTGAAATCTCCTGTGTCATATCTTTCAGGGGAGTGGGAGAGTATCAGTTTTTATCTTCTGAGGGAGATAGTATCAGTATTTGAATGAACTACCACCAGCAAATTCGCGCAATAGCGATGTCGGTGGAACCTGGTCAGCAGGAACGCTACGGAAATATTGCAAGAACTTGCGCAAACGGCTAGCCTCGGCATATTCCACCTCGCATTCGCCTATCTCCTCCAGGATGGGAGTAACCTGGTCCTTTATCACCGCCAATTCATAGAGCAGGGCACTATTGAAGATGGCATCCGCTAGTTCCTGGAAGGGGAAAATCCATTTCTTTTCGCCAGCGGTGACACTGGGCATACGGCGGATGGTATCCAGGGCGGAATAACCTCTGTACTGATAGTCGCGAATCAGTCGGCGAAGCAATCTGATATCTCCTGTGGGAACGGTATTGTGGTCGTCTAGGGCAATGGCCGTAAGCGGACTGATGAAGATGCGGAATTTCTCCTCCTCGGGTACTTGTTCGGAAAGGATGGGATTCAGAGCGTGATTACCCTCTAGGATGACAATATCATTCTGGCCAATGCGTATGCGATGATTGTCATACACACGTTTGCCCTGTTTGAAATCATAGCGAGGCAATTCCACCTCTTCGCCTGCCAAGAGCATATTCATATGTTGATTGAATAGCTTGGTATCCACGGCTCCGATGCACTCGAAATCATAATTGCCCTTTTCGTCCTTGGGGGTGTCTGTCCTGTTGACAAAATAATCATCGGTGCTGATGGTGTGTGGCTTCAGACCTGATGCCATGAGCAGGATGGCCAGTCGCTTGCTGGTGGTAGTTTTTCCGCTTGACGATGGACCAGCCAGCAATACCAATCTAGCCTTCTTCTCAACGATAGCATCCACGATGTCGTTCAGTTTCTTGTCCTGAAGAGCCTCGCTTACGTTTATCAATTCAGTAGCATGCCCGCGCTCCACGGCCACGTTGAACTCTCCAGCGGTGCGCACGCCCAAAATGTCTTGCCATCTGTGATATTCTTGTATCACGTTGTGCATCTTTTCCTGGGGAACGAACTCTTCCAGTTGGTCAGGATTCTGGCGTGAGGGGATGCGAAGGAGCAATCCCTCGTAGAATTTCATCACCTCGAACAGGTGCAATTGGCTGGTGCGAGTGAGCAGGCAGGAATAGAAATAGTCCACCGTGTCGCCCAACTGATAGTAATTGGTATAGAGGTGCTTTTGGCTCTCCAGTAGTTTTGCCTTGCTCTCCATGCCCTTTGCGCGGAATAGTTCTATTGCCTCCTCTCTGGGGCACTGCAGGCGGTGTATCTTCTCATCGCTCTGCACTATCTCCAGCATGCGCTGATGTATGGCACTAGCATCCTCTTGGGTCACCTCGCGACCAATGCGCAGTTCGCAGAAATATCCGTGGCTCACGGGAGCTCCGATGATTAGTTTTCCGCCGGGGTAGAGGTCCTCCACCGCCTTAGCCAAAACAAAGAAAAGACTCAGGGTATAGGTGCGCATGCCATGTGTGGTGGTAATGTCCTGAAATTCCACATCTTTCGAGTTGTAGAATCTATAGTTCATACCCTGCACCTTGTTGTTAACCAGAGCACACATTGGACCATGTTTCATGTCCAAATTGCACTCATTGTACAATTCCTTCAGACTGGTTCCAAAGGGAACGCAGATGATTTGTCCGTTGTTCCGGCATCGGATTTTTAGGTTCTGTGCCATTTTTATTTATTGAAATAACGCTACAAATTTACAAAAAAAACTTTTATTCTTACGCTTTCATTCTTTATTCTTCATTAAATTTCATACCTTTGTGCCCGATTTCGCTAAATGAAAATTACATAATAATATTATATCTGAAATATGAAGAAGATTAGTTACGCTCTTGGTTTGGGCATCGGCCAGCAGCTAAAGAGCATGAATATTGAGAATTTTGATGTAAACGAGTTCGCTCGCAGCATTGATGATGTTATGAACGGTCGTGATACCGACATGACAGCTCGTGAGGCTCAGACTATGTTGAGCGAGTACTTTGAGAAGAAGCAGGCTGAAGAGGCTCAGGCTAATATTGCAGCAGGCAAGGCTTACTTGGAGGAGAATGGCAAGCGCGAGGGTGTGATTACCACCAAGAGCGGTTTGCAGTACGAGGTATTGACCGAGGGTACAGGCAAGAGCCCCAAGGCTACTGACAAGGTGCGTTGCCACTATGAAGGTCGTCTCACGGATGGTAGCGTATTTGATAGCTCATACCAGCGCGGCGAGCCTGCTGATTTTGGTTTGAATCAGGTTATCCCCGGTTGGACAGAGGGCGTACAGCTAATGAAGGAGGGTGCTAAGTATCGTTTCCACATCCCCTACCTATTGGGTTATGGCGAGCGTGGTGCAGGTGCATCTATTCCTCCCTATGCAACATTGGTGTTCGACGTAGAGTTGATAGAAGTATTATAATAATAAGGTAAAAACAATTTTTTAAAGAATATTAGAATATGAAGAAGATTTCAGTTATTGTAGCAGCTTTCATGGCCCTAGTAATGGGTAGCTGCACAAATGGTACTCCCAAGGCTGAGTTGAAGAGCGATGTAGACTCTCTATGCTACGCTATCGGTATGGCAAACAGCCAGGGCTTGAAGGATTATTTGGTAATGCGTATGGGTGTAGACACCACATACCTCAACGAGTTCATCAAGGGTTTGAACGAAGGTGCAAATGCTGGTGACGACAAGAAGATGCAGGCATACTTCGCTGGTGTGCAGATTGGTCAGCAGCTAGCTGTTCAGATGGTTCCCGGTCTAAATCAGGAGCTTTTCGGTGCTGACAGCAGCTTGTATGTTGGTCAGAACAATTTCGTTGCTGGTTTCGTAGCAGGTACCACCGAGGATTCTAAGGTGATGACTATGGAGGATGCTAACCTTTATACTGAGAAGAACATGCGCCTAATCAAGGCTCGTCAGATGGAGGTTCAGTATGGTGAGAACAAGAAGGCTGGCGAAGAGTTCATGGCTGAGATTGCTAAGAAGGAAGGCGTAAAGCAGATTGAGGAGAGTGGCGTTTACTATGAGGTGTTGACCGAGGGTAATGGCCAGATTCCTGCTGATACCAGCTTCGTTAAGGTTAAGTACGAGGGTACTCTTATCGATGGCACCGTATTCGATGGCAACATGGATTCAGACAAGCCCATGACATTCCGTTGTAACCAGGTTATCCCCGGTTGGACATTGGCATTGACCCACATGCCTGTTGGTTCTAAGTGGAAGGTTTACATTCCTCAGGAGATGGCTTACGGCGAGCGTGAGGCAGGTGCAGTTATCAAGCCCTACAGCACTCTTGTGTTCGTTATCGACTTGGTATCTGTTGGTAAGTAATAGATATTCCAAAGAGGAGAATAATACATAAGACTTTTTCGATTGAGGAACAATTTGTTGGAGATACCCCCTATCGCTAGCATCTTGTTCCTCTTTCTTTTCCCCCTGGATTTTATACTATGAAGAAGTATTTTTTGATACTAGCACTTATGGCGAGTGCTTGCATTACTGCTCAGGCAGCAACAAAGAAAAAGAACAAGAAGGACAAGAAGGCAGAGGTTGCCAAGGTGGACACCATCGATGTGAAGACCTTCTCTTATCTCATCGGTCGCCTCACCACAGAAGGTCTCTCCCAGTACATTCAGCAGCAGGGCGTAGACCTTCAGTATATGCCATATTTCTTGGAAGGCTTCAAGCAGGGCCAGCTCACCGAAGCTGATGCTCAGGCCAAGGCACGCATCACAGGCGCAGAGATTCGCCAGGATGTGAACACACGTGTCATCCCCAATCTTGCTAAGCAAATCAATGATAGCACCACCCAGCTCAGTAGCGAGGAATTCGTGCGTGGCTTCCTAGAGGCTATGCAGGGCATTCAGGCAGAGATAAGCACAGACTCGGCAAAGGTGCTCGTCGATAAGCAGATGGAGTATTATCAGACTACACAAATGGAGCGCAAGTATGGTGCCAACCGCAAGGCTGGTGAGGATTTCCTAAAGGCCAATCTAAAGAACAAGGAAGTGAAGCAAACTGCCAGCGGTCTTCAGTACAAGGTTATCACCAAGGGCGAAGGCCCCGTGCCCACCTCTACTCAGAAGGTAAAGGTACATTACGAAGGTCGCCTCCTTGATGGTAAGGTATTTGATAGCTCTTACAAGCGCGGTCAACCAGCCACCTTTGGCGTGAACCAAGTTATCAAGGGATGGATAGAAGCCCTCACCATGATGCCCGTAGGTTCTAAGTGGGAATTGTATATCCCCCAAGAACTAGCATACGGTGCTCGTGACCAGCGCGAGATTCCTCCTTTCTCATGTCTAGTCTTCACAGTAGAACTGTTGGAAATAGTTCCTTAAGGAGCGTCGTGGTTAGTGTTGAGCATTCAGATTATTCAGATTACTCAGCTCACCGCTTTTAATTCTACTTTTATAATAAAATAATCTCCGTGATAGGACTTGTTAAACCTTCACGAAGATTATTATTTTTATAGTTTAGGTGTTACGATATTACCTAATGTCATCCCATGTTGGACTATCTAGGTCAGAATTTAATTAACGTGAATTCGTCGAACTCACGTTAAATTATATCCTCGACAAGAAGAAGCAAGCCACGCTAATAGATTGTCAAGGTGTATTGTTCAATGATAACGGTACGATAGCCCGAAGTTTTATAGCCCAATCAAGGCTAAATCCACGATTGGATAAGTTCATCGGACACATATCACTCAGTTTCTCAAAGCAGGATTTGCCACGCTTAACTGACGAACTTATGATACAGATAAGCAGGGAATATATGGAGAAGATGGGTATTCGTGATACGCAATATATCATCGGACGGCACTATGATAAGGAGCATCCGCACGTTCATATTGCCTTTAATCTGGTGGATAATAATGGCAAAACCATTAGCGACAGAAACGACCGTTACCGTAATAAACGCATCTGCAAGGAACTGAACGCAAATACGGACTATACTTCGCAAACGGTAAGGAACAGATAAAAACGCACCGATTGAAAGAGCCGGATAAAACCCGTTACGAGATATATCAAGTTCTCAAACGGGAGGTTGCACGATGCTCAGATTGGACTACACTGCTGAAACGGCTGAAAGCCGAAGGCATTGATGTTCGCTTCAAGTATAAGGGTAACACCAATGAGGTACAAGGTATAATCTTCTTCAAGAATGGCTACCACTTCAACGGTTCGAAGATAGACCGCAGTTTCAGTTATTCCAAGGTTGATAAGGCTCTGAATGGCCATAATCAAGCGGAATATCAGCGACAATACGAACCACATCATATGCAGATAAGCCATTTCGATAACAAGGAATCGGAACTTATCGGCGGTTCTTTAGGCTTGTTGGA
This sequence comes from Bacteroidaceae bacterium, assembly GCA_045613565.1. Lineage (GTDB taxonomy): Bacteria > Bacteroidota > Bacteroidia > Bacteroidales > Bacteroidaceae > Physcousia. The sequence continues at coordinate 182,679 of JAZLBF010000034.1, forward strand.
TTTCACATCTTCGCCCGACGCAGATAGCCAGGAAGAGGCCGATTTACGCCGCTTGATGCAGCAGAAGCCGAAGAAAAAGAGAACAAGAGGATTCAAACTCTAATCATTAACCACTTAAAAACAGAAGAATATGCAGGAAAATAATTCAATCATCATCGCAATGTTGGAAGAGTTGCTGACCATCAGCAAGAGCCAACGAACAGAACAAACAGTAAATGCCAATTTAGATTTAACACCCATTATGGAGTTAATCGAGAATGGCAACAGAGAAAACAAGGATTATTATGATGCTAACACCAACAGACTCGCAGGCTTCGTTGCCAATGAATAAGGCAAGATAAACAAACGAATGGATGGCATCAGTGAGCAGGATCAGCGCGACTTTGAGGGAGTAAAACAGCAGCTTGAAGAGGCTATCGACAAGATGGATGAGATAAAGTAAAGCACAATATTAATGAAAAGAGATTCTCAATTGCTTTGTACACCAAGGAATTTTGGATACTCTTCTCAATGTTTATCGCTGTAGTTGCAGGAAGTATTTCTTCGATTTACCACTTATCAAGACCAAATGTTCAGAGGGATGATAATGACCTTAAATACCGTTACATCAAGATGAAAGGCGATGCATCGGCTGAACAGATAGCCGCATTGGAGGACATCTTTGAACTCAACAGAGATACCCAAAAGATTGAGCAGATGCGAGAAGATGTGGAAACCTATGAAAAGGCTATACGCAAACAAGCCGCCCTTGCCGAGCAAGCAAGGCTCAAAGAGCAGGCGGCAAAGGAACAGGAGAGCAAAGCAAAGTCCATAAAGTCGAAGTAGGAACACAACGTTGAATATAGAGGTTTAAATTCTATTAATAATTGTGTTTAATTGTATGCCTCTTCTTTAGCTTAATTTTCCCGTCCTTAACTTATTGAATAATATTATGAAAGCGAATGAGAACAAATGCTCATTCGCTTCCATGTATAGAGAGGTTATAATATCTCGCTTTATTTATATTTGCATATATAGTTTACCTAAAGTGCTAATTAAAAGTCTGTTTTCGAGCAAATAATCTATTATATACTCAAATGCCATATATTAAGTTTGAGTCATAAAAGTCTTCAATTTCCCATTCACAATTTAGTTTGCTTAATGATTTATATTGTAAAGTGGAAAAAAAACTATAACTTCGTTAAATCTTTCTTTCAGTTTTTCTCTCTTAATAGTAGGAAAAACAAGAAATATTGATCTTGAAAATAAAACAATGAGGCAAGAAAAGATACAAGATATTATAGCTCAAGTGATGGAGGCAGAAAAGCAAAATCTCTTTCGTTATGCATGTTACCTCTTGGGTAATACAGATGAAGCCGAAGACCTTTTACAGGACCTTTTCCTTAACTTATGCCATACTCCAGGAATAGTTGAAAAGACAAAGGATTTGAAGAACTATATCTTTCGCTGTATCTATAATAATTTATTACTGTCCGGTAAACACGAACCTACCCTCCCAACTTGCTGAAATACACAAGCTGGGAGGCATTTTTCTGTAGATAAGCCCCCTTAAGACTTTATTAAATACTCTGGTGGTGGTTCTGCTGCTTTCAAAAGCATTAATTTAAGGTCTTCATCCGGTTTGTTAAAAAAGCTTTGAATATTAAGATAATACATCAAGACAATTCTAAGCATTGTTGCCAATCCAGAAAAACTCCAACGCC
>JAZLBF010000035.1:0-77040 GCA_045613565.1 Bacteroidaceae bacterium
GTGATGAAATTCTTAGATGCTAAGGTTGCGATTGGTGGTCCGGGTCTTGTCGCTTCCCTACAACCGAAGTCCGGAATAAGCGTGTAGAAAGCATGGGATGTCCCTGTTTGGACGAGGGTTCAATCCCCTCCAGCTCCACAAAATCCAAATTGTCACTCCTTCCTTAGATAGAGGGGTGGCTTTTTGTGTTTTTGTACATAAATGTCTTAATGGAATTTGCATTATAGGTATAAGTTTAAAAACATTATATTACATGAAAGAGCTCGAATTGAAGTATGGTTGTAACCCCAACCAGAAACCTTCCAGAATTTATATGGAAGAAGGAGAATTGCCTATTGAAGTATTGAATGGCCGTCCTGGTTATATCAATTTTTTGGATGCATTTAATTCATGGCAATTGGTACGCGAACTTAAGGCTGCTACTGGTCTTCCTGCTGCTGCTAGTTTCAAGCACGTAAGTCCTGCTGGTGCTGCTGTAGGTTTGCCTTTGAGTGATACATTGAAGAAGGTATACTTTGTGGACGATGCTCCATTGCCATTGACACCTATTGCATCAGCTTATGCTCGTGCTCGTGGTGCAGACCGTATGAGTTCTTACGGAGACTTCATTGCATTGAGTGATGTATGTGATGAGGCTACTGCTCGACTTATCAATCGTGAGGTAAGTGATGGTGTTATTGCTCCTGGTTATACTCCTGAGGCTCTCGAGGTGTTGAAGGCAAAGCGCAAGGGTACTTACAATGTTATTCAGATAGATCCCGAATATGTACCCGCTCCCATTGAGCGCAAGCAGTGCTTTGGTATTACTTTTGAGCAGGGCCGCAATGAGATAGACCTTGCTGACCCCGCTTTGTTTGAGAATATTCCTACTCAGAATAAGACATTTACCGATGAGGCTCGTCGTGACTTGGTAATTGCTCTTATTACTTTGAAGTACACTCAGAGTAATAGTGTATGTTACGTTAAGGATGGTCAGGCAATTGGTATTGGTGCTGGTCAGCAGAGCCGTATCCATTGTACACGTTTGGCTGGAAACAAGGCAGACATTTGGTGGTTGCGTCAGCATCCCAAGGTAATGAACTTGCCTTTCGTTCCTGGTATTCGTCGTGCCGACAGAGACAATACCATTGATATTTATATTGGCCCCGAGCGTGAGGATGTTTTGCGTGATGGCGAATGGCAGAAGTTCTTCACTGAGTGCCCCGAGCCTCTTTCCGAGCAGGAGATGCAGGAGTGGTTGGCACAGAATACCGATGTGTGCCTAGGTAGTGATGCTTTCTTCCCCTTCGGTGACAATATCGAACGTGCTCACAAGAGTGGTGTTCAGTATGTAGCTCAGGCAGGTGGTAGTGTACGTGATGACCATGTTATTGATACTTGTGACAAGTACGGCATTGCTATGGCATTCACTGGTGTGCGTTTGTTCCATCATTAATAAAACGTAAAACTGAAAGGGGAAAACGGGAAAATAGGGTAGTACCTTCCCGATTCGCGTTTTCAACTTTCCTATTGTAAAGCTATGAACATGTTTGGTGGAGACGATATAGATGCTGTCATCATGGGTGGTGGTATCACCTTCAAGGGAGGTCCCAAGAAGGAGAAGAACCCTCGTGAACCTGAAAAGGTAAAGACCAAGGCCAAGAAAAAGCAGTACATCACTGGTGCTCATGGAAGCGGTGCTGCTAAGAAGAAGGCTGATATTCGCCGACAGAGAGCTAATCGCCATAAGAAATGATTCAAAGGAGTATTATTATAGTACTCAGTATAATATTCCCTCTCTTGACCTTTGCTCAGGAGAGGGACTCTGTTATACCCATTCATGTGCACTCTGCTAGCTCAAATACTGAGCAAATGCATGCATATGATTATGCTGATACCGTTAGCCTTATCTCCGAGGTAAGTGTATATGGTCAGCGTCGTGATGAGATAGTTCCTAGTCAGCGTTTAAGTGGTAAAAGACTAGAATCTCTCTCATCCTTATCCGTGGCCGATGCAATGCGCTATTTCAGTGGAGTTCAAATCAAAGACTATGGAGGTGTCGGAGGTCTTAAAACAATTGATGTTCGTAGTATGGGAACCAATCACATGGGTGTGTTCTACGATGGCATACAATTGGGTAATGCCCAAAACGGACTTGTTGATTTAGGTCGTTTCTCTCTTGATAACATAGAAGAAATAGCTCTCTACAATGGTCAGAAGGCACAGATTTTTCAACCAGCGAGAGACTACGGAACATCTGGTTCAGTTTACATTCGTACTCGTAGACCCAGTTTTGAAGAAGGCAAGAACTATAATCTGCGTACCACTCTCCGAGGAGGAAGTTTTGGTTTGATTAATCCTTCCATTGTATGGGAACAGCGTTGGAATAATCGTATCACAAGTAGTGTGAGTGCAGATTTTACTGATGCTTCAGGTAAATACAAATTCAGATACCGTCGTGTCCTTCCTTCTGGTGAGGTAGCATGGGATACTATTGCTGTTCGTCAGAATGGAGATATACAGAGTTATCGTTTGGAAGCAACCATTTTTGGCAATACCACAGATGGCACGTGGAATGCCAAGGCATATTATTATGATTCCGAACGTGGCATACCAGGTGCCATTGTTAATAATGTGTGGAAGCATGCCCAACGTCAATGGGACAAAAACTTCTTTTTACAAGGAAATTGGTCGAAATTTGTTTCGGACAAGTACAAATTCCAAGTGAGCGGTAAATTTGCTCTTGATCGTATGCGATATCTTAATCCAGACCCAGCATTGATGTATCAAGACAATAGGTTCAATCAGAAAGAACTCTATCTCAGCACAGCTCATTACTATGAAATATTGTCTAATTGGCAAGTTAATGTTTCTGCTGATTATCAGTACAACACTCTTTCTGCATCGCTTGCTAATTTCCCATATCCTCAACGCCACACCTTGCTCACGGCACTTGCTACACAATATGAGTATAGTAGGTTCCGAGTAATGGCATCTTTGTTGGGTACCAATGTATGGGATTGTACAACGATGGGAATAACTGATGATAAAGTACACAAAACAACTAGTCGTTGGACCCCCGCCGTCTATTTTTCATACAAACCTCTTTATGATAGCGATGACCTCTCTCTGAGGGCATTTTACAAGTCTATCTTCCGACTTCCTACTTTTAATGATATGTATTATACAGAGGTGGGAAATTCTAATCTTAAACCAGAGAATACACATCAGTGGGACCTAGGTTTTATCTATGCTCATGATTGGTATAGTGGTTTATTCCGACATATAGAACTAAAGGCAGATGGCTATTTTAATATAGTTGACAATAAGATTGTGGCCATCCCCAAAGGTTCTGGACAATACAGATGGAAGATGATGAACGTGGGTAAGGTTCACATCGTAGGTTTTGAAGCAACGGCAGAGACGGCTCTGCGCCTTCATCGTGATTGGCATCTGCTGATGTGCCTTAATTATACATATCAGTCGGCAACCGATCGTACAGACCCTTCAGACAATGATTCCTATTATGGTACCTATGGCAAGCAGATAGCCTATGTGCCATGGCATAGTGGTAGTGTAGCCGGTAATCTTAGTTGGAAGGATATTGGTCTCAATTACTCCTTCGTCTATGTAGGCGAACGCTACCATACCAGTGTGAATACACGTGAGAATTATGAGCAACCATGGTACACTCACGACCTTTCTGCAACTTATCGTATGCGATTCAAGAAGTGTAAACTTACTCTTGCTTTAGAATGCAACAATATCTTCAATCTACAATACGATGTTATCCAAAATTATCCCATGCCAGGACGTAATTGGAAGGGTACTCTGAAGGTAGAATTCTAAATAGACTTTCATGATGATGTATCAGATAAAAACATACATTCTAATCATTTTGGCATGTGCCTCTGTGCTATGTCTTGGCTCTTGTCGTCAAGACATTGTAATATGGCCTTCAGAGCAAGACTGGGTAGGAGAGGTTATAGAAGATAGCCCGATTCAAGGATTTTATCTTCTGAACGAAGGCACTTATCCGAGCAATAAGAGTACGCTTGACTTCTATGACTATACAACTGCTACCTATACCCACAATATTTACTCTGCTACCAATCCATCAGTTGTGATGGGTTTAGGTGATATAGGTAATTCCTTGAAGATTTATGGTTCTAGGCTATGGGCCATGGTTAATGGTAGCAACAAGGTAGAGGTGATGGAGTCTTCCTCCGCACGTCGTATAGGTCAGGTAGATATTGACAACCCTCGTCATATGTGCTTTCATCAGGGATATGCCTATGTTACCAGTTTTGCAGGTCCTATCGTTGACGACCTTTTACATAGCCAGTTGGGCCTAGTTGTAAAGATTGATACCGCTACCCTGGAGAAGGTAGATACTTGTATAGTGGGTTATCAACCAGAGGGACTTGATATCGTAGGCGATAAAATATATGTTGCCAATAGTGGTGGTTATTTGTATCCCAATTACGATAATACCATTTCCGTCATCTCTTTGGAGACTTTTTGCGAAGAAAAACGCATTTCCGTTGCTCCGAATCTCAAATTAATCATTGGGGATGCTTCAGGAAAACTTTGGGTATCCTCTTTGGGTAATTATTATGACCAGTCAAGTGCTCTCTTCTGCATCTCAAATCTAGATGAGAATCCCATTGTGAAGCCTGTACTTCTGTCTCAAGAGCAAGGACTTCCTGTGTATGATATGGTACTTGTGGGTGATTCTTTGTATGTCTTGAGCAATGATTTCTCTTATGTCACTGAGCCACGCGCCCATACTTATGCTATTGTTGACACACGTACTGCTTCGGTTGTTAATTCCAACTTAATCATTGATGGTACAGACCAAGACATTATCTCACCTTACGCCATTGCTGTCCATCCTATTTCGCGTGATATCCTTATTGCTGATGCTCGCAATTATCTAGGTCCAGGCACATTGTTTTATTATTCCTCCGAGGGAATTCTCAAGTGGAAGGTTCGTACAGGCGATATCCCTGGCCATTTTGCGTTCCTCTATCGGTAACAGTAGGATTATTTGGTCATTATTTGCACTTTATTTCCTGTGTCGTGAGGTATGATGGAGATGATAGTTTTACCTTGCTCAGAAAAACGTATCTCCAAGGAAGCACTTGTGAGCCAGTCTACCCAATGAAGTTCGATGTTTAGGGTATGGATATCTGTCCAGCCATACGAACCTGCTACATGCCAGGAGGTGGGTAAGTTACTGAAATTTCCCTGGAATGGAGGATTGTAGTAGGGTAGAGCACTAATCTCAGATTCTATCCATTTGCCATGACCTAGGGTGATGGTGTATGCCTTCTCTTGTGTATCAGTGATGTTAAGAAGCAATGTGTCACCGCTTTCACGGATGCTTAGAGAGTTCCAATTTAGCGGGTTCTTGTCAAGTGAAAGCCATTCACCATTCGGATGTGAGTGATGTGTCTTCTCTCCCTTGGCAAGGGGTAGGGTATAATCGTCATACGAGATTGTTAAATCATTTTGTGGCAGAGCCTCAGATTGACATTTATCCACTAGCATACTCTTAATCCACTCTTGTATAGGAGCGCGCTTACCAGTACATTGTGTCATGCTCACTACCATGTCAGCCTCGGGGATAATGAAGATGTATTGTCCGTAGGCTCCGTTTGCCTCGGCCCAACCTGGATACAGGGTTTGCCATATATGGTAACTGTATCGTCCGTTGGAGGTTTGTGGCTTCATCATTTCCTTCACCCACCACAAGGGAACTATTTGTTCTCCCATCCATGTTCCTTGGTTGAGAAGCAACTGTCCTTGCATACTCATGGCTTCAGGACGGAGGTATAGTCCCCATCCGCCACAGTTGATGCCTTCGGGGCTTTCCTCCCAAAGGGCATCAGTGATACCAAGGGGATGGAAAAGTCTTTCTTGAAGAAATACCATTAGTGTTTGTCCTGTGACTTTCTGTACTATGGCAGAAAGCAGGTACGACATGATGCTATCGTATGCCCATCGTGTGCCTGGAGCAGAGGTGGGTTTCTTAGAAAGGTATGCACGGAGCCATTGAGTTTCGTGTATCCTCATTTTGGTATCTACTGGTATGCCACTTTGCATGGTGAGCAGGTCGCGCACGGTGATGAGACGTATGCTTTTGGATGCATGTGGAGGTATATCCAGGAATTTGCCAATGGTGTCATTGAGGGCCAAGAGTCCATCTTCTATACACATACCCACGGCCACCGAGGTGAAGGTCTTGGAGATAGAGTAGGTGGTGTGTCTGTAATCCTTGCGCCAGGGCTTGGGATATAGCTCGGATATAACCATGCCGTGTCGCATCACTATGCACGAATGTATTTCGGTGCGTTGGTCTTGCATCAACGTGTCGAAGAATTCCTGGATGTGTATGCTACTCAATCCCTCAGCTTCGGGATTAGAGCGTGGTAGAAGGTCCTGCGCCCTAATTGAGCCGTGAAAACAGAAAACCGCACCACAGATTAGTAGTGCGATTCTGATAAGTATTATATTGCGATATGATTTGCTCACAGCTCTCAGTTTATAGAGTTTCAGGTATGCCCTTTCCGTTTTTACCTTCCCGTTTTCACTTAACTTCCACAGGCTCTGATTCGTTGCCAAAGTCATCTAGGGTAGTAACCACCATGTGCTTGCCAAAGAGGCGTGCCATCAGGCTATTGTACTCTACCTTGCCCCAATATACCCTTACAATATTTTCGGGGTTGGTAATGTCCACGGGATAGGTGTCCGAGGCATAGAGGACATATCGTGGAGTACGTGCTACGGTAGCAGGGTACTCTCTGTCGTTCTTCAATGGAGGCATCAAGGCTGGTGCGGTGTAGTAATAGTTGCTCACCCATTTTTCCAATCCCTTCACGTTGTCTAGGAGGAATTGAGTGCGGAAGTAAGCAGCTCCGCCCATACCCATTTGACGAATGAATTGCAATTCGCGGGTCACTTCGGTTAGGTCCCAGTCTTTCTCCTTGGGGTCAAGGAAATATATTCCCAAACCAGGAGCGATGACTTTGCCATGGCTTTGCTCTTGCCAATCAGCAGCAAAGGGGAAGAAATGGTCCCCCTTGAAGTACATCATGGGCGATAGCATATCCATAATGCCTTCCTTCAACCAAAGTACTGCATCCTGATACACAGCGTTGTAGGCATTCCATCCCTTGGCAGAGTATCTGGCTACATCTCTGTACTTGCCCACAGGGCTACAAGACACTCTTATCCAGGGCTTCTCTTCCTTGATGGCATTATACAGTTGGCGAACTATGCGAGTGATATTGTCACGTCGCCAGTCCTCTTTGTTTTTCGCCGTCTTCTCTGGATAACGGATATAGTCAAAGTGAATACCATCGACTTCATATTTGCTTGCTATCTCGCGGCAGATGCGTTCCAAATAGTTGCCTGTGCCAGGCAACGAAGGGTCCATATAGTACGAACCGTTCTTCTTGTACAACAATTGTGGATTGGTATATATCAGCGATTTCTTTCCCAAGGCCTTGGCATCGGGAATCTTGAATGCAGGTATTGTTACCACCCATGCATGGCACTCCATACCACGTTTGTGACATTCGTCTATGGCAAATTGCAAGGGGTCATATCCAGGGTGCTTATCATACTGGCCCGTTAGCACACCATCCCATGGCTCAATTTCAGAAGGGTATATCACGCCACCCCTGATACGTGTCTGAAGGTATACGGCATTAATACCATCCTGTTGCAATCTGTCTAGTATATTGCACAACTCCTGTTGCTGAGCTCTTCTGCCCTCATCAGTATTTGCTCTGGTCTTAGGCCAATCCAGACCACCAATGGTCGTTAGCCACACGGCACGCACTTCATATTTGGGGGTGGCGCATGCCAACCAGCACCATAATGCTAAAAAAAATGTTAAAATACCTTTCATGTGGGCAAAGGTAAGAAAAAAAGTTGTACTTTTGCTTGTGAAAACTTGAATAAGTGATATTTAATGATCAAAAACAAATAGAAACAATAAACAAAACCTCAACGATTCATTTCTTATGAAGAAGATTTTTATGATTCTGCTCATGGCAGCTATTACCATTGGTGCTAAGGCACAGTTTGAGAAGGGTACACATTATCTTAATGCTTCGCTCACAGGTCTTGGCATAGGTTTCACTAAGGGCCACTTTACTCTAGGAGTATCTGGTGAATATGGTCATTTCGTTAGCGATGGTTTGATGATTGGTGGTAGCGTGGGTTATACTCATCAAGGTGGTGCCAATAGTTTCCATATCAAGCCCAGCGTGCGTTACTCTTTCGCTGAGAATGGCTTGAATCTTGGTTGTGGTGTTCAGTTCGAGCACGCAGGAACAGCAGCTAATTTCATTCAACTTAGTCCTCAGGTAGGTTATACCTTCTATCTAAGCAATAAGGTAAGCATCGAGCCTGCTCTTTATGCCGACTTTGCTCTAAATGATTTCAAAAACGGTACCAACGCAGGCCTAAAGATTGGTATTGGTTTGTATAGAAAGTAATTTAGTTTAACGAGTACAACGATATCAAATATAACAGCGCCAGCCTAGTTCTAAACTAAGCTGGCGTTTGTTATTACCTTAATTTATAGAATTTGTGGATTATCATTTCCGACTTAGTACGAAATGGAATTGTAAAACTGCGAAAGCATTTCCGACTTAGTACGAAATGGAATTGTAAAACTGCGAAAGCATTTCCGACTTAGTACGAAATGGAATTGCAAAACCGCGAAAGCATTTCCGACTTAGTACGAAATGGAATTGTAAAACTGCGAAAGCATTTCCGACTTAGTACGAAATGGAATTGCAAAACTGCGAAAGCACTTCGGACTTAGTACGAAATGGATTTGTAAAACTGCGAAAGCATTTCCGACTTAGTACGAAATGGAATTGCAAAACCGCGAAAGCACTTCAGACTTAGTACTTTTCTAGTTCCATTCCCTTTTCCGCTTTTCTCACTCCATCGGTATTTCTGGATGTTGTACAGTTAGGGGTTTGTCTTTTTGTGAGAGGTAGAACATGTAGAGGACAACGGGTTCGGTGCCACAGTTTTGGCCATGGTGTATTTCGTCTACCATTTCCACCACAACTTCTCCTGCGTGCAATACTTTCTTCTTGCCGTCAATACCAATGATGGTAAGCTCTCCCTGTACTAGCACACCATGGTTCATGGCTACATGATGATGCCATCCTAATTTCTTGCCTGCAGGGATGACGTATTTCATTGCTATCATTTCGGGTTTTCCTTGAGGATAGTCGGGAAGTTCTGTTCCGTTCCAACTTTGGCTAGTACGCAACAATTCTGTGCTAACAACCTCAGTGGCTTGATTCTCTGCGTTCTTGGTTTCGCATGACATCATTGTCATGAAAAGGAAGGCACTTGCAAGTGCAAATCTCATATATTTCTTCATCGTGTAAAAAGAGTTTGTTTTAGCTACAATATGGTAGTCAATTATTATTTGTTTTAAAGTATTCACCCACACCGTTAAGGTATAGATTGCCATAGTAGTCAGAGTTGTAAATCATCACGTGAGAGCCCAGCGTCTTGTCAAAGGCATGATGATAGAGGTCGTATATAGTGGTAGTGGGGTAGCGCTCCAGTTGCGTGAGTATGGACGAGGTGAAGGTGTTGGTGAGGTAAACCTGCAGCTCGTCGTCAAAGGCATCTGCCTTGGAGGGCTCATAGGGATTGGCAGCAGTCATCATCAGGAGGCCTGGGATGCCAGTGCATTCTTGTGCAACGGCACCTGAATAACATGTCTCGATGATGGCAAACATCTTACGGAACTCCATTTCTGAGAACATGGTCTTGGCAAAGCTGGGTTCCAACGTTTCCATATCTTTCCAATCCCAACCCTCTTGTGTGCCGTGTCCGCTCCAAAAGAAGAGAACGTTGTCGCTCGCTGTGCTAGCCAGGGTTATGGGATATTCCTCGGAGGGCTTGCCTGTTAGTATCTGTTTGAGGTTGTCTAGAGTAAGATTACCCAATCGGTAGTCTATCTGCACATCTTGGTAGAGGTTGATACCCATCTGCTCGCGTCGCACTACTCCTGGCAAGATATTGCGTTCGTTGTAGGCTATGTCATCTGCCATAATCATGATGATATGGTCATCGTCATAACCATGATTTTTTAGATAATGATAGAAGCCAAGTACATCAGCCTGATGACGATAATTCTTCCACTTCTCGGAGGATGCTATCAGCACGGCATAATTGTCATGCAGTTCTGGATAATTAATCTGTGTGTCGTTACCACCAATGTCTTGCACGTGCTGCTTCTTCCACTCCCATGCTGCCACAGGCGAAGACGAGTGTCCACCGCTATTGCGACTATAGTAGTCGATGATGACCATCTTGCCCTGATACACCATCCAATGGGCATAAGTGGTGGAGCGTATGGTGGTGTAGTATTCAGAATTGAAGTCGAGCAATCCAGTAGCACCACTGATGGCAGGAGTTTCGCCCCTCATCACCTGATGATAATAATTGTGTATCATGCCCGAAGTCCAACCACCTTGCGTCTGGCTATGCTCATTGAGCAATACAGAGATGGCACTATTTAAGTCTTCCACCTGATTTTTCTCTGCCCACACAGAGGCTAATGCTGTAATAAGTACTGCATCATAGACTTCAGCCTCGCCATTGTAAGGTAGGCGGCCATAGAGTGTTTCGTATGAGACACTAAAGCCCGAACCTGGGTCGCTAGATGGCGCCACCCCCGTTAGTATATGCATAGGTAGGTCAGAGTTCAGTATGGCTTTATTGTGCGCCTTGTCCGAGAATTTTACGATGATAGCATCTTCGTACGAGCAAGTCTCGTTCCATTTATCTATGTAATTGCCTACTGTCAGCACGTCATTCACGGCAGCAGGTACGCACACCAAGGCATCGGTTCCGCTTTGTGTGATTTCTTCCAAACGTGATTGTAGTTCGTTGGCATTCTTGTAGGTCAGTACGCACACGGGTTGCATGTCAAGCTCTACCGCCTGAAATGCAAACCAATCAACAAACGTCTGGCCATAGATATCCTCCGATGCCAGCAGTGCTACTTTCTTGATATCGACTGTCTCATAAGATAGGCTAGAGAGGAGTATTTCGCTCTGCGAGATGTCCGTTTCGCACAATCCCCAGAGAAAGCCTCGATGTCCGAAGATACGGGGCAACTCTTGCGAGGTGGAGAAGGTAAACAAAGGTTTGATGTTTTTCTTCTTTCTCGCTAGGGCAAAGGCCAACTGCTGTGTATTGGCAGAGACATTGCATCCGATGATACTCTTGATGTCCTCGCGCTCAGATAGAGTCTTTCCCAATTCGGTCAGATTTACCTTCTCTTCGTCATACCATTCATAGACAACCTTTAGCCCCACGTTGGCTTTTTGTATATTTTCTGCCGCCCACTTGAGCGAGTTGTTCCACAAGGATTCACGGTCCTTCTGAGGCAGCACCACGGCTATTCTAATTTCCTCCAAGTCCGTGGGCTCTACTATTACTGGAGATTCCTCGCATGAGAGACACAATCCCACAAGCGCAAGTATGACGAATAGATTATTGATTAGCTTCTTCATAGGCTTGCTCTATCTCAACAATATGTTTTTTAAGTTCAGAAATATTTGGCAAGTAATTTACCACTTGCTTTTGTGCGTAGACCAGTTCTTCATACCCTGATAAGTATGTGAAGTTCTGATGATAAGGTATCTCCCTATTTTTAATCAAAGCACCAATGACATCTGTTACAGCCCTGTCCATATGTTTTGCCACCGAGAACAACATCATATGGGCAAAGGCACTCATGTCGCGGTCCATTCCCACCACAAAATCCAGGGTTTCGCGCGAGAAACGGTACACACCCTTGTTTGACGAACCAGCCACGGAGAAGTAATACATATACTCGCCTTTCCTTTCCATACACATTTTGTAGGCATTATCCTGCATGTTGTATCCACCATCTTGATGGTCACTCAGATATAGTACATCACATGCATTGCCTCCAGCAGCCAGATATCCATCTCTGTATCCATCCACAGAGCGCTTGACACTTTTGTCGTGAGGATTGGCTGCTATCACTAGTGCCTTTTGCGCCTTGTCCTCAGTTTCCTCAAACACACTACTTGCTCCTGCCAAGTAACTAGCAGCATAGGTGCCTACGCAGAATGTGTAGATGCCTTCCACCTCCCGCTTCGTTTCAAACATCAAGACATCCATTCTCTCATCTGCTGGCAGAGTAAGTGAATCCAGCAAATACTCATATTCGCTACCAGAGAAGATGAACAATGCTCTGTTACAGTTGTCGTCCAACTGATGCTCTCTCCACTCCTCATAGATGTCCTTTGCCTGTTCCTTTTCCTGAGGCATATGAATGGCTAGTGTAAAGCCATATTTGACAGAAGCCTGTTGAAGTCCAGCCAAAATATTGTCGTTATACCCCTGGTCGCCTACACCTCCAGGAGAAAACACCACCTCCACTTGTTGGGTGAATGGGTCAATAGGTTCCGCCTTCTCGCATCCTGTTAGTAGAACACAGCAAAGAGAAACAGCGACAAGCAAAAAAGTCCAATATCGTTTCAATTTCGTAGATTTTTGAGCGTTAAACAATTCGTTATTTAGTTCTGCGGGAATTTAGAATATACCTAATATCCTCCTTCGAGCACCCCGTTAGCAAGGTGCAGAAGGAGGATATGAATAGCGTTATATATGAGCCCTCTTAATGCACATGAATTAAATCAACAACTCCCAACGTGAAGCAGGAATAACGATAATATGCATATATCTATATTTTATAAACCCGTTGACCATCACATCGCAAATCTCACCAGGTCTGCTATCAAGGTCCAAACATTTGATGAGCGGCCCCCAAAAGCCTCCATCACTAACACTGTTGAGCAAGAATTCATCGTCGCCAGTAGTGTACCCACCACTTTGAGAACTCCACTGAAAACCTAATTTATCCATTTTGTTCAACATGTAATCCCAGCTGCTTTTGTCCATTTTGTTAAAGACTTCAAGCACCCTTTTAGCTTCTGCCTCAGAGGGAAGAAAATTCGTCACTTTGCAATCAACATACGCACTTGCAGGTACATTTGTAAATTCCACATTATAATCTGGAGAAATCCAAATAAGGATGGCTTCTTGTCCGGGAACATTGCCCTGGATACAATAGAATAATTCTTTTTTTGTCAGCGGTTTACAAATATATGTTTGGTTTGGTTGAGTGGAAGGAGACCAATATATACGCCTAAATGAAAACTCGTAGGTATAACCTGTTCTGTAGATAGGATATTCAGCATTTTCTGGCCATAATTCATGGTCGATGAAATTCACTTCAGAAACTTGCTTCAAGTTTGTACCTTCAGCTACACTCATACGAGCAATCACACCGTTTTCGCCCTCTACGGCACGAAGCGAAACGCTACCTTGCACATTGCCTTTGGCATCAGTGAGCTCATAGTCGTAACCACCGTCAACCTTTGTTGCTTCCTTACCAGGTGCCACCCAACTGAGGAAGATTTTTTCAGCATCTGCAAAACAGCTGACAGAAACGGAGAGAACCGTTGGTTTAGACTCATCGAGTGCCTTACCGTAAATTCTGCGGATCACTTCACCATTCTCATCTACTACGGCAATACAGCTTTGCAACCAATTCAAACCATCGTAGCCTGTCACAGCCAATTGGTCTGCGTCAGATTCAGGGTCGTGCTTTAGCTCTCCATTGGGCTGAGGCACTTCTTCTTTGTCACACGAAGTCAATGGCATCACTGTGATGGCCATCAACAGGAATAAATAAAACCAATTCTTTTTCATAATTGTTAGTGATTTTAAGTTGTTATTATGATTAATTATATGTAAAAGTATTATCACAATTACTTGATAACGGTCATTTTTTGGCTAGCTTCGCTGAGAGGCCACGCCATAATATCTTACTATTAGTTAGTTGCAGGAGGGAAAACACGGATGTGCATGTAGCGGTAATTGTTATAGCTATCACTTGCTACATCACATATCTTGCCCACAGGGTCATCAAGGTCTAGACACTTGATTTTCTTTGTAGATGCATTGTAGCTGTTAAGGATGAACTCGGCATTGCAAGTTGCATAATTCCAAATACCAGTGGTAGCGCTCCATTTGTAGCCTCTAAAATCCATCTCCTTGAGGAAACCATTCCAAGTTTCATTGTTCGCATTATAGAAATTCAGTACCTTCTGAGCTTCTACAACAGATGGAAGCTTTTTATAGACAGCTTGTTCAACGTAATGTTTTACTTCTGGGTGTCTGGTAGTTTCTATACGACCAAAATTATATACATCATCCTCATCGGGGCAGAGCCATACTAGAATTGCCTCTTGTCCGTTGCCATTACCCTGAATACACATAAATTCAAGGTCTCTTTTTGGAGCATCTACACGTACTGTGATATCGTAGCCGTCTGAGCCCCACTGACCACCAATAGGTATAGACCTACTTCTAGGTGTACGAATGTAATTCCATGTATAGTCTTCTGCCTTTAGCTTGTATGTCCTGCCAGAGTAGTATCTTTGAATCTTTGCATTTTCGGGCCATACATCATTGTTGATGAAATTTACTTCGCTAACCTGCTTAAGGTCAGTACCTGCTGCAACAGTCATGCGAGCTATTACGTTGTCCTCGTCTGTTATAGCACGGAATGATACGCTACCTTGGGCATTACCATCGGCGTCGGTGAGATTGTAGTCATAACCGCCTTCTACCTCTGTTGCTTCCTTGCCAGGAGCAATCCAGTTGAGGAATGTTGCCTTTGCACCTTCCAGGTTATCAACAGGAACAGAAAGCACCGAGGGTTTAGAAGCATCAAGGGGAGTGCCATAGATTCTTCTTGCTACATTGCCATTTTCGTCAATAACAGCCAGGTTGCTCTGCAGCCACTCCAGAGCATCGAATCCAGTGACAGGTGTCTGGTCAGCGTCAGACGTGGGGTCATGCAGATTCTCCTCGTTGGGAGTGGGCACTTCTTCTTTGTCACACGAAGTCAATGGCATCACTGTGATTGCCATCAATAGGAATAAATAAAAACAATTCTTCTTCATAAACAATTTTATTGAATCACTTATAGATTATTAATTACTCTGAGTATGGAGGAACTATATTAATGTGCATGTGGCAGTGCCTGTTGCAGGATGTCCAATATAATTAAACAGTTGCAGGAGGTATGATACGAACAAGTATGTATCTGTACCAAAATAAGCTGCTATTTGTTTTAACATAGTTTATTTCGCCTGGGTGAGAATCAAGGTCCAGGCATTTAAACTTAGTTCTCTTTTTTTCGTCTTCGGAATCAAAGCTGTTGAGCAGGAACTCTGAATTTCCTACGTTTACTGGCCAATGGCGAGGGCTCCAGTAATGTCCTCTTTCATCCATTATCTTGAGCATTTTTTTCCAGGCATCTTTGTCTGCGTTATATATAGCCAACACCTTTTCAGCCTCTGAAACAGAAGCGAAAAGTCCATAGACTTTGTCAGGACTTGTATAATACTCTTCTGCCGTAGCATAATAATCTATAGTCTCGAGATCCCAAATATCAGAGTCTCCCTCATCATCACTGAGGCACACCAAAATTCCCTCTTGACCATTGTCATTACCTTGAATACAGTAGAACTCCCTATTATCGCCACGAGTATATATACTAAAATCCCTAACGACATATCCCAACGGAGTCCAATCACCACGTCCTTTGCCGAAGCGTAAAATTGTTTGCATCGAAAATTCGTATATTTCACCTTTTTTGTATACAGGAATCTCGTCATTTTCGGGCCATAGCTCAGTGGCAATAAACTGAACTTCAGATATCTGCTTCAGGTTTGTACCTTCTTTTAAAGTCATGCGGGCAATCACGCCACCCTCGCCCTCTACGGCACGGAACAAGACACCGCCTTGCGCATTACCTTCAGCATCTGTGAGGTTGTAGTCATAACCGCCCTCCACCTTAGTAGCCTCCTTACCGGTAGCCACCCAGCTTAGGAATAGCTTTTCGGCTGCTGCATAATCTGCAACCGATACAGAGATAACATCTGGCTGAGATTCGTCCAGGGGCTTACCATATACTCTACGGATTACTTCGCCGTTTTCATCCACTATCACGAGGCTATTCTGCAACCACTCCATTGCATCATAAGCGGTAATCTCAGACTGGTCTGAGTCTGAGTTTGGGTCGTGCTGTTGTATTACTTGGGGCTTAGGTTGCTCTTCTTCTTCACACGAAGTCAATGGCATCGCTGTGATGGCCATCAACATGAATAAATAAAACCAATTCTTTTTCATAATGTTTGGTGTTTTAATAAAGTGTATTTGTATTGTAAACTCATTTAGCAATCTTTATCACACAATCACATTCTGTGTTTGGTGTGCTTGGGGTGAGAGGCTTAATATTCCTTGATATTCTTGAATTTACCCCATGGGCTATTCTTGTAGTCGTTTATACTTCCTTTGGGCACACGAAGAGTAACTCCATTGATATTGTTCCAGTTGAATGTGTTATCTTCGATGCTGGGAGGAGTGGAAACCTCGCAGGTTATTGTACAATTAGACTCCAGATTGTCATAGAACAATTTCTTGCCCAATACAGAGCATCCATCTTTGATGGTAATATTGTCGATTGTAATCTTCCAGTCCGATTTGAATGGAGGATACTTCTCGGGGTATGTCAGATTACGAGCAAGTGTTAGGTTGCTGAGCGATTTGCACCAAGCAAAAAGACCTTCATCAGGAAGACTATATGTATCGATTGCCAAATCCAATGCTTCATTTTCGGTGCTCTTCTCGAAGACCAAATCCTTTAGTGCGATGCAATTGTAGAAGGCATCATTACCGATGCTAGTCACATTTCCAGGTATGGTAATAGCGGGAAGCGCCTGATTGTTGGCAAAGAAGCATGTAGAAAGGGTCTTTACATATTTGCCAATAGTTACTTTTTTCAACGAAGTATGATTGCTGATACCCAAAATACCTTCGCTCCACGAATCCAAATCGTTGTTACAATCATAGATTAACTCACGTCCGATGTGTACTGTTTCCAAAGGAGAATCGTAGAAAGGACCACTGTGGGAAAACAATCCTAGCATTGATACCTTTATACTAAGCGGTTCTGGTCCGTCCTCCAAAACTAATGTCTTGAGTTGGCTACAATCACGAAAGACCATACTTTCAATATCAGTGATACCATTTGTGATTGAGATAAATTTGATGCCAGTGTTTTCAAATGCACTACCTTTGATTTTTGTCAGAGTAGATGGAAGAGTTACTTTTCCCATATTATCAAGATCTCTGAAGAAGTTATAGGGCATTTCCTTCATAGGGTAATTGATGACAACTTCTTCTATCTTGCTTTTATAGTCATCAGAGATAAAAGAAAAATCTGTAGAAGTTTTTTTGTACTTGTCGTACAATATGACCTCGCGGTTGAAAATGTACTTCTTGGCTTGGCAATAATAAAAGGGATGAAACGTAGCTGTACCTACACCATAATCAATATAGTGCCATTTGATAGGATTGGGACCTGGAGCTATCTCAATAGACTCAATATTGTAGGCTTTTTCAAAAACTTTCAGATTACCCACAAAATCTATAGAGCCAGGAATTACAAGGTCCTTCAGTTCTTCGTATCCTCTGAAGCTATTAAGTGGAGCGGGTCTTCCTGCATTGACTACCCACCAGTCACCAATCTTCTTCTGTTCAATTACAGGCAAGTCGCTTCTATTGAAGTCAATCTTGTTGCCGTTGTGAGTAGTGTAACGGTAATCATAGTTGTCATAGAAATATCCGAAGGTAGCCATAGGTTGTATCATGTCCTGCTCTACGGTTATACTCTTGTCAACCGACTTTATTTGCGTGCCATTGATAGTGATGGTAAAGCCATGGGTGAATGTAACAGGAGGCACTACGAAGTAGAAGTTGGTAGGGTTCTCGGGGTCTCTGCTGAGCTCCACACCTTCCTCGCCACAATTGATGGTGATGGTTTTGGAGGCATTTTCGTTCATAGTAACTATGGGTTCCTCACCATATACAGCTTGAATGGTAGCGGGACCGGCTATCAGTTCATTGTTGTTGCCGCGCAAGGTGATATTGTATACGGCTGTATTGCCATATAGTTGCACCTTGATGATGCCGCAGGTGTTGAAGAACAATATTTCTTCATCATCAATGCTGTGTGAGACCCCCACCATGGTATTGTCTTCCTGACCGAAAGAGTTCTCGGCATATGTCTGCACCGCAGGCATGTTGTATGTGATTACACCATCGGCAGATATGCTGGTGCTATCTCTGTAAGGAAAGACTGCATAGCATGTGGACAGTTTCTCAAGACTTTCATCTTTTTCCGCGCCTGGCCATATCATGCCTTCGTCGTCACCAGTTTGGCCCATAAAATAATATGGGATGTTCTGAGCGCTCTCAAATACAGAGAACATATCACCTCTTGTCCAGCGCACATCCAGACTGTCGTTAAGCAATGCGCGTGTTTTGCTGTTAGCTACTGAGATGCTGAACTTTCTGCCGTCCTTAATGGGCATGTCCATTTCCTGTTCGTCTAACATGTCTGCACATGAGAGCGTGAGCATTGTGGCGAACATGCAAAATATAAGTTTCTTCATAGAATATTATTTTAGTTCAATAAAAAAGATTACCACCCAATCTCTTCCTTTTCTGTATATTCTGGTAGAGGAGAGTCTCTTTTTGGTTCCATGTCCTCTTCTTTCTCACACGAAGTCAATGGCATCACTGTGATTGCCATCAATAGGAATAGATAAAAACAATTCTTCTTCATATTGTGACTATATATTAATTTATTGCTAACTTACATTATTCTACTTTCTTTGTTGCTGCTGGGAAAATACGGATGTGCATATAACGATATTCGAATTGATTCCACAGGCTACATGATACGTTGCATATCTTGCCTACCTCTTTGTCCAGGTCCAGGCATTTAATCTCATTTGCCTTCTTGTCATATCCGTTTAGCAGGAACTCCATGTTGTTAGTTCCAGAACTGAAAAAACCGGCAGGTTTCCAGGAATAACCCAAAACCTCCATTTCGTCCAGCATTTTCTGCCATTTGTCATAGTGGGCGTGATAGAAGTCCAATACTTTTTGTGCCTCTTCCAAAGAAGAGAGAGCCTGATATATGGGATAGTCAATTTGACGTTTAACTTTTCTGATAAAGAAATGAGTTGTGTTGGACTTTCCACCTTTTTCGGGAAGTAGCCACACCAGTATGGCCTCCTTGCCATTGTCATTACCCTGCAGGCAGTAAAAGTCGCGTTCCTCCCAGTTGACCAATGTCCAATAGTCGTCCAGTTCAATATCGGCTCCAGGCATCTCTGTCAATGGTGGGGAGTTGGTGTACATACAACATCCGAACTTGTAAAGCTTTCCTTCCTGATAGACGGGAATGGCATCGTTTTCGGGCCAGTGTTCGGTGTTGATGAACTGCACTTCCGATACTTGTTTCAGGGCAGTTCCGTTTGCTACTGTCATGCGAGCTATTACACCGTCTTTCTCCTCTACAGCGCGGAAGGATACGCTACCCTGAGCAATGCCATAGGCATCGGTGAGATTGTAGTCGTAACCGCCCTCCACTTCTGTAACCTCCTTGCCAGGAGCTACCCAATCGAGGAAAGTCTTTTCGGCTGCAGCAAGGTCGCTAACGGGAAGCGAGATTACGGTTGGCTGCGACTCGTCCAAAGGCTTACCATTGATTCTTCTGATTACTTCATTCTTATCATCAACCAATACTATGCAGCCCTGCAACCATTCCAGGGCATCGTATGCCTCTACTGCTGATTGGTCGGCATCCGATTCTGGATCATGTTTTATTATATCTTCTGGCTGAGGGATGTCTTCTTTATCGCACGATGTGAGTGGCATCACTATTGATATTATCAACAGGAGCAGATAAAGCCAATTCTTATTCATTTTAATTATTATTATTTAGGAGGTTGTTTAGATAATTATATCTCTCTATGCTGCCAGTTGCAGTATTCACAACGGGCTTTTTACATCAAATCGTCTACGTTTTGTTTCTTCTTGCCCTTTGCATCACGCTTTGCCTGCTTTGCGGCTTTCTTCTCCAGGTATTCCGACCATGGCTCAATGTCAGTACGGATGTAAAACTCGTACTTGTTGTAAGACTTATCTATAGTCTTTCTAGCCTTGTTATCGATAAGACTACTTGCGGTATGAGAAGTAGTGCGAGTGACGTTGTGAACCTCCATGTTTAGTTCTAGTGAATAATCTCCATGGCTAGCGTGATGCTTGATGATTTTACCGGAAGATGTCTCTGTCAGGTTCGTAGTGTTCTCCTTGAGGAATGTGAGAATCTTGTGGTAGGTTTCATCGTTGTAGAATTTAACCTTTACAAAAGAAGCTTGACCTTCTTCACCCATCTGCACAGCGATAGCATAGTCCTTGGTACTAGGGCGTATATCTTCCTCGCCTGTTGCAAGGATAGCTAGGACATTGAGAGTGGTATATAGTCCGTCTGTCTTGCGCAGAGCCCAAGTGTTGGTCTCAGAGTCGTACTTGAAATGATTGTCTTTGAACTCTTTTTTGTTGAAGTTAAGATATTTTGAATAAGGTACATCCTGAGCATTGGCAGCGACTGCAATGCAGCATATAGTGATTAGTAAAATGATTTTTCTCATATCGTT
Source organism: Bacteroidaceae bacterium (assembly GCA_045613565.1). Taxonomy (GTDB): domain Bacteria; phylum Bacteroidota; class Bacteroidia; order Bacteroidales; family Bacteroidaceae; genus Physcousia. The sequence continues at coordinate 20,655 of JAZLBF010000035.1, forward strand.
TGTTATATTATTGTTATTGTTTTCCAGTTCAGTGGAAGCAGTGATATTTTTTTTGTGTTTGTTGTGAGAGCTTCTTCGCTCTATATATTGCTAGCGGTGGATGACGTTTAAAGTTATTTTTTGATGAAAAAGCTTTGATTGGTGTCCGACAAAAGATTTTGCCGGACACCAATATATAGCTTTTTTAATTATGATTATTCACCATAAACCTTGGTAACCTGCTGCTGAACAATACCAAAGACATAGCTCTTAGTGTAAGCGTCTACGTGAGAAATCTTGGTGATGCCACCATTTTTAGCAGCCTGGTCAATACCGTTCTGAGCACCCTTTGAGCTCCAGAGACCCAAAATGATTGTGCTCTTAGTTTCACCGCACTTTGTGCCCAAGGGGTTTGTTGTAGCTGTAATTGGATGAGAAATTGTGATGCAGCTGTTAAGTAGAGCGCATGCTGCTACTGCTGCCAATGCCTTTACTGTAAACTTCATAGCTTTAATTGAAATTAAGTTAGTAAAAAAGGTTATTTGATATATGTATTATCTCTAGAATTACCAGATATTGATACGCTTGTCTTCGGGTAGGTACATATCATCGCTCTCGGTCACATTGTAAAGCTCGTACCAAGCATCCATGTGCTGTAGCATACCATTTACGCGAACTAGTGAAGCAGAGTGTGTGTCGTTTAGCATATTTTGGAATCCCTGGCTGCTATATACTCTGCGATGACGGTATGCATGGCGTTCGAAGTAAGCCTTCTGTGCCTCCTTTAATTCTTCGCCTGTGACACCCTGCTCAGCCAAATATTCATTCAACGCATCGAATGCGATGTTAAGACCGCCAAGGTCTGCTACGTCCTCAACGATAGTATTGTAGCCGTTAGCCATGATGCCAGGTGCTATCTCGATGGTGCTGATTTGTTGAGCCAGGGCATCGTTCAAAGCTTCAAACTTCTCTCTGTCTTCTGCTGTCCACCAGTTGTTCAAATTGCCATTAGCATCATAGGTGCTACCAATTTTGTCAAAGCCGTGGGTCATTTCATGACCGATGACATAGAACAAAGCATACAAATCTGCAGGCTGCATATCCTCAGTATATTCAGGTGCACTCATGAAACAGTTAAGGATAGTCATCGCATTGGTAGCGGGGAGATAGAATGCATTGTATATATATGTGCCGATACCACCGCTTGTTAGAATAATTGCAGGTATAGTATTCTCGCGTTTGGGCTTGCCAATCAAAGATATGATAGTATTGATTCGGCTCTGCTTTGCCTCTAGAATGTTCTCAACGAATAGCTTACTGTTAAACTTGGGGAATGACTCAAGGTTCCATTCGTCGGGTTCGCCGATGAAGAATTTCATGTTGTTCAACTTCTCCAAAGCCTTTTCCTTGGTTTCGTCAGAAAGCCATGAATTGTTCTCAATGCGCTTTGCAAACACACTTCTCATAGTCTCGGCATATGTGGTGTACTTAGCCTTCACTTCATCATCTACATACTTTTCACAATAATAGTAAGATAGGGGATAGGTCAAAAGGTGGCTCAAATGTGCATCCAGAACATCGCGGGTCTTATCGGTGTATCCATTTGTTGCCTCTATGGTATTCTCGTCACCACAGTACATGAACAATTCTGCTCCAGCATATCCTATGATTGTTTCCTTTAGCTCCTCCAAACTCATTACATTGTAATTTTCGTAAAAAGTTTTTAGAGTGTCTGCTATTACAAAGCAGTCTGGGTCAAGTCCCATGCCTGCTATAACACTTGACATAAAGTCTTCGCCGCCTCGTGTCTTGCTAGTATACTTCTGATAGGTGACAAACTTGAAGTGTCTAGCTTCTTCTTCACTATTACCACCTTGCTCTGCACCTGCCAATTTTAGTGTGACTTGGTCTGGAGCTATAGTGAAGCAGATTTTATCGTCATGTTCATTAATTGTAGTGTACAATCTAAACATATTCTCTAGATATCCCTTCTTTATCCATTCGCCCACGTATAGACCTAGCTCATGCTTACTCTGAGCGCTCATTGCACATTCTCCGATGATATTTATGATAGAATCGAGATATTCTTGGTTCTCTTCCAACCCCTCATCCATTAGATACTCGTATGACTGCATTAGGTTTTTAGTTTCCTCCATATCCGCAAGAAGGCCTTCTTTTCGCTTCTTGGTAATTTCATAAGCATCTTCTTGAAAGCCTTTGTCCTTGTCTTCATTGGGATTCAAACTGTTATGCCATGTACCGTTTACATACATGTAGAAATTGTCGCCAGCTGCGTTTGCTACTTCTTCTTCTACGGGAGGAGTGTCTTCTCCCAAATCATTGTTCTCGCTACATGAGGCGAAGCTCATTCCTGCTACTAAAAGTAATAGCGCATAGAACCAATTCAAAAATTTCATCTTTTTCATTATTGTTTTATCTTAATAACTTTAGTAAATGATTTCGTGATGTACAATTAGTTTGCTCGAGTAATAACGAACTCTACTCTATAGTAATCGAATGCTTCTGTGAATGCTTCCTTATATGCTTCCAGTGCTTCGTCTGTAACTTCAGGTGCGATACCGCCCTCAAATAACATGAGAGCATAGCCTGTAAACATTTCAGCAATAGTTTCCTTGTCAAAAATAAAGTAAGCAGTGTTATTATCATAGCTCTGTAATACCATAAATGTTGATTCTATATCGTGACCTGCAGTTTCACCCGCGATAGTCATGTTGAGACCATCAATAGAATAGTTCTTGGTCATTGTCAACTCTTCCTCATTCTTCAATACACTATATGTCAAAGTTTCGTTTTTAAACTTGACATTGCGGAAATAACGTTGAGCAGCATACTCAATGAATTTACCGCTAATTTGTGATGTTTGCATGATTGTGGGAGGAACTTCCTCTCCGTTTATGATACCACCGGGGATTACAATTTCATCCTTGATAGGGTTTGCACTATATGTGATGTTAGAGTAATTCCATTCGCCATTCAAGTTGGTATTTTCTGCCAATCTAGAGTATCTGTATTCACCATTTGTTGTGTTGATGATGAGAGCGTTATCCTGGATTGTTCCAGTGCCAATTAGGCTGTTGCCATCTTCAAAATAGATATTTATCTTGTTGCCGTCTACAGTGAGATTACCATTGATGCCTTCCCATGATTCGTAGGAACTGACTTTATAGATAACAGCACTGTTGTCATCATTGATAACCAAAAGGTTGCTTACGTTTTCAGTCTTAGAATACCATCTTCCTTTCAAATTGATGTTTTCTTTTTTATTGTCATCTGACTTACATGCAACAAAACTAATACTCATAACAATGGCTACCACAGCCATTACAATCTTTTTAAAAACCTTCATAATCTAAAAAATAATCTATTGTGTTCGTAAATATTATACCATTATTTGTTTTGGTTTCTTTCTGCCTCGGCGCGATTTACCAATTCTTGTGTAGCGTCGTTTAGAGGTGGTACACCAGAGGGTATTACAAACTCAGCCTTCTGTGTTTCCTTCTTGCTTTCTGCTATCGCTTCTTCCTTAGTGAAGAATTCTCGATCTACAATATACATTTCCGCCATTATGCGCATCAGTACAGGTTTGTCCGACTCCAATAATTTGCGAAAAACCTTACCTCTACAATCTGCCTCCATTACAAAACTAGATTGCAATAGGTCCTTACTTATATAGGAACCCTCATCATTGACGCGGAAGGCCTTCGTGATGTACAATTGATTTATATCCATCGTCATTCCCAAAAGTTTCAATGGCCATGGAGAATAGGTGTGGTTCTTTTTGTCGGCCAGTCCATCCTTAGTAATAGTAAATACCTGTTCGCTCTGCTTTGCTACCAACTCGAAGCCCGACTTGCCTTTCTGCTCAAATAATTTAGTGCAGTCACTTGGTGTATTAAATGATTTGGGAGCAACGACTTCTTTGTCGCTCAGGTCCATCAGCGAGAACGTGATGGAGAAGTGTGACTCGTCATTAATCTCCACACTATCCGTCTCGGCATCCTTGTACTGTGAGTAACTGCGTGTATTCACTTCGTGCATCTTGCTGCTCACTCCTGTCTCGGCATCCTTTGTGGCAGGCACAAAGCGGTATGCCATACGCTCGGTAAAGAATGTTACGGTGTTTGTAGTAGAACTGAGGCTAAAGTATTCTCTTATATAGAATGTTTGCTTCATCACGCTGCGCTCTACTGGCACTACCACCAATTCCTGCATGCCAAAGTAGTTAGGCTTCATACTCCATGCGGTATCCTTAGGTAGTTCTATCTCTAGAGGTTCGTAGCCTAAGCAGCGCAAGGTGATGGGGTATGCTGCATCTGATATTTCAGAAAAGGTACCATCGGCCAAAGTATAACCGATTACGTTGCCCTCAGCGTCAAAGATGGATGCCGCAGCAACGGGTATACCATCCTCTGCATCTATCACTTTTTGCTGTGCAACAGCTGGCAGACATAGTAGCAGGGCACTGATGACTAATACATGTGTACGTATCATTGTTGTTAAAATATAGTTCGTGTTTCTGGTGGTTGCTTAACTAAATTTAATCAATTGTAATATTCGGATGAAATTATAAATACAAAATGAAAAATCTTCCTTACACGCATCACACATATACGTGCGTAAATTAAATTTTGTGCAAAGGTATTGCCTTGTCTTCATATCTTCAAAAAATTTTGTCCTACATTTTAGATTATATTGTATATAAACTTGAAAAAAGTATGAATGTAAATCGAAATGTAGATTGATTTCTTTTGTTAGATAGACATATTTTATATAAATTTGCCTCAAGAATAACAAATTTAGCGATTAAATCTACAAAAAGTATATAGTAGATATATATTTTAAGTCATAAGTCTCTACATATTTTAGATCTCATTATATACATATAGAATACTTTAATTACGCTTTGAAGCCTATACTGATATATGAACTAGAGTTTTTTTGTTACTGATACAATACAATCATATAAAGAAAAAATAACATGAAACTATCTTCCTGGGGTAAAAAAATATTAACATTTATTGTGTTGATACAGGTAAGTTTTGCTTCGTTTGCTGCAGACGACCTCTTTCGTCAGGCTAGAGTGATGCAACACGATGGAAAATATGATGAAGCCATCGAAGCCTTTAAAAATTACCTTGTACAACCCGTTGCTGAGGAAGCGATGAACGATGATGTGCAAGCTATGTACATTGAGGCACTCTTGCAGATGATGAATACGTTTCAAAGTAAGGGAGCGCCAGATGCGTGCATTCCTTTCATGCAGGAGGCTTTCAATTCGTCACCTGTGCTCCAGAAGTATTGTCAGAGAGATTACTATTCTATACTAGGTTATGCTCTCTCTCGCACCGAAGATATGAAGCGAGCAGAGGAGACGATGCTCAAGGCACTGACCATGCCTTTGCATCATCCTACTCCACAGCGATATTTCCGTGACTATGCATACGCTGCGGCAGTGTTTTATAGCAATCCTGATTATCTGGACGAGGTAATTAACTGGTGCGAAGAGGCAATGAAGGAGGCGGATTTATGCAAAAATACCTCAGGTAAGCAATGGGTAACTGCTATGCTAGGCTCTTTGTATAAGAGAAAGGGTAGTCTCAACAAGGCTTTGGTTCTCTTTCAGCAGAGCAAGGAAGAATCCATGTTGAGAAATGATACTTTGGGTGTATTAAATAGCCTTCACTCCTTGATAGACCTCTTCCTCTACTGGGATATACCCGAATATGCCAATGTATATGCCTCTGAAGCTATACGAGTGGAGCAGAGTCTGAAGACAAACAATCCTATGGTGTCTGCACAAACCTATATCAATAAGGCACGAGCCTTATATCAACTAGGTAAGGCTGATTCTACTCTCATCTATGTGGAGGAGGCTCGCAAGCGATGCCAATCTTTGCCCTACAATAGTGGTATGGTAGATGTGAACTTGCTACATGGTACTCTGCTGACAGAGCTGGGAGGGGATACTATATATAAAGGTATAGAAGAATTGCAGATAGTAGCCCATCAAGCTACCTCCATCAATCGTGCAAAGGCTTACCACCAGTTGGCGCAAACATATTTGAAAGGTGCAGATAATCGCAAGGCAGAGGCGATGCTGGATAGTATGTACTATTTGCTCAATCAAGGAGGATCGCCCACCTTTATTCGTGTTGACTATCAACTCATACTCCGCTACTACTTGAAAAAGAAAAATCAAGCGAAGGCAGAGCAGTATCTGAGCATGATGCTAGAAGAGCAACAAGCGTTTAAGGAAAAGAAGTTGAACTACAATTTAGTGGAATACATAGTAAATCTACAGACCGAGAAAAAGAGACAGCAGCTGGAGATTTTGCATCTAGCGTATGCCAATGAGCGTCTCTGGCTCCTCGTTAGCATAGTCTTCTCACTTGTGGCTGTTTTTGTTATCGTATTATTGTTTGTAAAATACAGGAAGCACTATAAATTTCAGATAAGACAGGCAGACGAAAAACTATCGGCATTGCTTGAGAAGTTGAACCAGTCCAATGCTGAGAAGGAAATGAGGGCTCAGGAAATCAAGGAATTCTTGAGCGATAGGGACAATCACGAAGAATTCGAAGTACTTACCCCAACGCTACTTCAGACGGAGGGAGAATCAAAGTTCCGCCAATGTTTTGAGTTGCTTTATCCCCTCTTCCTCCCTCGTTTGCGTGACAGGATACCATCTGTTACCCGTCGTGAGGAGCTGTTGTCCATGCTCATCGTCTTGAAGCAAGATAACAAGAGGATAGCAGACTTGATGGCCATAGCTCCACGAAGCGTTTTGATGCTTCGTCATCGCTTCCGTCAAAAGATAGGAATGGCAACAGAGTATTCGCTAGACAATTTTATAGAAGACATTCTGTCCTCTGAAAATGCTCCAACTACCGCAACTGAGTCTGATGTGCCTTCACAAACGGAAGAAAAGACCTCGCAGGTGTAAATAGTTGATTTTACTTTAGAGAATACACTCTACAATCCATTTTCATAGACCGTTGAAGTCTGTTTGTAGTATTACAAACGCATTTCCGCAGATTGTTGAAGTCCCGTTGTAGTATTATAAACGCATTTCCGCAGACTGTTGAAGTCCCGTTGTAGCTTTACAAACGCATTTCCGCAGATTGTTGAAGTCTATTTGTAGTATTACAAACGTACTCCGCAGACTGTTAAAGTCCCGTTGTAGTATTACAAACGTACTCCGCAGACTGTTGAAGTCCCGTTGTAGTATTACAAACGCATTTCCGCAGACTGTTGAAGTCTGTTTGTAGTACTACAAACGCATTTCCGCAGACTGCTGAAGTCTGTTTGTTGTACTACAAACGCATTTCCGCAGACTGTTGAAGTCTGTTTGTAGCATTACAAACGCATTTCCGCAGACTGTTGAAGTCTGTTTGTAGTATTACAAACGCATTTCCGCAGACTGTTGAAGTCTATTTGTAGTACTACAAACGTCATCGCAATTAATCAGCAAACAGCATATCACCCTCCCAGAAACTACTTTTTTTGAACTCCATCTTAATAATTCACCTTATTATATGTATAAGGAACGGGAAATTTATGTATATTTGCAGTGTCTCGCGCCGAAAATGTCCTTTGTGGCATGGGTGGGCGTGGGGCAAGACATAATAAAGGCGTTTACTACGCTTTGGTTTTGACGGTTAGAAACTTCGCAAACTTCCAATCGTGGTCAAAAACAAAGCAACGTGAATGTCCTTCGTGGGTATGTTATACGCATTCCCCTATTGTACATTGACAGCCAAGGGCATGTGGTCAATTACAATAGTGGATTATATACACATATCGGCGTGGGGCTTCAGCGTTGCTCGTTTCGACTACGATGGGCAATGCGAAGGCCTCTAACCGTGAAGCGAGCAACAGTGCAGGGCTTCACGCTTTTTTGTATCTAATTAGAGATTCGGAATTAGAGTCGAGCCAATAGAGTAGCATATAAATATAGTTACAGTAAATTGGACTATACTCGTCTATTATTAATTTATGTCTATAGAAATTGAGTAAACATAATTCTAAATAGTAGATTTTCTAATTCAATGAAACGAAGTACACTATTACCATTCTTAGGGTTATTCATTATTAGTTGTAGTAGTGATATTAATTCTATTCAGGACCCACATTTTACTGATGAAGGGTATTACATTAATGATACTACCCAGCAAGAACTAATTATTGAACAACCTAGTTCGATTAAATTTTATGTAGAGGTATCTGGCTCTATGAATGGTTTCTTTAGAGCAAACAAACCCACATATTTCAAAACCGATGTTTGGCAAATACTAAGTTATTACGCACCAATTGCCCCAGAGATAACCGTTTTGACTAATAGTGGCAATAGCGGAGCCACGTTAGATACAAATAGATTCCAAAACGAAATGAACACAGGAGCCTTTGTTTCACAGGCATCTACAAAAGTTCCAGTTATGATTGAAACAATAACATCTAACCTGAATATAGAACAAGGAGAAGTTGCAGTTCTCATATCTGATATGAAGTATAGTCCCGTCGGTTCTGCTGCACCTGCAGTATTATCCGCACAGTATAGCACAGACATTAGTAGGATTTTAGGAAAATATAATAATGCGGTAAGTATGATTTGCGCAACCTCAAATTATCTAGCTGCAAATGGAAATGAAATCTGTCAGCGTTCACCATATTATTATGTAATTTTTGGAAACCCTAGTCAAGTAATAAACGTTAGGAATTGCATTTCAACATTACTTCAAGATAGAGGACACTTTGTTGATAACATAGAAAGCGGTATAAATTACGGTAAGCAAACATATTCATTTGGTTCTCCTATTTTATGCGAACAATTAGACTGCGAACCAACATTCATAAACTACGAGGAACCAAATGAAGAATATGGAGATACTTGTACGATAAAACTTAGAATTGATTTGACTAAGTATCGCTGGATATTAGAAAACGAAAGTATTCTCAGGAATTCGCTAAACATTCAATCTATCTATGGTTCCGATATAGAAATAGGCAAAATATCATATGAAATAGATACGAAAAAAGACAAGGAACTTAAGCGAGAAGCTATAGCTACTGTAGAAATTAAAGTATATAATTTAGCAATAGACATGGATGTCCTCAAGTGGAACATTACTCTTCCTGATACAAACTACACTCTCTTCTACGAATTCTTTGATGGAGCAAACGATGAAAATGATGTAACTAAATCTTATTCTGTACAAGATTTCATAAAAGGCATGTTCTACGGTGGTATTGTAAATACTCAACCATCAACTAATTATATATTGATTTCTAAAAACTACTAATATATGAAAGGTGTTATTAAACTTTACGAATGGATTGCGGGCAATATGTCCGACTTTACTAAACAGTTTGAAGGAAATGAAAATCTTCAATCACAAGCAAGGAGTTTTTGGAGAAGCCTTGACAATTACTCTATTGTTAGTGTATTGATATTTGTAATAATAGCAATTGGTGTGGCCACTATGTATTACAAACCTTTTAACAATAAGCCAGGCAGACATTACCTACCTAAATATTGGTTTATGTTTTGGTTAGTCTCATTTATTGTTTCATTGTTAGTGACATTTGGTCTTGAATATATTTGTTGTGAACCAAAATTAAATGGTGCAACTCTTATCGAGTTTAAGATAGCATTAGCAAATGCTATATATACTGCATTGTTATTCTTATTTATATCAATAATTTGGTGTAATATTTTACCTACTAACGCTTATAGAATTTTCAAAATATAATTATGAAAAAGGTTTTTGTCTTTTGCATTGGAGGTACGGGCATTAGAGTAATGAAAAGCATTACTATGCTAATGGCTGGAGGTATGGATACCAATGGGTATATTGTTGTACCTATTATCCTCGACCCTCACTTGGATTTAGAAGAGAAAAAGAATCTTCATACACTTATTGATAGCTATAGAACTATATATGAAAAATCTGTTGAAAACGGTTCTTCTAGGCTAAACCATTTAGAAGGTTTCTTTAATTCTGAAATCCGCACTATTTCAGACCTAAATAATACCACAAATGACACTCAACAGGTAGTTGGAAGTAACGAAAAATTTAGCCAGTACATTAATTTATCTAATATTGGGGCTAATAATATAAATAATCACCTAGTATCTACTTTGTTTTCATCAAAGAACCTGAATAATCCATTGTCTGTAGGCTTTAAAGGAAATCCCAATATGGGAAGCGTAGTCTTGGGCAATATGATTGAGGGAGCTGATTGGTTTAAATCCTTTAAACAGCATTGCGAACAAGGAGACCGAGTTTTTATAATTAGTTCTATTTTTGGTGGAACTGGCGCATCTGGTTATCCTCTTTTAGAAAAAAAAATTAGGTTTGCTCAAAATGAACCTGCTGTAAAGAATGCTCTTATGGGAGCTGTTTCTGTCCTTCCATATTATGGATTGAAAGACCCAGCGACTACAGGTAGTGACATAGATTCAGCAAATTTCTATACAAAGACTAAAGCCGCATTAGCATATTATCATGGTAATGTAAAATCTGATTACTTATATTACATCGGAGAAAAACGCTTGATGCAGGTATATGAGAATGATGAAAGGAAACAGGACGACAAAGCCAATTTCGTTGAGCTTATTGCTGCTTCGGCTCTATTTGATTTCTTAAAAAGAGAAAAGCCAGATAGACAACAATTCTTAACTAGAGCTATTGAAGAAGACAAAGAATCACTTGACCTAAATTCATTAGGCCGAGGATACAAAGATGTTATAAAAAGCGTCGCAGATTTCATGTTGTTACGAGCCATGGTTGATATTCTTCCTAGAGAGAAATATTTCCCACTGATAAAAACATACAAGTTTGATGAAAAATTCTATAAAGATTCTGCTTTTGATTCACTTAGTCGATTTTCAAACATATACAACAATTGGTATTCAGAATTAGCCACAAATAAGCGTGCATTTGCACCCTTACATCATGATAACTTAAAACAAATGAAAGGGTGGATTAAGGGAATGGTTTTAGATGCTCCTGACGATTCATATTATTTACTCAAAATGATTCAGGCAAGTAACCATAATTCAGTCGAAAAAGAGCACAACAATACTTTTAGGTTCTTCATGCAATTTGCACATGAAGCAATTAATTATTATACTAGTAAATTAAATAAACAATAATATGGGACGAATTGACCTTAATATAGTGGACCGTGGAATACAAGGTACAGATTGGATTGCAGAGGACATTGGCTTGACCACAGAGCATCTTGATAAGGTTATGGAAATGAAGACAGACAACAGTGGAGCCTTAAATTCATTACCTACACCTTTCGCACGCTTCTTTGTAGCCAAAGAAGCATTTAGGCGCGCAATGGAAGAGTATCTTGATAACAAAAAAGAAGCAGGTTTCGCTTATAAGCAACTAGTATCTGATATACTAGATGTATATGAAATCCTGTTTAATCTCAAGTACCATACTAATAACACATGGAAAAACGGAGAAGGCATAGAACTTCGTGAATGGGATAGCGTAGGAAATCTCACATATTTAAAACAACAAATGCCAGTATTGTATAATTCGCTTAATGAATATTATAATACTGACATTAAACAAGAGAAATTATATTTTCTTGTCTACACAGAAGAAGGAAAAGACATTTTATTAGCATGTAGTTCTCCAATTACGGGTTTTGTAACACCGCCAGATTTAGACAAATCAATTGTTAAGAGAAACGGAGCTACTGAATACGTGTTTGCAGGAGAACAATACAACGACCTCAACATTCAGCGAAAATCAGGAGGATTTTATTTCCAGGATATAAAAATGTTTGAAGAAAGAGACCAAGATTTCAAAAACTATATGTTTAATGTACTTTTTGGCTCTGATGAAGTTAGCGAATCGTTTAAACCCTTAAAAGATTATATTCGAAGTTTTAAGAATGACAAAGAAATTCGCAACGACTATAAGATAAAGTTGACTCCAGTAAAAACTGACCAGAATGCCAATTTGATTATCAACCAATTAGCCATTCTTTCTTGTAACGAAATTGATATCAACAGTTATTTCAATAACACAATCATAAAAATACCGTATCGAATTTCTCGAAAAAAATTTGAGGCAGTTAAATATAAAAACGATGACCCAAATAGAGAATATGATTTCTTATTCCCATTTAAACCTGAAGTACTAAATCTATTCAATAATAATGATATTGACTCCTATATAAATGTCAATAGAACTTCGGTGACTGTATACCTAAATTATAATGGCAAAGAGTATCATAAAGAATATTCTACTAATCCAACCAATAATCAGGGAAAAATCTATGAACTAAATGTCGCAAATATAAACTTTAATCTAGGAATATTCCCCAATATATTGTCATATCAAGAATCAGAAAATAATTACTTCAAGATTTTTGTATCTGCTGCGGATGAAGACACAGAGGCCCCTAATTTCAGTATAGATAATCTTAGCCTCACTTTTTACAAAAGTAATGGTTCTAGCATTTATCTAATTAAGGAAATTGACCCGACAAATGCAGAATTTGGCGTGCTCCCTGCTGTTGTACGCTCAAAACAAGTGAAGAATGGTATAGAATGTGGAACTAAGTTTTACGAATTATTCAATAGCTCCTTTGATATTATAAATATCACATTATTTAACCAACATTCTGGTTTCATCATTCCTAAATGGGATAGAAGTATTGCAACCTCAGAACAATTTACATATGCGGTAGACCTAGGAACATCTAATACGTTTATCTCACGTTGTAAAATTGGAGATAATAATAAGCCTGAGTTATTCAAGATGGAACAACCAATGGTTAGTTATCTTCACGAAATTCCGGAAGACCAACAACTCTCATTGGTTAAACGTATTGAAAATTCTATTTTTGATAGAGCAAAGAATAAAGTTAAAACGGAGTTTGTTCCTGCGATAATAGACGGAAAAGATTATAAATTTCCAATTCGCACTGCTCTCTGCGGTATAAAAAACAAATCACAAGCCCCAAAACTGTTTGATAATCACAACATTGCATTCTTCTATGAAAAATCAATGTCCAATGATGACCAAGATGTTCATACAGACATTAAGTGGGACAAGAATGACTCTATGTTAAGGGTCTTTATCCGTGAACTTTTACTGATTATAAAATGTGATGTTCTACAAAGAAATGGTGATTTAGATAGAACATCTCTAGTTTGGTTTAAACCCTTGAGTTTCATGGGTAATACCAGAAGTATGTATATTGATATTTGGAACGAAGAAGCCAGAAATATTCTTGCAATAAGTTCTGACAAAATACAATGTTTCTCAGAATCAGAAGCTCCTTATTATTACTTTAAGAGGATGGATTACATTAAGGATTCTGATGCGGCTGCTGTCATAGACATAGGTGGCGGCTCAACAGATTTTGTTTACTTCCAAGATAATAATCCTATCGTTGCCAATTCTGTTCATTTCGGCTGTGATGTTCTTTGGGGAAATGGGCTTATCGAATTTGAAGATGTACGTCAGAATGGTATATACAAAAAATATGAAAACACAATTAGATTCAGCAAAGAAGGACTACAAGAACTAAATGATTGCTTTATCAACGTGGATAATTCCACAACAAAGGATATAATAAATTTCTGGTTAAGCAATTCAAATTATTGTGACATCAAGAAAAGTCTAAGCAACGATTTCAAACCTGTATTTGTTTATCACTTAACGTCTATTTTATTCTATATGGCAAATATGCTAAAAGAATATAGTTATACGGCACCTCGAACAATCGTCTTCAGTGGAAATGGTAGTAGATATATAGATGATTTTATCTGTTCCGACAAGAGAATTCTTAAGAAAATAATTGACCAAGTATTTGAGCAGGTATTTGGAGCGGATAATAACGTGCACGTTGTTCTACCAAGTGAACGTAAGGAATCTACATGCTATGGAGGATTATACAGAGGTGCTAATGCAGAAGATGTACCAGAAAAGGTATACCAAGGTGATATAAGTTATAGTTATAAGACTGTAGGTGATATTAACAATAATTTTGAACATATCAAATCAGTATTAATTTCTAAATATAATGAGCTAGGACGCTTGTATAAAGATATTCTTGAACTACTGAAAACTGAACGTATTATTGATAATACAGATAACACCAGTGTCTATGTTGAGAAATCATTAGAAGACATGGGAGTAGACCTCTCAACCTATTATAAATCACAAATAAAAGAAAAATACCAAGAAGAAATCCCTCTCTATGAATCGATATTCTTTTTGCCTATTATAAAAAAAGTTTTTGAACTGACAAACCTGAAGCAATGAGTATAAGCATAATTATTTCTATCGTTACATCTACGCTATTTATTAGCGCACAATATTACTTTTTTAGAGATACCAGAAAATATAGGATACTATTTCAAAACTTCTTCAAAAAAGTAAAACCCTACTCTATTTCTAGACAAAGGGAAGGGAGCATTTATGATGACGAGCCTAATACATGTGATTACGTACAACTAGAACTTGTTGGCACCGAAGAATCTGATTTAAATAACCTAATCCGAGAAATAAATAATTATATCTTAAAAACAAAAGGAACTACAGATTTCTCTGTAATTCAAAATAAGGTGGAACGCAAACTGAACATGAGGTATGACCAGTCTACTGCTAGATTATCCTTCCCTACCTATTTTGGATTATTAGGAACATTCTTTGGAGTATTCATCGGTATTTCATCATTTGTTTTAGAGTTCGATAGTAGCAATATTACAGACGATGCAATTATTGGACTTCTCGCCGGTGTACTAGTTTCTATGATAACTAGTTTATGTGGTTTGGGGTTTACTACATATAATAACTTTCATTCTGGTGGCGCAAGGAAACAAATTGAAGAGGATAAGAATGAGTTTTATGATTTCATCCAAACGGAATTAATGCCTACTATTGATGTAAGCATGGTGGCAGCAATCACAAAACTTCATGATACTGTAGACAAATTCGAACCTGCATTTGAACGTGTAATAAATAAATTTCAAACTACTTTCGACAAGTGCACTGATGCATTTGGTAAAAATTTTGAAAAGAATGTTTCGATTGTCACTGATGCTGTTGATATTATGGGTAGAAACATGGATAAAATCAACCATAATATTAATTTACAAGAGAATTTATTGTCGACACTCAAGAGCGGAGAACTTATAGATGGCATGGAAAAATATATCCAAGCAGCAAATCACTTTGGTGGCATAACGCAATCTCTGAATAAGTTTGAAGAAGCAAGAAGAATGATGTTAGCTGCAACACAAGAAACTATTACAATGCAACAACAATACTCCGAGTCGTTAAAGATTCCTCGTGAAACAGCAATTAAAATTAATCAAATTCTTGACAGAATAAAAACATTTGAAAATAATATAAATATACTCGGAGAGCAAATTGCACAGCGAGAAATTTTAGGAAATGAAATTATTAATATCATAAAATCTCAGGTAGATGGTATTGCTAAAAAGGGCAAAATTGCTGACAAATATCTAGGAGTGGCTGATGGAAAGCTAGAAGATTTATTTAAAAAGCAATCAGAAGTAATTGATTCTATGAACCATAAATATGGTTCTGCATTAGAAAAACATTTAATTGGATTTGAAAAGATTTTGGAAGACCACGAAAAGGAAATTATTTCTCGCCGAAATGCCTTCATGGCTGCAATTGAAAACAAGTTATCTATAGAAGATGTCCACCAAGATTTCTCCAATCTCAAAAAGTTAAATGACATTAATAAAAATCTATCGGAAATAGCATCTACTTCTATTAAACTTGAAAATTTACATGACGAGATAAAATTACTTCAATCTGAATTTACTCAGATAAGAGAGAGTATCGACAATTTAAATAAAGTGAAAGAAGAAGCTAAAAGTAGATGGAATATCTTTGGAGGAGGTAAGTAACTATGGATGGTAAAAGTAATGGTTCCTTTTGGCCAAGCTACGTAGATATAATGACGACATTATTTGCCATTATGCTCGTTTTATTTGTAGTATCCTTCTGTCGATTTAAAGTTAAGGAAAAAGAGCAACAAGAAACAATGGATATGCTACAAGCACTTGTTGACGAATATGAAAACATAATCACGGTATATTCAACAGTGGGTTCTATTGATTCAACTAAATATTTTGGATACGATGAAACATACCTAAAGCACCTGTTTACAGTCGACGTTGAGTATCAAACTCAAGGTTATCGTATTGCAGACCAATTAAAACTTGACAACATAGATAAGAATGCTGCAAACGAAAAACGCAGTGACATTCTAGCTGCAGGTAATCTCATCAAAGAGACTATACTAAAACTAGAAAACAATGAATCTATTGATAATAACATTAAGTTTCTTGTAGTTATTGAAGGTCAGGCCTCTAGAGTTAGATTTAATGACGGAGATTGGTACAACAACTATACACTATCCTACCTAAGAGCTAGATTTATTAATGATTATTGGAAACAAAACGGAATTAATCTTGACGAAATTCCTCGATGTGAGCTTATAATCTCTGGAAGTGGTGAAGGTGGAGTACCAAGAATCATCCCTGATGAACATGCGCTGCATATGAAGTATCCAGACCCAATAGACTATAATAAAAATTGGATTGCAACAGAAGAAAAAAATCAACGTTTTCTTATTCATATAGTACCCGTTATTGGAAACATTGATGTAACAAAAGATAAAATTGAACAAATCAAGTCTCACACAAACAAATAATTGTCACATGATTATATTTTGAAAATGGATGACAAATTTAACTTATTTATAGATGATAGTTCGTATATTGATTTTCGTCAGTCAATCATAGACTCTCCCGTCTTAACATATGACAAAAGTAAACTTCCTTTTGAAAATATCTTTTATCCCCCCAAAAAATATCCTACGCAACTTAAGAATATCGTAAAATCATTAATACCAGTACACTATTATTTAAATAGGCATTTGTTTTATCTCAACAAGAAAGGAATCTGTCGAGCACATGGATATTATATTCCTGAAACAAAAAGGTTTGTAATATGCATGGGAAGTCTTCTATGTACATCGGTGAATAGCGAATATGAAAAAAGTAATTCAGGAAGTTTACGTGCATATCATATACAACATGCATGTGAAAAATATCCAAATTATTATGTAGTTAAAAAAAATATAATATGTCTTTCTCCAACATCTGCGGCTTCATATGTTTTAGGCAGAGTAGCTCGATATACTGATTGGAAAGATGAAAACGGAGATACTTTAGACAAGTTTTACGCATATAAATTCGTATAGAAAATAAACTCATATCTTGCAATTATAATATTCAATTGAGAAGTTATTAATGCACCTTTCCTACCACACTAAACAAAATCTCCGTGAGGGAATAGCCCTTCACGGAGATTTGTTTGTATAACTATTTGTTTGATTATGATTCACTAATTCAGGAGGTAATCAAATACATTCATCATTATAATGCCATTGGGAGTAGTATGCGTTGGTATGTCATCTGTTGTAATAATAATTTTTATAAATGAGTCGTCCGTAAGGGTTAGTGAGCGTTGCTCCTGCTTCTGTTTATCTTCGTCAGGTAAAGAATAAGCTGATTGTATATATACTCTTTCACTACCTTTATTACAAACGAAATCTATTTCGAGTGTAGCTCTAGTGGTCTTACCTTCATCATCTTTTTGATAGGATGTAACGCATCCCACATCCACTTTATAACCATTACCTATCAGATGGTTATATATAATATTCTCCATAATATGGGTAGGCTCCACTTGACGGAAATTCAAAAGTGCATTACGCAACCCAAGGTCAGCAAAATAATATTTATATGGAGTGTCTATATACGTCTTTCCTTTAATGTCATAGCGGACCGCTTTAGCAATAAGGAATGAGTCTATGAAATAGTCTATATAAGTTTTTACTGTATTATGGCTTATTTTCACCTTTTTCTCACTAACAAATGTGTTTGCTAGTTTGTTTGGATTAGTTAATGCTCCAATATTTGATGCCAAGAGGCTGAATAATTCTTCTAATTCCGCATCATTTTTTACATTATTACGGTTGATTATATCACTTAAATAAGTCTCTTTTAGCAAATCCTGGAGTATTTCTGCTTTTCGCGCCTTGTCCTTCTCCATGACTACCATTGGTAGACCTCCGTAATAAATGTAATCTCGCCACAATGAAGAGGTTTCCTCATCTGACTTTTCTTTTATTTCCTTAAACGACAGCGGTTGAAGATGGATCTGAGCTCCGCGTCCTCTGAACTCAGTAACAATATCTGAAGAAAGGAATTTCGCATTACTTCCAGTTATATATACATCTAGATTCTCTATACGCAGGAAACCATTAAGCACATCAACAAAACTCTCCAACATCTGGACTTCATCAATCATCACATAATACATCTGTGAATCTTGCTTTGTCTGATTTTCGACATATTCATATAGAGTTTCTGCACTACGATATTTACGGTGTACAAATGAGTCAAGTTGTAATTCAATGATATGACTAGCATCAACACCATTATCTAAAAGATGTTGCTTATAAAGGTTGAATAGAAGATACGATTTACCAACGCGACGTAACCCAGTAACAATCTTTATCAAATGATTATGCTTGCTACTTATCAACTTATCAATATAAAGTTGTCTTTCGAATTTCATATAGAGACAATTTTTGTGTATTTACACACTTTTCGTCTACAAAGATAGTTATTTAATCATGAAATAGCCTTAACACTGGAGACAATTTCTGTGTATTTACACACTTTTTGTCAATAGAGATAGTTATTTTATCATAAAATAGCCTTAACCCTGGAGACAATTTCTGTGTATTTACACACTTTTTGTCAATAGAGGGGTATCGAAATCGGGGCATATAAACCAATGGAGCGACACACTATTGTGGTCGCTCCATTACCTGTATATAAAAATATCAAATATGTCTTCGGTTGGGTTTTATTCAATCACTACGCGAGTCCAGCCGTGGATATCGGGTTCGATACCATACTGAATACCACGGAGCATATTGTACAACTTGGTAGAGATAGGTCCTGGCTTGCCATCCTTGGAGATAACGTAGCTGCGCTTCATCTCGAGGTCGTCAATACGTTGGATGGGAGAAATCACGGCTGCTGTGCCACAAGCTCCTGCCTCTTCAAAGGTGTCGAGTTCCTCAGCAGGGATGGGGCGACGCTCTACGGTCATACCCATGTCCTCGGCCAACTGCATCAAACTCTTGTTGGTGATAGAGGGCAGAGTGCTGGTTGACTTGGGTGTAACGTATGTATTGTTCTTAATACCAAAGAAGTTGGCAGCACCGCACTCGTCAATGTACTTCTTCTCCTTGGCATCTAGATAGAACTCGCAAGAATAACCTAGGTCGTGTGCCATCTTGTTGGCACGAAGAGATGCTGCATAGTTGCCACCCACCTTGAACACACCTGTGCCTAGAGGAGCAGAGCGGTCAAACTCACGGATGATGACATAAGGGTTGGTAGAGAAACCTCCCTTGAAATAAGGTCCTACGGGAGTTACGAAGATAAGGAAGAGGTACTCCTCAGAAGGATGCACACCTACCTGAGCACTGGTACCAATCATCAAGGGACGGATGTAAAGGCTAGCACCGCTCTCGTAGGGAGGGATGAAGCGTTCGTTTAGGCGCACCACCTTGTCCACCATCTCGTTGAACTTCTCTGTGGGCAACTCGGGCATCAGGATACCACGACATGTGCCTTGAAGGCGAGCTGCATTCTCGTCGCTACGAAATACACGCACCTTGCCATCAGGACAACGATAGGCCTTCAAACCCTCGAAAGCCTCCTGGCCGTAGTGCAAACAAGTTGCTGCCATGTGCATGGGGATGGTTTCCTCGCTACATACTTCTACCTCACCCCACTTGCCATTGCGATAGTAGCAACGTACATTGTAATCTGTCTTTCTGTAGCCAAAAGAAAGGCTACTCCAATCTATTTCGTTCATAATATTTTTATTTTTCCTTTGCAAAAGTACACAATTATTCGCAAAATCAAGACATTTGTCATGCTAATTTCGCTTTTCTACTGTAATTTTGCTATCAAGCCTTGTCCTCAGAAAGGATTTTCTTTATCTCTTCGTCAACGGAGAGAAGTTCTTGCTTGCAAAAGGTCACTAGTTCCTGTGCCTCGCGCAAACGCGGTGCTATCTGGTCAATGGGCAGTTGGTTCTGCTCCAATTGTCTGGCCAATTGCTCTAGTTTCTCTATAGCTTCTTCGTATTTCATTGTTTCCATAATGGATTATTGTTTGTCTACATTGTTATTAACCTGCTTCACCTCAGAAACGAGTTCTCCGCCTTGCATACGAGTAACGATTTGCTCCCCTGGCTTTATCTTGCTGACATCTGTGATTATCTCTCCGTCAGAGGAAAGGGTGATGCTATAACCGCGCTTTAGGAGCAGGTCGGGGTCGGAGGCCTTCAGGCGATGCTCTAGCAATTCGAGGCGATGCACCTCACGATCCAGGGCCGTTTGTGCAAAACGGGGGATGAGCGCCGACAATTGTTCCATGCGTTGGAGCTCCTTCTGAAGCATGAAGGAAGCATTCACCGGCAGGCGATGGCATAGGAGTTGGAACTGATGTTGGGCTTGTTGCAAGAAAGAGCGAGCCGCCGCAGGGATGCGCTGTTGCAAATCCTGTAGCAAGGACAGATGCGCCAACTGATGCTCTAAGATGAAGGCAGCAGCAGCCGTGGGTGTCTTGACAGAGGTATGCGCCACCATATCGGGTACGGTCTTGTCCCTGTCATGACCTATGCCAGTAATTACAGGCAGAGGATGCTGAGCTATGCAAGCTGCCAGATAATAGGAATCATAGTCAATCAAATCGCTAGTGGCACCACCACCACGTATTATCACCACCGCATCCCAGAGGTCAGCCTCGTCAGCTATCTGCAACAGGGCAGCAGAAACGCTCTCGGGCACCTGTTGTCCCTGCATGATGGCAGGAAATAGTTTCACCTTGAATGCCAAGCCCCATTCATTCTCCAAAAGTTGACGAGAGAAGTCGCCATATCCTGCTGCCGTAGGACTAGACACCACGGCAATGCGCTTGAGCATCGTGGGCAGAGGCAAGGTCTTGTTGTCATCAATGATACCATCCTCCTCCAGGCGTTGCAATATCTCCTGGCGGCGCTTGGCCATATCTCCCAGGGTATAAGTGCCATCAATATCTAGCACATTGAGCGAGTAGCCATATAGTTCGCTAAAGGTTACCCTGACCTTCAAAAGCACCTTGATACCAGGGCGTAGCGTTTGCCCTGTCTCCTCGTGAAAGCGCATAGCCAGCATGTAATACACCCTGGCCCAAATGGTGATACGAGCACGTGCTACGATGGCTCCCGTCAGCTCACTCTTTTCCACCAATTCGCCATAGAAATGTCCACCCTGACCTTCGCGGCCCTCCAATAGTTCTCCTTGCACCCAATAACTGTCCTCCGCACCTTCTTCTATGAAAGAACGCACGATAGAATTGAGTTCAAAAAGAGATAATACTTGCATATTAGATATATAATGTCGTTTTAGCGCCCACAAATATACACTTTTATTCTCCAAGAACAAGATTTTTGCCCACCTAAGCCCTTAGAAAAATTGTTCTAAATGTATATTCCATATTCAAAATGTCACTTTTCCTATGTTATAATAGGGTATGTCCTATACTAGGTACAAAAAAGATAATGTATATTTGCACGTCGAAATTAACAACAAATGCATCAGAATATGAGAAACAAACTACATTTACTCTATACCATGATTATGGTAATTGCTTGTGCGGCATGCTCGAGCAATGAGACAAACAAGCACGTGGAAGTAATAAAGGTCTGCACGGAAACCGCTCAGGAGAGCAATTATTCCAAGGGCGAGTCATACGTAGGCACAGTGGAGGCAGATGTGGCCGTGGCGGTCAGCTTCACTGGTATGGGTACCATCAAGCAAGTACATGTGAGCGAGGGTGCCAGGGTGCGCAAGGGACAACTGTTGGCAGAAATGGATAAGACACAAGCAGAAAATGCTTTGGCAACGGCAACAGCCACCCACAAGCAAGCCACAGATGCTTACAACAGAATGAAACAACTATACGAAAGCAAATCTCTTGCCGACATCAAGTGGGTGGAGGTTCAGAGCAAGGTGGAACAAGCCGAGGCTACACTGGCTGCTGCCAAGAAAATGCTTGAGGATTGCTACATCTACTCTCCCATTGATGGTATCGTGGGCAAGAAGATGCTACATGCAGGAGAAACTGCCCTACCCAGCCAACCTGTGGTTACTGTGCTTAGTATCAACAAACTGAAGGTCAAGGTTAGCATTCCTGAAAAAGAAATTGCAAAAGTTAACCCCGACACCGAATCTAGCATCACCATAGAGGCTTTGGGAGGCAGAAGCATTGATGGTGGCAAGATAGAAAAGGGTTTCATGGCTGATGCCACCACTCACACCTATGACATACGCATCAACATAGACAACGCCATGGCAGACATACTACCTGGCATGGTTGCCAAGGTGACATTGCTTCATCAGGATAGCCTAAACGGTATATACATGCCCATTCGTGCCGTGCAACGCGGTGCTGATGGCAAGAACTTCGTGTGGTGTGCCGTAGATGGCAAGGCTCAGCGATGCAATGTAAGCGTTGGCAAGACCTATGGCGATAGAATAGAAATTGTTTCTGGTCTTGCTCAGGGAGAGAAAGTCATCACTAGCGGTTACCAAAAGGTAAGCGAGGGAATGAGCATCAATGCCGAATAAAAGTGCATCTACATCAATTAGTTATAGTTTTACAAGACAATAATTAGCACTACATAGATACTATGGCTTTCAAGAAAGACAGTTGGATATCATGGCCAATCAACAACTATAAGATTACGGCCTTCATCACGGCTCTACTCGTAGCATTTGGCATATGGGCAATGTACGTCATGCCCAAGGACGAATTCCCTCCGTTTACTATACGTCAGGGTGTGGTCATTGCCGTGATGCCTGGTGCCACTCCAGAGGAGATAGAAGAACAGGTGGCTCGCCCACTGGAGAGGTATATCTTTACCTACAAGGAGGTGGATAGAAGCAAAACATACTCCACTAGCCAGAATGGCATGTGCATAGTGATGGTACAGTTTCAACAAGACCAAAACAATCTTACCCCCGTGTGGAGCAAGATGAAGCATGGCCTCAACACCTTCAAGTCATCATTGCCCCCAGGAGTGGTGGCTCTCATGGCGCAAGACGATTTTGGCGACACTAGCGCCTTGCTCATCACCATAGAGAGCGAGTTGCGCTCGTACAGAGAGTTGCAGGGATATAGTGACGAATTGGCTGACCGCCTCAGACGTTTGCCTAGCGTGAGCAACGTAAGACAATTGGGAGAGCAGAAGGAACAACTCACCATCTCTGTTGACAGAGAGCGTTTGGCGGCTTACGGCATTGGTCAGCAAACCATTATACAAGCCTTAGCTAGCCAAGGACTTACTACCACTAGCGGCATCGTTGCCACTCCTCAGAAGAATCTAAACATATACGTTGCTCCATGCCAGGATAGCCAACAGGAGATTGGCGAGCGCATCATCTATTCTGCTCCCGACGGCAAGATGGTTAGGGTAAAAGATATTGCCACCATTACCAGAGAGTATGACCTAAGCAATGGTTATATCGAATCTAATGGCAAACCCTGCGTACTACTCTCATTGGAGATGCTCAAGGGCAACAATATTGTAAAGTACGGCGAGGATGTGAACGTGATATTGGAGAAGTTCAAGGAGGAATATCTGCCCGAGGATGTGGAGATACGCCGTATCACTGACCAACCCGAGGTGGTGGGCACTAGCGTAAGTGATTTCTTGCGCGACCTATTTATCTCCATGGCCATCATCATTGCCGTGATGATGATACTATTCCCCATAAAGAGTGCCATCGTGGCTGCTCTCACCATCCCTCTCTCTACTTTCGTGAGCACCGGAATCATGTATGCCGTGGGCATAGAACTGAACATCATGACTCTGGCTTGCCTCATCGTGGTGCTGGGTATGATTGTGGACAATAGCATTGTGGTGATTGACGGTTATCTGGAGTATCTTGCCACTGGTATGCCTCGCAAGGATGCTGCCATCAAGAGCGTGAAACAATACTTCTGGCCTATGTTTCTTGCCACCCTCTGCATCTGCATCATCTTCTACCCCATGCTTGTTATCATCAAGGGTGAACCTGCCGATGTGCTCAAACTATTCCCTCCCACCATCACCATCAATCTGATGATGTCGCTAGTGGTGGCTGCATTGATAATCCCCCTTCTCAATGTCCTTATCATTAAAAAGGTGAAGCAGAAGAGCAACAACAAGCGCGATATTACCGACCGTGTGCAGGGTGCTTACGACAAGGCACTGAGATGGAGTTTCAAACACCCCTGGCTCACCATCATCAGTAGTATTGTCATCGTTGTCGCCTCTGGCATACTCTTCCCCAAACTAAAGATGCGTCAGTTCCCCTTTGCTGACCGCAATCAGTTTGCCGTAGAGATATACCTTCCTGAGGGTAGCGGTTTGGAGGAGACAAAGACCATTGCCAACGAACTGAGAAACATTCTAGAAAACGAAGAGAAGGTTACAGGCGTTACAAGCTTCATCGGTTGCTCATCTCCTCGTTTCCATGCTAGTTATGCTCCCGTGATGGCGGGTAAGAACTTTGCCCAACTTATCGTAAACACCCAAAGCAATGATGCTTCGCTAGAGATATTGGACAAATTGGCTCCCATCTATAGCAACCATTGGCCTCATGCCTATGTGCGTTGGAAGCAGATGGATTACTTGCCTGTGCCCACCTATGAGTATCGATTCTATGGCAATAATACCGATTCCATACACAAGGCGGCAGAGATACTCATGCAGGAGATGCGTACTATCCCTGAACTGGAATGGGTACATACCGACTATGATATGCCTTCGCCCATGATAGAGGTGAAGCTAGATCCCGTAGCTACTAGTCAGTTGGGTATTTCCAGAAGCAATGCCGAACTACAAATCATGGCGCAGACAAGCAAGCTACAGGTGGGCTCCATCTGGGAGGCTGGTAGTATTGATGGAAAGAGCCGTACCTATGAAATTCCTCTAGTAGTGAAAGACCCCAGCAACGACAATATGAGGGTGGATGATGTGGAAAATACATACCTCAGCACTCTCTATGGCGACATGGTTCCTCTAAGACAGGTGGCTGATGTGACACCCGTTTGGCACGATACAAAAATAGTGCACCGTAATGGCGAGCGTTGCATCTCTGTTACCGCTGAAGGCAAGCGTGGCACCTTTGCTCTGAACATACAAAACCATATCATCAGCTTCATCGAGGATATGAAACTACCTGCTGGAGTAAGGAGCGAAATAGGTGGAGAAACGGAGAAAAACAATGAGATAACACCCGATGTGATGGTTAGCCTACTGCTTGCCGTGGTACTTATCTTCTTCTTCCTGCTCTTCAACTTCCGCAAATTCTCCATTGCCACCGTGTGCATCGTAGCCATCAGTTTGGCTATGCCTGGTGCAATACTAGGTTTGCTCATTGCCAACAAGATTTTGGGTCTCACCAGCATGTTTGGCTTCATCACCCTGATGGGTATGATTATGCGCAATGAGATACTCATCTTTGAGCACGCCAATGAGAAGATGGCAGAGGGTATGTCCGCCAAGGAAGCTGCCTTCGATGCCGGCAAGCGTCGTATGGTACCCATCTTCCTCACCACCGCTACTACGGCCGTGGGTGTTGTGCCCATGATATTGGCTGGTAGTAGTTTCTGGATGCCTGTGGGCATAACCATCTTTGCTGGTGGTATAGGTATGCTCGTGTTGCTTACCACTGTGCTCCCAGTGGTGTATTGGAAATTGTACGAGAAGAAGTGAGCGTATACATATATAATGTGATAATGACTCACACACACAGACAACGTAACCGTTTATTATAAACCTCTATACGAAATGAAAAAATATCTCATCATACTTGCACTCCTGTTGCCTGCGCTTGCCTCGGCTCAGAGCACGGTGCTTTCCTTGCAAGAATGCCTGGAAAGTGCAGAAAAGTATAATCGTACCCTGCAAAATGCTGCCATCAACATAAGGATGGCTGAAGAGCAAAAGAAAGAGGCCTTCACTAAATACTTTCCAGAAATCTCTGCCAATGTGATGGCATTCCTCGCCTTCGACAAGATGATACAGCACGATGGCTACTTCCCCATGGAACTAGCAGCACTGGCTCAGATAAACCCTAATCTTGCTGCTTTGGCGGGTCAACCCTTTAGCATCAACGAATTGGACAAAGGACTAGCTCTCATGGCTACAGTGACACAACCCATCTTCGTGGGCGGACAGATAGTCAATGGCAACAGATTGGCCAATATTGGTAAGGAGGTGGCTGAATTGCAAACTAAATTGCAAACGGAAGAGGTGTTGCAAAAAATCACCGAGAACTATTACCAAATAGCCAAGATAAAGTACAATATGGCCACTATCAAGAGCGCACAAGCTCAGTTGCACGCCATATATCAGGAGGTAAAAAACTATGTCGATGCAGGAGTAACCACTCGTAACGACCTTATCAAGGTTAGGTTGGAATTGCAACAACTCTCATCAGATAGTCTAAAGACTGCCAATGCTCATCATATCATGTGCATGCTACTGGCACAACAGATAGGCAAGGCAGGAGAGAGCATAGATGTGAAGGAGGATATCGACTTTAAGAAGGAAGACCCTGCCCACTTGTTTGTCTCCGCGGAAGAAGCCGTTATGCAAAGAGAGGAATTGGCCTTGGCACAGAAGAATGTTGATGCCCACAAGTTGAAGGTTCGCATGGAAGTTGGCAAGCACTTGCCCACCGTTGCCGTGGGTGTTAGCCTCAGCCATGTATCACTTGGAGGCCTTTCTGATGGAGCCAAAACTATCATCGATTCCAAGTCAAACAACGGCATGGCATTTGGCACCGTCAGCGTACCACTCACCGCTTGGTGGGGAGGTTCTAAAGCCATTCGCCGAGAGAAGTTGGCCCTGGAGCAATCAGAAAACCAAATGAAGGATGCTCGCGAGCAATTAATCATCGACATCGAATCCTCGTGGTCCTCACTTACCGAAGCGCATCAGCAAATAGGTATAGCCATTACCAGCGTGATAGAGGCTAGAGAAAATATGCGCATGTCGTACGACAAGTATCGCATGGGTACAGAGATATTGTCCGACCTCCTCGAGAGCGAGACACTCTTGCGCAAGAGCGAAGACCGCCTCTCAGAAGCGAAAGCCAACTATCTGATAAAACGAGCTGATTATATAAGAAAAACGAGGTAAACAGGCCATCCTAAAGCCTATATCTCGGCATTTGAATTTAAGTTAATATGAGGGTATGTCTTTCGAGGCATACCTTCTTTTGTTTGCGAAAAGGCTCTCAAGAGAATAAGTACATAAGGTCCTACTTCATAAACAAAGTTCCAAACATTCGTTTGTCCTTTTCCGATGTAGGAACGCATTTCCTAACTCTATTTTCTAGACTTCCCGATACAAAAGCGCATTTCCCAACCCTATTTCTTTCTCCCAGATACAGAAGAGGACTTTCCGAGAGTTCCTAAAAGCCCTCTTGAATGTGGCTATAACAAAAACAAGCGAGGACACACTTACATGCATCCTCGCTTGCGAATATTATATGTCCTTTATGTAAGAACTAGCGATTATTATCCCAAGAAGCTGAGCAGAATACCTGCTGCTACGGCAGAACCGATAACACCTGCTACGTTGGGACCCATAGCGTGCATCAAGAGGAAGTTGCGACGGTCTTCCTTCTGACCCTCCTGCTGAGATACACGTGCAGCCATAGGCACAGCACTTACACCAGCAGAACCGATGAGAGGATTAATCTTAGAACCTTCCTTCAAGAAGAGGTTCATCAACTTGGCCATAAGCACACCTGATGCAGAACCTACACCGAAGGCTACGATACCTACGGCTAGGATACCGATAGTCTGCCAGTTGAGGAATGAGCTAGCTGTAGCAGTTGCACCAACGGTGATACCAAGGAAGATAACCACGATGTTGTTCAACTCGTTCTGTGCTGTCTTGCTCAAACGGTCTACACAACCACACTCCTTCATCAAGTTACCTAGCATCAAACAACCAATCAAGGTACCTGCGCTGGGCACTACCAAAGTTACGATAACTGCTACGATGATGGGGAAGATAATCTTCTCCTTCTTACTAACGGTACGCAACTGTGACATGCGGATAAGGCGCTCCTTCTTGGTAGTCAAAGCACGCATGATGGGGGGCTGAATTACGGGTACAAGAGCCATGTAGCTGTATGCTGCTACGGCAATGGGACCTAGCAATTCAGGAGCCAACTTAGAGGTCAAGAAGATAGCTGTAGGACCATCAGCACCACCAATGATACCGATAGAGGCAGCCTGAGCAGCATTGAAACCAAAGATGGGTATATCAGCCTGTACCACGATAAAGGTAGCAAAGATACCAATCTGAGCAGCTGCACCTAGAAGCAAGCTCTTGGGGTTAGCAATCAGCGGACCAAAGTCGGTCATAGCACCTACGCCCAAGAAGATAAGACAGGGATAGATACCAGCCTTTACGCCGATGTACAAAATATCCAACAAACCACCATGAGCCATGATGTAACCATAGCTGTGATAGTTGGGGCTATTGGGGTCAAGGAAATCATTCCACAATTCGCTGCTAAACATACCAGCACCAGGTAGATTAGATAGAATCATACCAAAGGCGATGGGCAGAAGCAACAATGGCTCAAAGCCCTTCTTGATGGCCAAATAGAGAAGGTAACAGCCTACGGCAATCATGACGAGATTCTTCCATCCTTCGCCAACGAAGAAGTTGATGAAGCCCATCTCACCGAAGAACTTGTCCAAGCCCTCTTCCATATCAAAGGCCATAGCTGGTGTTGCCACGAGCAACATCAAGGCAATGAGTGAGAAGTATTTTACAAAACTTTTCATACTTGAATTTCTCAATATTAATGTTTAGGGCTTAGTTTAACTCTACTAGTGCCTGACCACTCTGTACCTGGTCACCTTCCTTGCAGAGGATAGCCTTGACGGTACCAGCAAACTCAGCGGTGATGCTGTTTTCCATCTTCATAGCTTCCATCATCAACACGGTATCACCAGCAGCCACGGTGTCGCCCACCTTGACGCTAACCTTGGTGATAGAACCTGGGAGGGGTGCGGTAACAGTCTTAGCACCAGCACCAGCAGCAGGAGCGGGAGCAGCAGCTACAGGAGCAGCAGCAGGAGCAGCGGGAGCGGGTGCTGCCTTGGGAGCAGCAGGAGCTGCTACGGGAGCAGCTACTACGTCAGCTACCATCTCTACCAAGAGGTCGCCCTGATTAACGCTCTGACCATTGCTTACAGCTACGCGCTGTACAGTGCCATCCACCTCAGCTACGATGTCGTTAGCCATCTTCATAGCCTCAATTACTAGCAATACCTCGCCACGCTTTACGTGCTGACCAGCACCTACCTTTACCTCAGTAACGGTACCGGGCAATT
Source organism: Bacteroidaceae bacterium (assembly GCA_045613565.1). GTDB lineage: Bacteria > Bacteroidota > Bacteroidia > Bacteroidales > Bacteroidaceae > Physcousia. The sequence goes on from JAZLBF010000035.1 coordinate 50,218, forward strand.
CGCTTACCACGTTCTTAGGACCGCCTGCCTGAGCCACGGGAGCTGCACCTGCCATAGCAGGACGAGCAGCAGAAGTGCGTGTCTGAGGCATCTCCACCTGATATGTCTGACCATTGACGGTAACCTGCATGTTACCACCCTGAAGTTCTTCTACAGTGGCAAGATAGTCAGTGCCACCTATTTTGAATTTAAATTCTTTCATTTGTCTTTAATGTTAATAGATTACACTATACTATAGTCTTGTGTTCAACTGTGAAGACCAAGAGTGATCGTTGTGAGTAATGGTAAGGATACCACTCTCCTGATTCATCTCGTCCTGCTCATAAAGGTACAAGGTAAGGGCTACAGCGGCCTTGTCTTCAAGACTGGCATTGGCAAGGGTCTTGGCATTATTGTATTCAGTCTTGATGTCTTTTGCCTTAGCTGGCTTTTTAGCTACAGACTTGGTTGCTACGAAGGTAAAGATGCTCAACACCAAAACCAATGCAACCAAAATAGCAAACACGACAACAATACTGATACCTGCCAACTGCCATGTTTGGATTGTTATAGCAAGAGTATTCATATATTACAAGGGGATATTACCATGCTTCTTAGCAGGATTGGTAAGTTTCTTATTCTCTAACTGAGCCAAAGCGCGAATTACGCGGAAACGAGTATTGCGGGGCTCGATAACATCGTCGATGTAACCAAACTTAGCTGCCTGATAGGGAGTAGCGAAGAGCTTGTTGTACTCCTCTTCCTTCTCCTTGATGTAAGCCTTTGCCTCTTCCACCTTACCCTCATCCTTAAGGGTCTTAGCGTCCTTAGCATACAATACGCTAGCTGCACCGCTAGCACCCATAACAGCAATCTCTGAAGAGGGCCATGCATAGTTGATATCACCACGCAACTGCTTACAGCTCATCACGATGTGGCTACCACCATAGCTCTTACGTAGAGTAACAGTTACCTTGGGCACTGTAGCCTCACCGTAAGCGTAAAGCAACTTAGCACCGTGCAAAATCACTGCATTGTACTCTTGAGCAGTACCAGGCAAGAAACCAGGAACATCTACTAGAGTAACGATGGGAATATTGAAGGCATCACAGAAACGTACGAAACGTGCACCCTTACGGCTGCTGTTGCAATCCAATACACCTGCCAACTGCTTGGGCTGGTTAGCAACGATACCTACAGACTGACCATTGAAACGTGCGAAACCGATGATAAGGTTCTTAGCATAGTTGGGCTGTACCTCGAAGAATTCGCCATTGTCCACGATACCAGCGATTACCTCATACATATCGTAGGGCATGTTGGGATTGTCGGGGATGATTTCGTTCAAGTAGTCCTCCATACGGTTGATGGGGTCTGTGCATGCCACGCGTGGAGTCTTCTCCAGGTTGTTCTGAGGAATGTAGCTCATCAACTTCTGAATCATAGCGATTGCCTCTTCCTCTGTGCTTGCGGTGAAGTGAGTAACACCGCTCTTGGTAGCATGTACGCTAGCACCACCCAACTGCTCCTGAGTAACCACCTCGCCCAAAACTGCCTTAACGGGGCCAGGACCTGTGAGGAACATGTATGAAGTGTTTTCTACCATCAAAGTGAAGTCAGTCAAAGCAGGGCTATATACGGCACCACCTGCGCAGGGGCCCATGATAGCACTAATCTGAGGAATTACACCTGATGCCATGATATTGCGCTGGAAAATCTCAGCATAACCAGCCAATGAGTTAACACCCTCCTGAAGACGAGCACCACCCGAGTCATTCAAACCGATGACGGGAGCACCTACCTTCATAGCCATGTCCATAATCTTGCAAATCTTGCTTGCAAGCATCTCTGACAACGAACCTGCGGTAACGGTGAAGTCCTGAGCAAAAACATATACCAAACGACCAGCAATAGTACCACAACCGGTTACTACACCATCGCCTAGATAGTGCTTCTTCTCCATACCAAAGTTGTAGCAACGATGCTCGACGAACATATCCATTTCCTCGAAACTACCTGCATCCAACAACATGTTGATGCGCTCACGGGCTGTCAGTTTGCCCTTCTCGTGCTGCTTAGCAATAGCCTTTTCACCACCACCAAGACGAGCCTTCTCACGGAGTTGATGCAACTCCTTGATTTTTTCTGTCTGATTACTCATTTTGAGATTTAAATGATATTGTGTTAGTTAATTTCTTTGCCTTGTAAAACAAATATACGCGCGTATCTAATTTATAAATACGCACATTTCGTTTGCAAAGTTAGTAATAAAATGACAAAACAGCACCCCTCGAGTATGTGTATTTTTTAGTTTTTCTGACAAATAGTTAATTATTTCACGTCAAAAGATGGTGTTAATGCTATTTTTTATAACTTTGGCACTCGTTATGGGACAGAGAGTACCTACTGAATTGGGCGAAAAGCCCATTGGCAAATTACTGATGAGTTATGCCTTGCCTGCCATAGCAGCTATGGTGGCTAGTTCATTGTATAACATTATAGACAGAGCCTTCATAGGTCACTATGTAGGCAAGTTGGCATTGGGTGGACTTACAGCCACCTTCCCCTTCATGAACCTTGGTGCCGCATTTGGTGCTATGGTTGGTGTGGGTGCAAGCACTGTAATCAGTGTGCGATTAGGACAGAAAGACTATGCCACGGCACAAAATGTGCTGGGTAATGCCATCACGTTGAATCTTATTCTTGGCACTCTGTTTACCATCGTCTGCATGTCCTTTCTAGACCCCATCCTTTATCTCTTCGGAGCCTCGGACATTACCCTACCCTATGCTCGCGAATACATGCAGATAATCCTGATTTTCAACGTAGTATCACACAGCTATCTAGGACTTAATGCTATCATGCGAGCAGCTGGTCATCCCATCACAGCCATGATGCTCACCATCGTGGGTATAGCTGTCAATGCTGTGCTTGACCCTCTATTTATCATCACCTTCGACATGGGCATCCGTGGTGCTGCATGGGCTACCATCATCTCGCAGACGCTAGCTCTCATTGCCGTCCTTGCTTTGTTCAGTCGCAAGCAAGAATTATTGCATCTCAAACGTGGTATATATAAATTGAAAACTAGCATCGTACGCCAAACTATAGCCATTGGTATGTCTCCCTTCCTGATGAATGCTTGTGCTTGTTTGGTGGTATTGCTCATCAACCGCAGTATGCAGGAATATGGTGGCGACGACGCTCTTACAGCATACGGTATAGTAAATAGTGTGGTATTCTTCTTCTTGATGATAGTGATGGGCCTCAACCAAGGCATGCAACCCATAGCTGGTTACAACTGGGGTGCTCACAAGAATGACCGCGTATGGCGAGTGCTATACTACACTATGTTTGCAGCTACATTGGTCACAACCGTTGGTTTCTTAATAGGAGAATTTATACCTCGTATCCCCTCGCTCATATTCACTACTGACGAAGACATCATTGCCCTCTCCTCGCATGGTTTCCGTCTCTGCGTGAGCGTATTCCCATTGGTTGGAGCACAGATGGTGGTGAGCAACTTCTTCCAAAGCATCGGTCATGCAGGTAAGAGTATCTTCCTAAGTACCTCGCGACAACTGATATTCTTGATACCAGGTTTGCTTATCCTACCCAACTTCTTTGGTTTGGATGGCGTGTGGTATAGTCTCCCTCTTGCTGATACTCTAAGTTGTGTCATCGCAGCTAGCATGCTTTGGTGGACAAGAAAGCGTATCATCAAAAAGGAAACTGCCCTCAAGGCATAACCAAGGGCTCGCTCACATCCTCTCCCCTCTCCTAGGATATGAAAACTTTGATTTGGCACGAGCACGACACCTATTCCGAAGAACAATTGGCTAGAGACCTCTTACTCTTGCCCTCATGGAGACGTGAACAGGCTCTCAGATACAAACATTTCAACGGGAGGCGTGATTGTTGCATATCATACCTTCTATTATGCCAAGCACTAGAGGAACAGTATGGCATCAGCGAGAATCCTATTTTCATCATCGGAGAGCATGGTAAACCATCGCTTAAAGAGTACCCTCATTTGCATTTCAATCTCAGCCATTGCTCGCATGCCATCGCATGTGTGATATCATCATCACCTGTGGGCATCGACGTGGAAAGTATCGACCGCAAGGTTAGCGATAGCCTCATCAGACACACTATGAGCCCCGAGGAGCAAGCAATAATTAAGCAAGACCCTTTACACTTCTTCCGCCTTTGGACACAAAAGGAAGCACTCGTCAAGCTACGTGGCACTGGTTTGCAAGATAATCTGCATCACCTACTCTGCCCTAGCAATCTAGAGGATGTCTCGCTACATACTGAGGATCACACAGACAAAGGATTTATACTCTCAATAGCTAAAACAAAAAAGTGAAAGTTCCAAATCCCCTTAAATCCTCTAGCATCCTCTTAATCATCTTAGTCCTCTCAATCCTCTTTATCCTCTCAAATCCTCTAACCCCAAAAACAAAAATCACTATATATGAAATTCATCAGTTGGAACGTAAACGGACTTCGTGCCGTAGTAGGCAAGAACTTCATGGAGGCATTCAATCAACTAGATGCCGACTTCTTTTGCCTTCAGGAAACTAAATTACAAGCAGGACAGATAGACCTAGATATACCAGGATACACCTCCTATTGGAACTACGCCGAGAAAAAGGGTTATAGCGGTACTGCTATCTTTACCAAGCATCAGCCCCTCAGTGTCAGTTATGGCATGGGCATAGAAGAGCACGACACAGAGGGACGTCTCATCACTCTAGAGATGAATGACTTCTACTTGGTATGCTGCTACACTCCCAACTCGCAAGACGGGCTCAAACGACTTGACTACCGCATGCAATGGGAAGAGGACTTGCGTACCTATCTCTCTACTCTTGACCAGAAGAAACCCGTCATCTATTGTGGTGACCTCAATGTAGCACATAAGGAGATAGACCTAAAAAATCCCAAGACCAATCGCATGAACCCTGGTTTTACTGACCAAGAGCGCGAGAAAATGACACTCCTGCTTGAGAGTGGTTTTACAGATACCTTCCGTTTCCTCCACCCCGACGAGAAAGACATATACTCATGGTGGAGTTATCGTTTTAAGGCTCGTGAAAAGAACACTGGGTGGCGTATCGACTATTTCATTACCTCCAATAGTCTACAACCTCGTATCAAATCTGCCTCAATCCACACAGACATCTTCGGTAGTGACCATTGCCCCGTAGAAGTAGTAATTGAGTAAGCAAGAACTAAAAAGAATATCCGAGATATAAAAAGACGTGACCCTAAGGCCACGTCTTTTATTTTTATAGTAAGTGGAGCAAGATTACTTCACGACAACCTTTTCACCATCTACAATGTACATACCTGCAGGTAGACCCTTGATAGATGCACCTACATACTGACCTGATAGAGTATAAACACCCTTCATGCCTGCGGTGATTACTTCACTCTGCTCTACATCCTCAATACCTGTGATAACAGCATCTGCCTGCTTCTCACCTAGATACAATGAGAATACGCCCAATGACAAGCCCCAAGAGTCACCATCAGGACCGAAACCAGAGCGAATACCATCGTTACCATTACCAGAACGGTCAATTACATTACCACCAGTCTGGTCAAAGTCGTAGTAAACTACTAGGCCGTTATCCTTAACATGGTCAGCAATACCAGTCAAGTGCTGGTTGCAAGTAGCAGAAGCACCAGAAACGCCAGAATAAGCAGATGTCCAGAAGCGGAACTCATCGATAGCACCATTCATTGGTGCACCCTGACCCATGGTGATTGATGCAAGTGATTCGATAGCATCCTTATTGACATCAGTATTGATGGTAGTAAATCTCTCTGCATTGCGGAAGAATACCAATGTACCAGCAGTGTTACGACGAACAGCATAGTGGTTCCACTCGCCAGAGATAACATAGTTTTCAGGAGTTGTAACAGTAAGGCCATTGATAGTTACGCTCATAGCGCCACGCTCCTCTACCTTGAATTGCAACTTGCCCTCGGCATCACCAATACCCCAACATTCATTGTCAATAGAAGAGGGATTAGCCCAGAACTCGATAGTGAAGGCTGTAAGAGTCTCACCAATGGGCACCTCTACCTTAGAAGTAGACTTAGAGAATGAAAGACCATTCTTAGAGTCGTCGTTGAGAACTGTTAGCACGGCATTCTTTGTAATGCTGTTTGAACCAAGGCTATTGCTTGCCTTCAAAGTAATATCGTACTTGCCAGGATAAGTGGGCTTCCAGAACTGTTCAGCATTACCATCTGTGATAGTAACCTTCTGAGCCTTGCCTTCCAATACCCACTCAAAGTCAGTAGCACCATAGCGTGAAGTGCTCATAAACTCTGTGTAAGAACCCTTAATAACGAAAGGCTTGATAACATTGAAGTCTGCCTTAGGAGCTACGCTAGTAGTAGTAACAGTATCTGAGCTCTCAGCTGTGCGACCATCAGCACCTGTAACCTTTAGAGTGATGACATACTCACCTGGAGCCTCATAGCTTGCTGCTGCCTTAGCACCATATGCCTTTTCCTCGTCTGCACCTGGCATTATCCACTCATAGCTACAAGCATCTGCATAATTATTAACATTCAAACTAACATTGTCACCACAGGGCAACAAATCAGTGCTCATAGTGAATGATGCATCAAGAGCAGGAGCAGAAGTAACCTCTACCTGGATGGTGTCAGTATATTCCTTACCCTTATAGTTGATACCAAGTACGCTAACTTCGTATGTACCTACTTCGTCAAATACAACGGTGGGAGAAATCAAACGCTTGCCCTCGATACCGCATGCGGGGATGCTCCAAGAGAGGTCGTTGATAGCATCGGTATAAGTAGCTCTTAGAGTAACAGGCACACCAGCGTAAACATTCTCTACTGGATCGATAGTAACCTTAGAGGTTAGGTTGGTCTCTACTAGTGCTAGAGAAGGAGTAACCTGAGGATTAGCAGATACGTTATTGATTACGGCATGGTTGCCAGCAATACAATCGCGCATATAGAACTTGCCATCAGCACCTTCAAATACATCACCCTTATAGTAAGCCAAAAGACCCTGAGGCATTACATTACCAAAGAACTCCTGACGGCGTACCTTGATAGAAGAACCCTTAATCTGAGCCTCTGTACGAGCGTGGTCCCAAATACGGATTTCGTCATACTTAGCATTCTGTCCATTGCTACCAGATGAGGTGAATACGAAGTCACCAAAACCACCAATACCGCTATAGTTCTGAGTAGAAACAGAAGCATCCTTAACAGCATTGCGATATAGAGTCATCTTGCCACCCTGAATCACTAGGGCAATGTGGTGCCATGTGCCAGGAGTGAAGGCAGAATTACTATTAGCACGAGCGCTAGTATCCCAACCATAAGTGAAGCGACCATCAGCATTGAAGTGGTGCATATATGTACCCCAACCTGGACCTGCTGCATTGTTATAATTCTTGAACTGACTAGGATTAATCCAGAACTCGATGGTGCAATCCTTATAGTGATTCTGGAAGACATTGGGGATAGTGAAACCAGCGTTCTCAACCTCCATTGCAACCTCATTCTGCTTAACGGCAGAGGTGCAGATTACCTTAGAGCTCTCTGTGCCATTCTCGTACACGGCTGTTACGGCAAATTCATCGGCAGCCTCGATGCTATAACTGGTTTCCTTAGTGTTGCCCACTAGCACACCATCCTTATATATATTATATGAAGCCACGGTGTAGCTACACTTGCTGGGCACGTTCCATGACAATACTCCATCAGCATAAGACAAGTTATTGACGGGCTCATAACCTGGACCATAAACGATGGCGCTAATCATTAGCTTCTTACCTTCCTTGGTGATTTCGAAAGTCTCACCACCTAGATCAAACTGGCTCTCAATGCCACTAAGATTGTTTTCTAGGTCAAGAATGCTAGCTTCGTAGATACTACCCATACCCTTGCTAGTAGCATTCTTACGATTGATAATGAAGAAATACTTTAGAGGCTTATTTTGGTCGAAACCTGCGCTGAAGTCAGTTACGTCATAGCAGAACTCCATAGGCTCCTCGTGCCACTTGCCATTCCATCTACCCAACATAGGGATTGCAGGAACTGGATTAGCATTACCATTTGCGCCATCACCAGCATAGCGGAAGTGGTGCATATCCATTACGCTCTCAGGCTCAGTAGCATTGAGGTCAGAGCTAATACCAACCTGAAGAAGCATTTCGCTTCGGTGGGTGTAATCCATCTTAAGCTTGATGACACGAGTGGGGCGGAAGTTCTTACGAGCGTGATAAAGCTCACCACTCCAGTAACCACTTGTCATAGCACCAGTCTTCTGGTCGCTGACGGGACCTGCATACTTGTAAGGACAATAGATGAAACCATCGTTACACCAATCACCCCAGCTGTTTACGATAATCCAAGCACCTTTCTCGTCCTTAGACACCTCACCAGCTACACCATTGCCGTCAAGGTCAAACTCGATACGGTCGTCCCAACCTACCATAGTAACGGCGTGGTCCACCTGAGTACCCCAACGATGTACGTAGTACTTGCCATTCACACCAGCTGCCTTGTTGGCCTCTGTGTAAGGAATCTCATGCCATACACCACCTGATGCTACACCAAGACCAATAAGACCACCAGCCTTGAAATCACCATCACCAGCATGATTGTAAAGCCAAGCCTTAGCTGCTAGACGGCCTTCCTTAGTGTCAACGGTCAAGGGGTTAGATGTGGGGCGAAGCATACGATTGCCAATGGCATTCATCCACTTGTCATAACCGGTCATCCAACCAAAGTCATTGTTGGTTTCCTCCTGATAGCCAAACAAAGAGCTATAGGTGCGACCACCATAGGTAACAACATTGGGTACACCAACATACTCTACGAATGCATCCTTGCCTGAGTTACCATTAGTAAGCAACCACACAAAGTGTGAAGGATACTGGTTTTCGGGCAAACTTGCATCTAAGTCGCGCAATGCATTGATTTCGTGAGTAAACATATAGCAGATACGGCTAGCGCTACCACAAGAACCACCATCCTGATTGAATACAGGGGGGAAATACTTGGTATCTGCATTGTTCCAATATTCGGGCAACTTAGTTGTAGAGGCAGCACGTGACTCTGCTTCACCCTCCTGGGGAACAAATTTCATTAGGCGAGGTTCCGATGGATATGCCTTCCGGGGGTCAACATAATCAGGATACTTCTCGCGATTCACAGGTACATCCTGTGCGTACGAACTTGCTGCTATCGCGCAACAAGCCAACATACATAGCGTAAGTTTTCTCATAGATTGCTTTTTAGTTTTGGTTATTTTTATTGCTTAGTATTCGAAAATCGATACAAATTTAGAAAAATTAAAGTAATTACAAATCAATTATACATTTTTTAACATATTATTACCCTTGTTTGTAAGTTCTATATTGCAGATAGGGTATCTTATAGTTCATCTACTCGGAAAAATTCATAACAAATTTGGTATTTCGCTCACTTAGTCGTAACTTTGACTCACATCGAAGTTACTCACGCTCGGAAATACTCAAATAAATTTGGTATTTCGCTCACTTAGTCGATCTTTGACTTACGTCGAAGTTACTCACGCTCGGAAATACTCAAATAAATTTGGTATTTCGCTCACTTAGTCGTAACTTTGCACCCAAATTTAGAGATGATGGAGCCCAAGCACATACAAATCAAGGATTACAACTATCCTTTGCCTGACGAAAGAATAGCAAAATTCCCTCTTGCGGAGCGAGATACAAGCAAACTATTGGTGTATCAACAGGGCAACATCAGCCAGGACCTTTTCCGTAGCCTTCCCAATTATCTGTCTCAGGGTGCTTTGATGATTTTCAACAACACCCGAGTGGTAAGAGCACGTCTGCACTTCAGGAAGGCGGCTCCCAACGTGGGAGAGCACTTCGGAGAAAAAGTTTTAGGCGCCCTGATTGAGATTTTCATTTTAGAACCTTCGGCACCCATAGAGTATCAAGAGAACTTCCTCTGCCGTGGCAAGTGCTCGTGGTATTGCATGGTGGGCAATCTAAAGAAGTGGAAAGCTGGCTCTCTGCATCAATCCATCACCATTGGCGAGGATACCATCACCCTCTCTGCTACTCGCCTGGGCACTCATGGCACTAGCCACGAGATAGAATTCTCATGGAATAGTAATCACACATGGGCTGAGGTGCTAGAGGCTACTGGCGAACTGCCCATACCTCCATATCTCAATAGAAATACCGAGCAGAGCGACTTGACCACCTACCAAACCGTTTATTCCAAGATTAAAGGTAGCGTGGCGGCTCCCACCGCTGGTCTTCATTTCACTCCCGAGGTGCTTGCATCGCTTGATGCTCATGGCATTGACCGCGAGGAGGTGACTCTGCACGTGGGTGCTGGTACCTTCAAACCCGTCAAGAGCGAAGAGATTGGCGACCACGATATGCACACGGAGCATATTGCCGTGAGACGTGAGACGATAGAAAAACTCATCCGATACGAGGGTAAAGCCATTGCCGTAGGTACCACCAGTGTGCGTACTCTAGAGAGCCTCTATTATATGGGTATTCTGGCCATGCAGGGCAAGGAAGACTTGCACGTGGAGCAATGGATGCCTTACGAGAATGACACCAAGGATATAAGCACTTGCCAGGCTCTGCAAGCATTGCTCAATTATATGATAGAGCGCCATCTTGATGTCCTTCACTCGTCCACTCAGATTATCATCGCTCCCGGATACGATTTCCACATCGTAAAGGTAATGATAACCAACTTCCACCAGCCTCAAAGTACTCTCCTACTTCTAGTGAGCGCCTTTGTCAAGGGCGATTGGCATAGCATCTACGATTATGCCCTGGCCAATGACTTCCGCTTCCTTTCATACGGAGATAGTAGCATCCTCATTCCATAACCCCAATCATTACTCTCCTCTCTTATGGCTATCATGCAAGACAATAAAGAAGAACTGCTACCCATCGTAGACATCGATGGCAATATCATAGGCACGGCCACACGTGGTGAGTGCCACAATGGTTCCAACCTGCTCCACCCCGTGGTGCACCTGCATGTCTTCAATGCTCAGGGCGAGCTATACTTGCAAAAGCGTCCCACATGGAAGGACATACAACCAGGCAAATGGGACACCGCCGTGGGCGGACATGTGGATTTTGGAGAAAACATCTATGCGGCTCTTATGCGCGAAGCTCGAGAAGAGTTGGGCATTGATGCCAAGGATGCAGAGTTGATAGACAAGTACGAATTTACCTCCGACCGCGAACACGAACTGATTTTTGCCCACAAGATTACCTGCACCTCTGATATCGCTCCTAGCGCAGAGACTGATGGTGGCAAGTTCTGGGCCATGCAAGAAATCAGAGATGCTATCGGTAAGGACATCCTGACACCCAACTTTGAGCAAGAATTTATCCGCCTCTTCTCCGAGCAGGAACAATAAAATACTAACACAAATATACACATACACATATACTAACCTAAAACATTAACATTTTTATTACTGATGAAAAAGAATCTAGAAACAATTTGCATACATGGTGGTTGGAAGGCTACCAAGGGCGAGCCTCAGCAGTTGCCCATCTACCAGAGTACCACATTCCGCTACGAAACTAGCGACCAGATGGCCAAGCTCTTCGACCTTGAGGAGAGCGGTTATTTCTACACCCGTTTGGCTAACCCCACTAACGATGCAGTAGCCAAGAAGATTGCTGCCCTCGAGGGTGGTATCGGTGCCGTACTCACCTCTTCTGGTCAGGCGGCCAACTTCTACGCCATCTTCAACATCTGTCAGGCTGGTGACCATTTCATCACCTCTAATAATATATATGGTGGAACCTTCAACCTCTTTGGTGTTACCTTAAAGAAGTTGGGCATCGAGTGTACCTTCGTTGACCAGGATTGGGATGACGAGCGCATCGAGGCTGAGTTCCGTCCCAATACCAAGTGCTTCTTTGGCGAAACCATCAGCAACCCCGGTGGTCGTGTATTCGACATTGAGCGCTTTGCCAAGATGGCTCACAAGCACGGTGTGCCCCTAATTGTGGACAATACCTTTGCTACCCCCATCAATTGTCGTCCCTTCGAGTGGGGTGCAGACATCGTTACACACTCTACAACCAAGTACATGGATGGCCATGCTAGCCAGGTGGGCGGTTGCGTAGTGGATAGTGGCAACTTTGATTGGGAGAGCCAGCACGATAAGTTCACCTGCCTCACCGAGCCCGACGATAGTTATCATGGTCTCACCTATACCACCGCCTTTGGCAATATGTCATACATTACCAAGATGGTGGTTCAGCTCATGCGCGACCTTGGTAGCATCCCTGCTCCTCAGAATTCCTTCTTGCTCAACCTTGGCCTTGAAACCCTAGCACTTCGTATGCGCCAGCATTGTGCTAATGCCACAAAGGTAGCAGAATGGTTGGAGAAGAACGAGAAAGTAGGTTGGGTCAACTATGCCACCCTACCCTCTAGCCCCGACTATGCCTTGGCTCAGAAGTACCTTCCCAATGGTGCTTGTGGCGTAATTGCCTTTGGCTTGAATGGTAGCCGCGAAGAGGCTATCCGCTTCATGGACAACCTAGAATTCATCTCCATCGTTACCCACGTGGCAGATGCTCGCACCTGCGTATTGCACCCTGCTAGCCACACACACCGCCAGTTGACCGAAGAACAGTTGCGCGAGGCTGGCATCTCTCCCGACCTCGTACGCCTATCTGTAGGTATCGAGAACGTGGACGATATCATTGCCGACCTACAGCAGGCAATGGACAAGATGTAACCATAGGACAAACTATCATGCGGGTGCTCGAAAACGGAAAGCGGAGAACGGAAAACGGAAAACTGAGAACGGAAAACGGAAAACGGAAAACGAAAAACGAAAAACTGCGAGAGCAGATTCGACGAAGTCAAAACGGAAAACTCTGAAGCGCCCGCCTCACCTGTTACGAGGATATATAGTAACCCTAAAATACACAAAAAGTTATGTTTCACAAATTTCATGGATTCCATCTCATTGAGGAACTTCACAAGAGCAACCTTGAGAGGGCAGCAAAGCGCCTCAATAGCAAGGTAATCAAGATTCTGTTGGCCATAGCCGTGACACTAACCATCTGGTTGTTGCCCGCCGAATCATTTGGTATGGCCAATCTCACTGCAGTAGAGCAGCGCATCATTGGCATCTTCGTCTTTGCCACCGTGATGTGGATTATGGAGGCCATCCCTGCATGGACCACCTCGCTCATTGCCGTGGTATTGCTTCTGTTCATGGTATCAACCAGCGCACTGAAGCCCTTCGTCGAAGGCTACGAGACCGAGCAACTAGGCACTATCCTCAAGTACGAGGACATCCTTCATTGCTTTGCAGACCCCATCATCATGCTCTTCATCGGTGGTTTCATCCTAGCTATTGCTGCTACCAAGTACGGCCTTGATGCTACCATCGCTCGCGTACTGCTCAAGCCCTTTGGAACCCAATCACGCTTCGTGATGCTAGGCTTCATCATGGTAACTGGCCTATTCTCTATGTTCGTCAGCAACACCGCCACCGCAGCTATGATGCTAGCTTTCCTAGCACCCGTATTGAAGGCACTCCCCGCTGACGGCAAGGGCAAGATTGGTCTTGCACTCTCTATCCCCGTAGCAGCAAACATTGGTGGTATGGCCACTCCCATCGGTACACCTCCAAATGGTATCGTATTGAAGTACTTGAATGACCCCGCAGGTATGAACTTGAACATCGGTTTTGGCGACTGGACAGCATTCATGTTCCCCCTCACCATCGTACTTCTATTCCTCTCATGGGTTATCCTACTGAAGATGTTCCCCTTCAAGCAGAAGACCATCAACCTAGAGATTCCCGACAATTCTCAGAAGAGCTGGCGCACCACATTGGTATATATCACCTTCTTTGCCACCATCCTCATGTGGATGTTCGACAAGTACCTCGGTGTTAAGACCAATGCAGTAGCCATGTTCCCCGTAGCAGTATTCTGTGCCACAGGTATCATAGACCGTCGCGACCTAGAGCAAATCAACTGGAGCGTACTCTGGATGGTAGCAGGTGGTTTCGCACTAGGTGTAGCCCTCAACAAGTCAGGTTTGGCTTCACACATGATTGACGCCATCCCCTTCAACACATGGTCACCCCTATTGGTAATCATTGGTTCAGGTCTCGTATGCTATGCTATGAGCAACTTCATCTCGCACACCGCTACAGCAGCTCTCCTTGTGCCCATCTTGGCGGTAGTAGGTTTGAGTATGACCAACGAGTTGGCAGGTGTAGGTGGAGTATCTACCCTACTCATCGGTGTAGCGCTATGCTCATCAGTAGCAATGGTACTTCCCATCAGTACTCCTCCCAATGCCTTGGCACACGCCACTGGCCTCATCGAGCAGAAGAGCATGATGAAGGTAGGCCTCATCCTAGGCTTCCTCAGCATGGCCATCGGCTATGTACTACTCATTTTCTTGGGTAGCAACGGAATGATTTAAAAAATAGTACAGATAATACTAAGTAAAGCGCCAGCCTAGTGTAATGCTAAGCTGGCGCTGTTTTTGTGAACCCATTAGACTGACTATCTGAATATACGTTTGTAATACTACAACGAGAGGTTTATTAATCTATAAACAATGGAGGAGTAATATCTTGTGATGAACAAATGAGCGGGGAGCAACAATCTACCAGCAGAAGTCAAGAGTTTTCACAACTCTTTGCATGTATGTATAGCTTTTATTAAAATAGGTGAATGATTAGACAATATTTTTTGTATATTTGCGCTCTCATTTAAACAAAATATTATGTATTTACACAGAGAATTGGAAACTCTTTCTAGAGAAGGTATAGAGAAATTGCAATTGGAGCGCCTTCAGCAGACGGTGAAACATTGCATGAACTCGCCCTTCTACAAGAAGAGGTTTGAGGAGAATGGATTGACCACCGAAGATATTCAATCACTAAAGGATTTGCAGAAGATACCCTTTACTACCAAGCAGGATTTGCGTGACAATTATCCGTTTGGTATTGCATCAGTACCCTTGGATAAGGCTGTACGATTGCATTCTTCAAGCGGTACTACGGGAAATCCCACCGTTATCATTCATACGCAAAAGGACCTGGACGAGTGGGCCAATGCTGTTGCTCGTTGCTTGCACATGGTAGGTCTTCGTCCTGGGGATGTATTCCAGAACTCATCTGGTTATGGTATGTTCACTGGTGGTTTGGGCTTCCAATATGGTGCAGAACGATTGGGTATGCTTACCGTACCTGCTGCTGCAGGCAATACCAAGCGCCAGTTGAAGTTCATCACCGACTTTGGTACAACAGCCTTGCATGCTATTCCTAGTTATGTAACCCGTATGTACGAGGTGATGCAGGAGATGGGCATAGACCCACGCCGTGATACTAAGTTAAAAACCTTGGTTATCGGTGCCGAACCTCATTCTGAAGAACAGCGTCGTCGTATCGAAGAGTTAATGGGTGTGAAGGCTTACAACTCGTTTGGTATGTCCGAGATGTGTGGCCCTGGTGTAGCCTTTGAGTGTCAGGAGCAGAATGGTCTGCATATTTGGGAAGACTATTACATTGTGGAAATCATTGACCCAGAGACTTTACAACCCGTTGCCGAAGGCGAGGTAGGCGAACTGGTGCTTACCACTATCAATCGCGAGGGTATGCCACTGCTCCGCTATCGTACTCGTGACTTGACTCGTATCCTTCCTGGTGAATGTCCTTGTGGTCGTCATCACAAGCGTCTTGACCGCATGAAAGGCAGAAGTGACGATATGATTATCCTAAAGGGAGTGAACATCTTCCCAATCCAAATTGAGACCGTCTTGATGCAGTTCAAGGAATTGACTCCCAACTATCTCATTACACTTGAAACAAAGGATTCGAACGATGAGATGATGATTGAAGTGGAATTGGACAAGCTCTTTACCGATGATTATGCTCGTTTGCAGGTACTAACCCGTAACATCACCCGTCTGCTGAAGGATGAGATTCTAGTTACTCCGTATGTGAAGCTAGTTCCGAAGGGTACATTGCCTCAATCTGAAGGAAAGGCCGTGAGAGTGAAGGATTTAAGAAAAACTTTTTAACTAGTAGAATTATGACTATCCAACAAATATCCATCTTTATAGAAAACAAGTCAGGTACGCTACTGAAGGTACTCCAACTACTGAAGGAGGCTAATATCCAATTGGTAGCTTCTACCATTGCAGATACTGTGGAATATGGTATTTATCGTATCATCTGTTCGGAACCTAGTCGTGCCTATAGCACATTGAAAGAGGCTGGTATTTCAGTGGCTCTTTCTGATGTCTTTGCCATTACGCTGGACAATGTACCTGGCAGAGCAGCCGATGCAGTCCAGATTCTCACCTCAGAGGGTATCGGTATTACCTATATGTATTCCTTCCTCCTTGGCGGAAAGGGTATCTTGATTTTCCGTACAGACAATCCAGAACGCACACGCGAAGTCATTATCCTGAACGACCTCTCGTTTATTACTGATAAGGACCTTTCGGTAAAGTGAAAACGGACTTGCGAAGCTTGATGAGCGAATGCGAATAAATCTGCGAGTAAGCGAGAGCAGAATCAAGCTCGCTTGAATTATGCCGAACCGACGCACGAAATAAGAGCAGAGGATGCTAGCATACTATGCCTTATAAGAAGGAGGAAGACGAAGTCAATAGTGAGCAGACTCAAGACGACAAAGTCGGTTTAAAACGGAAAACGGAAAGCTGAAAACCGAAAACTGCGAGAGCTGATCCAAGACGACTAAGTCGGTTTAAAACGGAAAGGTGAAAACTGCGAGAGCAGATTAGACGAAGTCAAAAGGGAAAAGGGAAAACGGACTTGCAAAGCTTGATGAGCCCAAAGTTCTCCAAGGTTCCTCTAAATCCTCTTCCATCCTCTTGATTCCTCTACTCCTTTCTAGCCCCCAAAACACATACAACAAACGCCAGCCAAATATTACACTAGGCTGGCGTTAAATATATTAGTATTATCCTAAGTTTCCTCCCCTGCAGGGGAGGTTAGGAAGGGTCTATCACTTCACAACAATCTCGTCTAGGAACAACCAGCCCATGCGAGGTGTGCGCTTTGCCTGGATGTGGATATAACGCGCCTTCTGAGCAGAGGTGAATTCTGCCTTGTAGGGCTGAACAACAAAGGGTGCTTCGTACACCTCGGTTGGCATCTGTACCTGGGCGGTATTAACCTGAGCATTATCAGCAGAAAGTAGTTGTACATCTACCTCGGCTGGGAGGAATATTTCAGGACCTAGTATCTGCAAGAATGAAAGCTCCACGGTAGAGAAATCCTTCTCCTCGCCTAAGTCAACAACTAGGTCGATGTTGCGGATGAATCCCTGCCAGCATTGGTCGTTATTATTCCATGTACCACAAACACCATCTGTGAGGGTGCTATCGCCACCAGCCTTATAATAGCTATTGTAAGGATTGTTGTAGGTAACCTTGGCACCTCTAGCTAAGTGCTCTATGGGTTGCAATGACTCACGACGCTGACCATATTCGTTGGCCAAGTCGAAAGCGCAAATGCCAGCCTGACGCATGCTATCTGCCACGGTGATAGCCCACTTGTGGAAGTCCTCGTAAGAACGCTTGTTAGCCAAACCACGCTCGGCGATAGCCAAGGCACGAGGCCACAACTGATTTTCCAATATCTCGGGAGTGGGAACATACTCGGTGAAGATACATGCCTGAATACCCAATAGGCTACCAGATGACTGAGCCTCAGCAGCGAGAGCGCTATCCAGGGGTACTTCGTAAATGTGTGACAAGGGGCGGTAGCCACCCATAGCCTCTGGTTGGTCCATGGGACGGTCCTGATAGCTATCAAGGTAGCACCAGTTGCTAGGACATAGGATAACATCGTGACCCAAGCGGATTGCCTTGGTAGCAGTGTCGGGATTGCGCCATACCATGATTACCTGTGCGCTATCAGCGGGATTGTCTGTAAGACCCTCGTCCCATACTATCATTCTACGACCTAGACCCTCTACTATCTTCTGAATGCGGCGCATAGCCTCGGGCTGCATGCCCTTCTGAGTAGCTGACTCATCGCCACCTACATGGATGAATTCAGAGGGGAAAATATCTGCCACCTCGGCCAATACATCAGCCATGAACATATAGGTGCTATCCTTGGACATATCCAATTCGGAATGGTTGTAACCTAGCCATGGATAGGCAGCTACAGTCTCTTCACTATGTGCAGGGAACTCAATCTCGGGCACAATGGTGACACCACGCTCGGCTGCATATGCTACCAAGGCGCGCATCTGCTCCTGGGTGTAGAAACCGCCAAAACCATTCTCGCTATCAGAGAAAGCAGGAGTAAACCACTCATTGCCCTTAGTCTCTGCTGTGGGGCGAGGACGAACAGCCCACCACTCCTTCCATGTCTGATGTGTGCGCCAAGCGCCAAGGTCGGTCAGACGGGGATACTTCTTAATCTCCAAACGCCAACCAGCTGCATCAGTCAGGTGCAGGTGCAATACATTCAAACCGTAACGACCCATGAGGTCAATCTGGCGCTCCAGCACCTCGATGGGATAATAATGGCGGCTAACGTCAATCATTACGCCACGCCACTCTATGGGTCTGTGCTGCTGAAGAGGATTTTCATTTGCCTTGTTGCATGAAAGCAAGCATAAGCCAGCACAAAATATTGACAATAATAACTTTTTCATATAATTTTCTAATAATCGTTAATCGCTAATCGCTCAAATAGATTCTATAGATGCTATAGATTCTATAGATAATCGCTCGTCGCTATTGACTTCGTCGATTTTGCTTACGCTCGGCATAGCTCAAACAAGCTTGGCTCTGCTCTCGCTTAATCGCAAAATTCGCTAATCGCTCGTCGCTAATCGCTAATCGCGAACAGGCACACCACCCTTGAAAGAGCCGTGTACCTCGCTCACGCCAGCCTCTTGAACTATCTGCATGTAGTTTTCGGCACTCACACCAGCTCCTGCCAAGATGCATAGACGACCGGCAGATGCCTCGACCAACTGCTTAAGCATGGGGATACCTTGCAAGGCAGATGGTTGCTGACCAGAGGTGAGCAAACGATTGCATCCCATGGCAATGATATCTTCTAGTGCCTGCATGGGATTAGAGCACACATCGAAAGCACGATGGAAAGTGATACCTAGAGGTGCTACATGACCTTGTTCCTTTTGCCACTCCTTAGCCACATTAATCCACTTCTGACAAGTGGGAATATCCAACGAACCATCTGCGGTCAAGGCTCCTATCACTATGCCATCTACGCCCTCTTCGAGCGACATGATTATCTCCTGACTCATCTGGTTGACCTCGTCTTCGTTGTAGACGAAATCTCCCTCACGAGAGCGAACAAGCACGTGCACCTTGACACCATTAGCATGACATAGCGCAACAGCCTCACGGATATCCTCGCGAGAGGGTGTAAGTCCATCCAATGCTAGGTCGCGACACAATTCAATGCGGTCGGCACCTCCCTCCACGGCACGATGCACACTGGGGATGTCTGGACAACAAACTTCTATCAACATATCTTGCTCTTTTTATTGATTAAACAAGAAATCCTCTCCTCCATAGCTGTGTGCAGGGAGAAGAGGATTGTGAAGATCTATTGTTATTGCAATACTAGAACGTAGTCAACCACGTCTACCTTGCCAGGAAGAGTAATAGAGATGCACTCCTTGGTCTTGTTGAACTTAACCTTGGCACCACCTACAAACTCAGTAACAGACTTAACCTTGCGCTGAAGGGGCAAGTGAAGTACGCGCTCGCCATTCTCGTTCATCTCGATTTCGTTGAGAGCAGTGATATGTAGGTACAACTTATTGTCCTTCTTGGTGCTCACACCCCACTTCTGAGGCTTGATATCACCAGCGTCAGTGCCATAGATAGTCTCGCCATATACTGATGTCCACTCACCCAAAGACTTTAGACGGTCTAGAGCCACAGCTGGCAATTCACCATTGGGCTGGGGGCCAATGTTCATCAATAGGTTAGCTCCCTTACCTGAGGTGTTAATCAAGAGGTGGATGATATCGTCAGCAGTCTTATAGTTGGTATCGATTACCTTGTAGCCCCACATGCCATTCATGGTCTGACAGGTCTCCAAAGGCAAACGGCTCACCTTAGCAGCATGCTTTGCAAAACCACTGGTCATCTCACCTGGAAGGTCGCGCTCGAAAATCTGGATATCCTCACCCTCCTGAGGTGCGCCGTGATGGTTGTTACCAACCAAACAAGCGGGTTGCAAACGGTGAATCATCTCGTACTGACCGGGCAGTTGCCAATCGAATGGAACGGTATCCTCCTCATGGTCCCACCAACCGTCAAACCAGATAGAACCGATTTCGCCATACTCAGTGAGAAGTTCGGTCAACTGAGCATTCATAAACTTGTAATAGCTATCCCAATCTGCTGTAGCCAAAGTCTTCCCGCAGTTGGTACCTGTACGACCCATGGGATAATCATCGCGCATCCAGTCGATATGGCTATAGTACAAGTGCAAGCGGATACCCTCTTCCTTACAAGCCTGTGCCAATTCCTTCAGCACGTCACGACCATAGGGAGTAGCCTCAACAATGTTGAACTTGCTCTGCTTGGTAGCCCACATAGAGAAACCATCGTGATGACGAGTGGTGAAACAGATATACTTAGCACCAGCCTCCTTGATGCTACGTACCCACTGACGAGCATCGAAGCGGTGAGGATAGAAAGCATCAGCCACCTTGGCATATTCATGACGGTCGGGCACTGCGTTTTGCAAATACCACTCGCCCTGAGCAAACATGCTATACAAGCCCCAGTGCAAGAAAATACCCAACTTCATATCTCTGAATTCCTCACGAGACTTCAAATTAGCCTCGGTGGGAACATACTCTGTCTGCGCCTTCACACCCAAGAACGATACTAGGGCAAGAGCAGCAACTAATAATGTTTTCTTCATATGTATTAAACTGATTTATAGTTTATTCTTGGTCTCTATGATTATGCACCTTGGATGCTGGTAGCAGAAGCGTCCTTGTCAGAATCCTGTAGGTTGAGCAAATCATGAGTAGCCTTCTTCTCGCTCTGACGAGGAGTAATTGTAACCTCTGTCTGCTCACCAGCCTTGACCTGTACAATCTGATAGCTAGCCAATACATCGCCACCCTGCAAACGAGTACCTGTAATCAACAAGTATGAACCCTCGGGCAATGGCAAACCATTCTTGAAGGGGTTCTGGATAGTGGTATCCTCGTCATCAAAGTTCAAAGACTGAGGACGACCGTCTACCAACAATGACAAAGAGAAGTCGGTGAAGTATCTTACATTCTCAGGAGCATTCACGCGCAATGTACCATTGCCGCTAGTGTTCTGAGCCTCAGGAGTACTACCCTCAACGTATGCCTTGCCTGTAGCATCCAAGTATGACTTCATGCCCAAAGCACGTGCACCAGCCACCTTGAAGATTTCCAAGCTACGAGAGTCGGTTGTCTTGTGCTTAGCAACAGCTACTGCACTCATGTGCACCTTGATGGGATTACGCTCGTCGTCAACCTTGATATTCTCGTCAACCCACTGCAACCATGTGTCGGGAGTCAAACCTGCGGGCAACAACTGCTGCAATTCTTCCATGTAGGGACGAAGAGGCTCTGTACCGATACGTGTAGCGCTATCCAATAGTGCCTCCATTGTAGCATCGCGCAAATCCTTCTCGCTAAGACCTGTCAAAAGATAATTTCTTGCTGCCTGCTCATCATCAGCCTGCTCCAAGAACTCCTCGATAACCTCCCAATTGCTACGAGCCTTGCGTAGGATTTCATCCTCACCCCAATAGAAGCGTGCCTGCTGATAAGCCACGCGAATGCTATCCTCGCGAAGCAAACGACGACCATTTACGCTAACGGTGTCTACGATGCTACGGTCTGGCTCGGGCAAAGAAGAAACGGGTGCGTAAAGATCCAACTCCTGAGTGTGCTCGCTAGTAGCTGTCAACGAAGGAGTGATAGTAACGCTCTCCATATCACCAGGAACATATACTGCATTGAAAGCATCGCCTGTGCTTACCCATACTACTAGGTCGCCAAGACCGGTGGTAAATGCAGCCTTACCCTCTGCGTCAGTCTTCTGAGTAGCAATGGGATAGAACTCTGCATAGTTGTACACGCGGAAGTCAACGGTAGCATTCTCGATGGGCTTACCCTCTGCATCCTGTACCAAAACCTTCAAATTCTTGGTTGGAGCATAAGTGGGCAAACAGTTAATCTCGGTGTAGCACTTGTTGCGGTCAAGGATTTCTTCCTTACCCTCATACTCTGCACCAAATACACGGGTGTGTACCAACATGGCACGTGAAGCTGCCCAGTTGAACCATCCCTTGTCTAGTACTGCCTCGGGCTCGCAAGCACCCATGAAACGCCAACGGCCATTACCCTTGTCGTCATCGGCTACCCAAACCTCAACCCATGCATGATTGCTATCAGTGTGTGACCAACGGGGACAATACACCTGACGTGCAGGAATACCTACGGCACGCATAGCAGCTACGGTGAAGGTGCTCTCTTCGCCACAACGACCGATAGCATTAGCCATTGTGGTCAATGGAGGAGATGTACGACCATCACTGGGCTGATAACTTACCTTCTCGTGGCACCAGTGGTTAACCTCTAGAGCAGCCTCTTCCATGCTCATGTTCTTGATGCGAGGAGCCAACTCTTCATAAATCACGCTACGAGCATCATCAAGAGCCTCATTGTTTACACGTACGGGTACTACGAAGTGCTTCCACTCCATCTCGGGTACCAACTGTGCCCAGGGCATTTCCTTGCGTGCACGCTCTGACATAGCCACCTGGCGCTCCCAGTACTCACGCGAATAATCAACGCTGTCCGATGTGGGCATGTACTTGTACAAGAATGCCACATAATCGGTCTTCTCACTTTGGCATGAGCCCAACAAGAATAGGCTTACGCACAAAATTGCTGTAGACAAATAGTGTCTCATGGTTGTAAAACTTATTATTAGTAATTAATATTGATTGTCTTATCTTGCAATACCAAGTTTAAGCAGTTCTTCCTGTTTCTTGCTCTCTAGGAATTCGTATATTCCGCAAAGGTGCTCTCTTACCTTGCCTCCGCCAAACTCGTAAACCTTGGTCACTAGTCCATCAAGGAAATCACGGTCGTGGCTCACAACTATCAGTGTGCCGTCAAAGTCTTGCAGAGCTTGCTTCAATACATCCTTGGTCTTTAGGTCCAGATGGTTGGTGGGCTCGTCGAGGATAAGCAAGTTCACTGGTTCCAACAACAATTTCAAGATAGCCAAACGAGTGCGTTCACCACCAGAAAGTACCTTAACCTTCTTTGTGCTTTCTTCGCCACCAAACATAAATGCGCCTAGCATATCTCTAATCTTCAAACGGATTTCACCCTTGGCAACATCATCGATGGTTTGGAATACGGTTAGTTCGCCATCCAACAATGATGCCTGATTCTGTGCAAAGTATCCTATCTGGACATTATGACCCAGTTCCAATTTACCCTCATGCTGCAATTGTTGCATGATACATTTGACCAAAGTAGACTTTCCTTCGCCATTTCTTCCCACAAAAGCAATCTTATCGCCACGCTCCACGGTCAAGTTTACTCCGCTGAAGATTTGCTTCACCTTGCCTGTGTCAGGATTTTCAAATGACTTGGCCACATCGCTCATCATCACGGGATAACTGCCCGAACGTGGACTTGGTGGGAACTTCAATCGCAATGCGCTTGTATCTTCCTCGTCCACCTCTATCAATTCCAACTTCTCCAGCATCTTCACACGGCTCTGCACCTGCAAAGTCTTGGAATATGTTCCCTTGAAGCGCTCGATAAAGTCCTTCGTCTCCTGTATCATCTTCTGCTGCTGAGCGCGACGCTCCTTGCGCAACTCCAGATAATGAGAATAGCTTGCCTTGTAATCATAGATGCGACCCATTGTCACCTCGATGGTGCGTGTGGTGATATTGTCCACAAACTTACGGTCGTGACTGATTACTACCACTGCCTTGCTGCTCTCGCGGATGAAATCCTCTAGCCAACCAATACTCTCAATGTCCAAATGGTTGGTGGGCTCGTCCAATAGCAATACATCGGGATTCTTCAGCAATAGCTTTGCCAATTCGATACGCATACGCCAACCACCAGAGAATTCGCTCGTGGGGCGTGAAAATTCCTCTCTCTTAAAACCAAGACCCAAAAGAGTTTTCTCCACATCTTCCTCAAAATGGGTCATATCTATGGCATAGAACTTTTCAGACAAGGCACTCACCTTCTCTATCAATGCCATATATTCGTCGCTCTCATAGTCTGTGCGAACGGTCAATTCCTCGTTGATTCTGTTTATCTCTGCCTCAGCCTCGTGCAAGTGTGCAAAAGCCTGACAGGTCTCCTCAAACACAGTACGTCCGTCCTCGGTCATCAGATGCTGAGGCAAGTATGCTATCACTGTATCCTTGGGAGCTGAAACTGTACCTCTGGTTGCGCCACGCACACCAGCCAAAATCTTCAACAGGGTACTCTTTCCTGCACCGTTCTTGCCCATCAGAGCTATACGGTCTTTCTCGTTTATCTGAAAAGAAATATCCTTGAACAATGTAGTACCGCCAAATTCTACGGTCAATCCATCTACTGTAATCATAAAAATACTATTATATCTGCGCACAAATTTACAATTAATATGGCAAACGGCCAAATTTGGCACTTAGATATAAACCATTGCCACGAATTCCTTACGAAATCCATGGCAATATTTGTATTGTTATCATAAAATATTATCTCTTTTTGCTAGAAAAATGCATAAAAGAAGAAGAAATTACTCCACTACCCAGCGTTCTAAATTTCTTGTTTTTCGCAATATATTAGCACCTATTTTTACCACGGTTCGCTCATCCGCTGTAAATGGTAGAGAATACTCCTTACTGTTGATTTGCGCCAATGCTTCCTCAGCAGTTCCATCCAATTTAAGTTCTATTACGTAGACAAACTTATCTGTTCCAATCAGCAAGTCTATTCTGCCATAGGATGTTCTGTATTCTACTTGAGTATAAAAACCCATCAACTTGGTAAAAATAAACATTACATTTTGGTAATGATTCTCCAGGTCTTTGATTATTTCATAGGGAGTATCAGCCATCAGCACTTTTAGCCTATGCATAAAATCATCCACTTTTCCCGCGCGAACCTCTCTCACAAACTTTCCTATAAAAGCATAGGATTCGCTCTCAGGAACTGGGGTATACATCGGAACCAGGAAATTAACGAAAGCACTCTCCACTTCCTCGTTTGGAAAATCCAGAGTATAGAGTTTCAATTCTGAATCAAAATCCTTAATAGTCAGGTATCCGCTCTGATACAAAACGGGAATAGGATTGGGCACGCTCAACTGAATACTATCCAAAGCATCGCCAGTAGTCTCATACCCAGGCAAGTCAACCAATTGAATATTATTCTCCTTGAGCAATTCTACCAAGTACGTTGGTGTACCAGTACTGAACCAATAATTTCTGTATTCCTTCTTGAGCAAAGTATTTAGCACACTAAAAGGATTGTACACACCAGGAACATTTGCTGCAAAATGATACCCATCATATCGGCGACGCAATTCCTCATAAGCTTCTTCCTTAGTCTGAGCATTTTCCTGAGCCAATGCTGCTACCTCTTCATCAAACACATCATGCAGTTCTTTCTCTGTGATACCACATATTCCGCTATATTCTGCATCTATTGAAATATCATTCAGATTATTCAGGTCGCTAAACACGCTCACCTTACCAAATTTGGTCACACCCGTCAGCAAAACAAAACGGAGGTCACCATCGGCACTTTTCAGAGTACCATAGAAGGCCTTTAATATATTTCTGAGTTCTACTTGCAGAGTCTCATTACCTATAGCCTGCAATATGGGCTTATCATATTCATCAATGAGAACAACTACATTTCTACCAGTCCTTTCCTTTGCAGCCTTGATAACTGCCATAAATCTTCTTGACAAGCTGGGATTATTTCGTTCCGTAGAACCATACTTTTCCTCCCAGCCTCGCAAATAGGTATCAAGGATATTTACCAATTCGTCTGCATTACTATATCGCTCAGCATTTAGGTCTATATGTAGGACAGCATGTTCATTCCATTCAGCTTCCAACTGTTCCAAAGCCAAGCCCTTAAACAAATCCTTCTTTCCTAAGAAATAAGCTTCTATTGTAGATAACAGCAAGCTTTTACCAAAGCGACGAGGACGACTAAGGAAAAAGTACATACTTTGTGATACCAAACGATAAATATACGCAGTCTTATCTACATAAACCAAGCCTTCTCTACGCAATTTATCAAACCCTTGTATGCCTATTGGAAACTTCATATTCAGACAAAAAAATAATAATATCCAGTGCAAAAGTACACAAAAAAAATGATTTAGCCAAAGGGCACATACCTACTTATTTATAATTAGGATTATATCTAAGGCTAAAAAACAATCAGAAACGCTGTCGGGACTCCCGAAGAGATGAAAATAATTGTAGAAACGCTGTCGGGACTCCCGAAGGGATGAAAATAATTGTAGAAACGTTGTCGGGGGTCCCGAAGGAGTGAAAATAATTGTAGAAACGTTGTCGGGCGTCCCGAAAGAGTGAAAATAATTGTAGAATATTACTGTCCGGTAAAAATATTAAGTTACTAAAAGACAGGGCTGAACTTCTAATTTTGAAGTTCAGCCCATTTTGGTTATCTTTGAGTTTGCACACTTAAAATATAACCATGAGCAAAAGTACACATTTCTTCGGAC
>JAZLBF010000036.1:0-14779 GCA_045613565.1 Bacteroidaceae bacterium
GATTGCAGGTGGTGTGCCCATCACTATGATGATGAACATCGAGCGTCGTAACGGTGCCAACAAGCCCGTTATCCGCAAGGCTCTCGTTGAGCTCGAGGGTGCTCCCTTCAAGTTCTTCGCCGCTCACCGCGAGGAGTGGGCCAAGCAGACCGCTTACGTATATCCCGGTCCCATCCAGTACTGGGGTCCCACAGAGGTTTGTGACCAGTGCACAAAGACTCTTGCTCTCGAGCAGGCTAAGTAATTGCTGATGCCTCAAGCAAGGAAAACAAATAAAAATGCCCGCCGTGCTTCTTCCCGACAGAAAGGGAAGAAGACCGGTGGGTTTTCTCTTCTTCGCCTCTTGCGAAGCATCCCCCTGTGGGGATTCGTCGTAGGAGGAGTGGGGGTAGTGGCACTCTATTGTTTTATTTTGTTCCACTTCTTTGTAGACCCCTACAGCTTCCAGTGGAAGGCTATCTATGGCGAGACCACATACCCTGCGGAATACACCATCCGAGGCATAGATGTGAGTCACTATCAAGAAAAAATTGACTGGCTGCGACTCAGGAATGCCAACATGGGTGCCGACCCCGTTACCTTCGTTATTATCAAAGCAACGGAAGGCGTGAGCCTAATGGACGACCGCTTCAACGACAACTTTTATCAAGCACGCAGAAATGGCTTTATTAGAGGTGCTTACCATTTTCTTACCCCCGATGTTTCGGCCCAAAGACAAGCACAATTCTTCCTTCGTCAGGCACATTTGGAAGAAGGCGATCTGCCACCAGTTCTTGATATAGAAGACGAGCGCAAGTGGCTTGCTTCGGGCAAGGACAAGAAGCAAATTCAGAAGATGGCTCTTGAGTGGCTTGATGTCGTAGAAAAGCATTACGGAGTGAAGCCCATTATCTATAGCGGCTATCGCTTCCGTCGCGATATTCTTTCGGATAAGAAGTTCAATGAATATCCATTCTGGATGGCGCACTATTATGTCTCCGAGCCAGCCAAGGACATCAAATGGCATTTCTGGCAACACACCGATTGTGGCAAACTTTCAGGCATTCGTGGCCCTGTGGATTGCAATGTGTTCATCGGCACTATGGCAGAGCTCAAGGATATGCTCATCAAGGAATTGCCATAGTAAGACTGTTGGCGGCTGTTTTTGTTGGTCAAATAGTTCTCTTGTGCCTGGGACTCTGCCGTCTTCTTTTGGTGTGAATGTACGCCTCTGTTTTGTATTAAGTTGGGATAGACTCAGCAAGTCTTTCGCTATATTATTCTGAACATATCCGCTAACTCTCAATACTATTCAGACATAGCTATTTCCAGCCAATTCTATAATATTTCAACAATTGGGTAGAGTTGTTTATCACGAAGCAGATATGATTGTATCACGCATTAGGCTGATATCGTCGGCACTTAATCCAAGGGATATCAGAGTTTCGTGGTCGTTGTCAAAGGCATTTAAATTATCCTTATGCATGGACAGGTATTTGTTGTAGAGTCTTGAGGCTTCTACGGGGTTGCCGTTCAGCCATGCGCAGTGACCGGCATTTAGTACATCCTCCCAACTGGGACCTCCATCCCAATCCATTAACTTCTGGTAGTAGCGTTTGGCACGTGCCATGTTGCCAGTCATCATGGAGCACCATGCTATGGCGCGTGCGGAGCCATGCAGGTAATTGTTCGTTACCTCCAAGTGAAAGAAACGTTGTAGTGCTTCCTCATAACGCTTTGCCTGTATAAGGCAGAGTCCAACCTCTTGTACCATGCGCATGTTATGTGGGTGTCTATTCTCCAGTTCCATGAGGCATTCCATACGCTCGGTGTTTTCGCCAAGATATTTGTAGCAGTGTGCAAGGAGTTCCAACGCTTCATCGCTCTGTCCGTTGCGTTGCATCCACGAACGAAGGTATGCTGCGGGGTGACTGAAGAAGGAATTCTTTATAAAAAGTTGTGCACTCTCCCACAGAAACTTGTCTGTTATCATAGGTGCGAGGATGCTGTGATCGGTTAGAAACGGACCCAGACGGAAAGGGTTGATGGTATGGTCTTTCCATGGTGAGAACTGGAAGAAACGGAATAGTGTCTGGAAGGTGTATCTATAGGCATTCTTCTGGCGTTCGCCTAAAATGTGGGCCTTGATTTCGTCCTCCGACAGTTTGTCTGATACTTGGTGCGGAATCTTGTTTGCCAGAGACTCTGCTGAAGCGATTTTGTCCACAACATACGTGAATGCATATTTATCGAGATCGCACATTTCGGCATATCCGAACAAGGTTTCTGCTATCTTCTTCTTATCCCCAAGATTCTGTAAATGCGGGTGGTTTATGTCAAAATCCATGAACCAGTTTCTCAGTTCTTTGAAGAAGTCAACTTTGTGTAGGGTGGCAAAGTTACTTATGTTCATGTCTATGCCGTCCTGTATCATGTCGTTCAGTTTCTGTACGAACGACATCATTCTTTTGTTGCCTTCTTCAGCTATCTCAATGCGTATGTCTTCATCGTCTTCAATCCCCAGCTTTTCACGCATGATTTGTTGCTCCTTGTGAATCTTATCAAATACCTCGTCGTGCAGTTTTTTCTGCATCTTTAGTCCTGTAATGGAAGTGAGAAGGTATTTCTGAACTTCAATGAACTCTTCCTTCAAAAGTTCGATTTCAGCCCATTGGTTGAATGCATCCGTGAAGTATTCGGGTAGCTTGTCACCGTATCGGATTACCATCAGTACTACACCGCTCAGGGCAACGGCACGAATTTGACGGTCTTCATGCTCCACCCATTTCATAAGCAATTTAGTCTGGACTTGGGGGAAATATGCACTATCCTTACCATCCCACATCCAAATATTCATGAAGGTGACGTATGCTGCATATCTTGAAGGTTTGCCATCTCGGACATGCCAATCTATGAACAGGTATGACAAGAGTACAGAAAGGGGCATGATATTTTCTGGGGAATATTAAATTAGTGTGCTAGGGTGTCCGTTGTCTGTTTCAAAGCCTCAAGATAGACTTTTCTTAGGAGGTGTGCCTGTCTTTGGCGGATGGAGTCATTCTGTGCATTAGGACTTATGTAAAATCCCATGCCGTCAAGAATGGTATCTTTCAGTGCTTTGTGTCCCAAAGATAGTAATGAGTCAGCCCATGGTTGGGGTAGAATGCCAGCATCTATAAGACCATCGTTTACCATGCTGAACCTTAGAGGGATACTATTTACTTGTGCATGGTATATATCCATCTCTTCCATTCCTGTAGAGTCTGTAATTGTGTTCATCCATTTTTCTGTCTGGCTCCAACGTGCTAGGCCTACCATGTTTGTCTTTAGTCCTTTGATGTCTTCTATCCCCTTGTCTTTATTGGCAATAAGCTTTAACTCTACAGGTATGGGAAGCAGCATTGAAGGACGGAGGGAATCAGTTTGTATACGGCAAATGCGCAACGAATCCTCAAAATAGACATGGGCCATGTCAGAAAGTATGGCGGTGTCCATATCCATCATGGCATCGTATGGCACTAGCATTATGTCTAGTCCCATGCTCGAGGCCAATCCGCTTTCCTGTGCATGACATAGAACCTCGCACTCTTTGATGGGAAGGATGGCTACACGCAGGGATAAAGAATCGGAATAGTCTGATGCGTCAGAGTTGAATAGGGGAGTGGTGTTCTTACCATTTCTGCATGAAGAAAGTGTAAGGATGACTGTATACAGGAGCGTCGCGATGAAAAAAAAACTGATTCGATGCATGCGGGATGTATGTGCGCAGGGATGAACTTTACGTTTTCTCGTTTTCTAAAAAAGAGGGACGTACTGGATGCACGTCCCTCGTCTGATATAAATATATCTCGGTTTCCGTGTCTTGCGGATTATCCCTTGATGGCAGCTACACCGGGGAGAACCTTACCCTCGATAGCTTCCAGAAGAGCACCACCGCCGGTAGAGATGTAAGAAACCTTGTCAGCCAAACCGAACTTGTTAACGCAAGCTACAGAGTCGCCACCACCGATGAGAGAGAATGCACCCTCAGCAGTAGCCTCAGCAATAGCGTTACCGATAGCGCGTGAACCACCAGTGAAGGTCTCCATCTCGAATACACCTGCAGGACCATTCCAAAGGATAGTCTTACAACCCTTGATAGCCTCAGCGAAAATCTTCTGAGCCTCGGGACCTGCGTCCAAGCCTTCCCAACCCTCGGGAATATTGTCAGAGGGGCAAACCTGAGTGTTGCAATCGTTCTTGAAGTCGTCACCACAAAGAGCATCGGGAGCCATAACTAGCTCTACACCGTTCTTCTTAGCCAACTCTTCTACGCCAAGAGCTACGTCCAACTTGTCCATCTCGCAGATAGAACCACCTACGTTGCCACCGTGAGCCTTAGCGAAGGTGTATGTCATACCACCGCAAAGAATCAACTTGTCAACCTTGCCCAAAAGGTTCTCGATGATACCAATCTTAGATGATACCTTAGAACCACCCATGATAGCGATGAAAGGACGCTTGATGTTAGACAATACATTGTCAACAGCCTCTACTTCCTTCTCCATCAAATAGCCAAGCATCTTGTTGTCAGCATCGAAGTAGTCAGCGATAACAGCTGTAGAAGCGTGCTTACGGTGAGCAGTACCGAATGCATCCATTACGTAGCAGTCAGCATAGCTAGCCAATGTCTTAGCAAACTCTGCCTGACGTACCTTCATCTCCTTCTTAGCCTCGTCAAACTCGGGAGTACCCTTCTCAACACCTACGGGCTTGCCTTCCTCCTCGGGATAGTAACGAAGGTTCTCAAGCAATAGAGCCTCACCCATCTTCAAAGCAGCAGCAGCTTCAGAAGCATTAGCGCAATCCTCAGCAAATGCTACGGGACAACCAAGAGCAGCCTCTACAGCAGCACGAATCTGACCCAAAGAGAGCTTGGGGTTAACCTTACCCTTGGGCTTACCCATGTGGCTCATGATGATAGCAGCACCACCATCAGCGATAACCTTCTTCAAAGTGGGAAGCGCACCACGGATACGGGTGTCGTCAGTAATGTTACCATTCTCATCGAGGGGTACATTGAAGTCCACACGAACGATTGCCTTCTTACCGGCAAAGTTGTACTGATTAATAGTCATAATTTTGAGTATTTAATAAAATGTTATGGTTAGAAATTTGCATACAAAATTAAGCAAAAATGCTTTACCTACAAAGTTTTTCTTGTAAAATATGTACAAATATCTCGTAAACCGCATTTTTCACAGCTAGGTTTTCTGGCTTTGCACACATATCTGCCGTGTAAAATGAGCCAATGGTGTGCCAAAGGGATGATATCGTCAGGTAGATTTTTTGTCAATTCTTTTTCTACGGACAATGGAGTGGTACATTTGTCAGAAACAAGACCTATTCTATGACTTACGCGAAAGACGTGGGTGTCTACCGCCATGCGCGCTTTTTGAAATATCACGGCTTGGATTACGTTTGCCGTCTTACGACCGACACCTGGCAACTTTTCCAAGTCCTCTCCGCTGGCAGGAACTTCACCACCAAACTCAGCAACTATTTTTTGAGCCATACCCACGAGATGCTGGGCTTTATTATTAGGATATGAGACGCTACGTATGTATTCATAGATCTCCTCCGCACTAGCCTTGGCCATAGCATCGGGAGTGGGGTAGGCCTGGAAGAGGCGAGGAGTTATCTGGTTGATTCTCTTGTCAGTACACTGTGCACTGAGGATAACCGCCACCAGCAATTCGAAAGCATTCGTATAGTTCAACTCCGATTCGGCCACAGGCATCGTCTTCTGAAAATATTCTATGATAAAGTTGTATTTGTCCTTTCTTTTCATGTATTAGTAATGAGGATTTTTTTCGTGTAATTATCGGTACAAAGGTATAAAAATATTCGAAATCATCGTATAGGCAGATAGATATTTATTGTAAATAATTTCTCCAAGTATTCTTTTTGTTCAAAAAAAAGTAGTATCTTTGCCCGCAGTAATATCGTGTATTACTATGTAAATTTAGTTTCGTTAAGGATAAAAGAACAAAAAATACTATGG
Organism: Bacteroidaceae bacterium; assembly: GCA_045613565.1. Classification (GTDB taxonomy): domain Bacteria; phylum Bacteroidota; class Bacteroidia; order Bacteroidales; family Bacteroidaceae; genus Physcousia. The sequence goes on from JAZLBF010000036.1 coordinate 6,023, forward strand.
GAGTGTTTTCATTTTTTAGTAAAGAGAAGAAAGAAACTCTAGACAAGGGTTTGGAGAAAACGAAGACTGGTTTCTTCGACAAAATTGCACGCGCCGTAGCTGGTAGAGACAAGGTTGACGAGGAGGTTTTGGACAACCTGGAGGAGGTATTGGTAACGAGCGACGTGGGTGTGGATACCACCTTGCGCATCATTGAGAGAATTGAGGAGCGCGTGGCTCGCGACAAATATGTTGGCACCAGCGAATTGAATCGCATCCTTCGCGATGAGATAGCTCAATTGCTCACTGAAAACAATACCCAGGACACAGAAGGCTTCGTCATCCCCGAGGGTAATCGTCCCTATGTGGTGATGGTTGTTGGTGTCAACGGTGTGGGTAAGACTACTACCATCGGTAAACTAGCATATCAATTCAAGCAAGCAGGCCTCAAGGTGGTACTTGGTGCCGCTGATACCTTCCGCGCAGCTGCCGTGGAGCAGATTGTCATCTGGGGTGAGAGAGTGGGAGTGCCCGTGATCAAGCAACAGATGGGTAGCGACCCTGCTTCCGTAGCATTTGATACCCTGCAGAGTGCTATGTCATCAGGTGCTGATGTGGTATTGATTGACACCGCTGGTCGTTTGCACAACAAGAAGGGTCTTATGGACGAGCTTTCTAAAATCAAGCGCGTGATGCAAAAGCTAATGCCTGATGCTCCTCACGATGTAATGCTTGTTTTGGATGGAAGCACTGGTCAGAATGCTTACGAGCAGGCAAAGCAATTTACTGCTGCTACCGAGGTAACCAGCATGGCCGTAACCAAGCTAGATGGTACTGCTAAGGGTGGCGTAGTCATTGGTATTTCCGACCAATTCAAGATACCTGTACGCTACATCGGTTTGGGTGAAAAGATGGAAGACCTTCAGCCATTCAACCGTGTGGAGTTTGTAGATTCTTTGTTTAAGTAATATAACTGTTATTACTGATTTTCATGAAGATAGATATTATCACTCTTGGGTGTAGCAAGAATCTGGTTGATAGCGAACGATTGATGCATCAGCTAGAGGAGGTGGGTTACGAGGTGACTCACGATGCCGAAGAATTGCACGGTGAAATAGCAGTGGTAAATACCTGTGGTTTCATCGCCGATGCTCAGGAGGAAAGCATCAATATGATACTTGAGTTGGCTCAGCGCAAGACAGAGGGTTCGCTCAAGAAACTCTACGTGATGGGATGCCTTAGCGAGAGATTTATGGATGAACTTGGCCAGGAGATACCCGAGGTGGATAGATATTATGGCAAGTTTGATTGGACAGAATTGCTCTCCGACCTTGGTCATGAGTACAATGAGAGCCAAAGCAATCGCAGACATATCACCACACCCTCGCACTATGCTTATCTGAAGATTTCCGAGGGTTGCAATCGTAAGTGCTCCTATTGCGCCATTCCCATCATCACTGGTGCTCATCGCTCACGACCCATGGAGGATATCCTTGACGAGGTGAAATATCTCGTATCTCAGGGTGTGAAGGAGTTCCAGATTATCGCACAGGAGTTGACCTTCTATGGCCTTGACCTCTACAAGGAGCGTCGCATTGCTCAGTTGGTGCAAGCTATGGCAGATATTCCTGGAGTTGAATGGATACGCCTTCACTACGCATATCCCACAGATTTCCCCATGGAACTCTTGGAGGTGATGCAGAAGAATGCCAACGTGTGCAAGTATCTAGACATTGCGCTTCAGCATATTTCTGATGTAGTTCTTGGCAATATGCATCGCCATATCACCAAGCAAGAGACATATACCCTCATTGAAAACATACGCAAGCAGGTTCCTGGCATTCATCTCCGTACCACATTGATGGTTGGTTTCCCTGGCGAGGGTGACAAGGAGTTCGAAGAGCTGTGCGACTTCGTTCGCTGGGCACGCTTTGAGCGTATGGGTGCCTTTGCATATAGCGAAGAGCAGGGTACACCTAGTGCACGCCTATTCACCGATGATATCTCTGAGGAGGTTAAGCAGGAGCGCTTGTCACGCTTGATGAGATTGCAACAACGTATCTCGGCTGAAATTCAGGAAGAGAAGGTCGGTAAGGAAATGCGTGTTATCATCGACCGTGAGGAAGGTGAATGGTACATCGGTCGCACCGAATTTGACTCACCTGAAGTTGACCCCGAAGTACTTATTTCCACCGACCAGGAATTAAGCATCGGACACATCTACAACGTACGCATCACCAAGGCAGAAGACTTTGATCTATATGCCGAATTGGTGTCTAATATATAATGTAACACTACGATAAATCCGCTAAATATTGTGAATAATAAAGAATTTATTGCAGAGTTGGCAAAGAGGACCAAGTCCAATGCCAAAGAAACACAGTACAGAGTAAACAGTTTGATTAAACTGATGACCAAGCACCTATGCGAGGAAGACACTATTCAGATATCAAACTTTGGAACCTTTGAAACAAAGAAGCGTCTTGAGCGCGTGCTTGTTTCTCCCACCACGGGTCAGCGTATGCTTGTACCCCCAAAGATTGTGCTTAGCTTCAAGCAGAGCACCAATCTAAAGAACAAAATGCAGTAATTCCTAAGCTAATCACATTTATGGATAACAAATTAAATATACAAGATTTAGCATTGGCTTTTTCTGAGGCAAACAACATGGACATTAAGTCGTCCGTAGCCTTTGTCAAGAGCGTATTCGAGATTGTGGAAGAATACGTTACCACAGAAAAATTGGTCAAAATCAAGGGATTTGGTACATTCAAATTGATTAGTGTTTCTGATCGTGAAAGTGTGAATGTCAATACCGGCGAGCGTATCCTCATTGCTGGTCATGGCAAGATGACCTTCACACCCGATACAGCACTAAAGGATATTATCAACAAACCTTTCGGTGACTTCCAAACCACTCCCGTCAGCGATGCTATTTCTACCGAAGAAATGGAGCGTATTCCTGAAGAGAAAACACCCATTGTTGATGAGTCAGAAGAATCTCCCATCGTAGCGGAAGCAACATCGGAGGAACCCATTGCTGAGCAATCAGAGACATCCGAGGTAGAGGAAGTTCCTACCGAGGTAGAAAATCCTTCAGAGCCAGCGGAAACACCCACTCAGGAAGAAGAAATTGTCGTGAATGAAACTCCTGCTGACGATTCACAAGAAGCACCTGTGGCACAAGAAGAACCCTCACAGGAAGAACCCTCACAGGAAGAATCAGCAGAGCCAGTTGCTCCATCTCCCGTTATTGTGGAGGTAGCACCCACTCCTGCTACATCAAGTCATGTAGAGAATCCTTCATATCCCATGGCGGCAGAACCTATCGTTGACGAGCCATCATGTCAGTGCAAGAAATCTCCATGCAGATGGTTATGCTTCCTTATCACCCTCGCTCTCATGGTAGCATCTTATTTTGCAGGTTTCTACCGAGTACACGAGATGGTGGATATCAACCTATATCCAGACACAGATAAGAAGGAAGTTCCTGCTAAGCAGACAACAGTAGAAACAAAGAAACAACCAACCAAGTCAACTGTTTCCACTGATTCCATCAAATCAGAGACAACAAAGAAGGATTCCGTTGCCGTTACTCCAGCTCCCAAGAAGAAGGAGTCAGCTGCCGATATTGCCAAGTACTTCCCCCAGGTCAAAGGTGGTGAGTATTGGATAGTAGGTGATGCTGGTCGTGTCCACACTATGCAAGTGGGTGAAACCCTCTATCGCATAGCAAAGAAAGAACTTGGTGACCGCGAATTGATACAATACCTCATTGTCTTCAACGACTTTGAAAACCCCAATATCATCCACACCGGTGATACCATCCGCATCCCTAAGTTGGTAAAAAAGACCCCAGAAGAAATCGCAGCTAATTAATCCTTGATAAAAACATAAATCTAAAACAAAATCAGCGAGTAAGCACGAGCAAATTTTCAAGCTCACTTACTCGCTTTTTTACGTGCCTATCAGAGTTATTTATTTTACTCTTTCGGGGTCTATAAATGGCATAAAATTAATAGAAGTTTTGTAATCCCTTACCGCTCGTCCGTACTCTTTGGTTTTTCAACGTGTACTCTCGCATTTTTTAGCTTCCAAGTTTTGATTTTTCATTTTTTTTTTTTAATTTTGGCACGAAAAATGTAGATTTTTTAGTTGAAATTAGAGTTAAACAAACAAAATAATCACAAATCCCAAAACCTAAAAACATGAAGATCAAGACACTTCTTGTAGGGCTTGTTATTCCTCTAGCAGGATATGCCCAAGAGTTTAAGATGACATCTCAGGAGCCGTCCAATCCCGACAATGCTCCAGCTCCATGTCATCCAGTTCCTCACAAAAGACAGATTCTCTGGAATGAAACAGAGTTCTATGCTTTCTTCCACTATGGTATGAACACCTTCACTGGACGAGAGTGGGGTAATGGTGATGAAAAGGAGAGTATTTATGCTCCCAAGGCTATGCCCAACCCAGAGCAGTGGATTACCTCTGTCAAGGCAGCTGGTATGAATGGTGGTATCGCCGTGGTAAAACATCACGATGGTTTCTGTCTATGGCCCACTTCTACCACTACTCACAACATCACCAAGGCTGGTAGCGAATTTGGTCGCACCGCCAATATCCCTCAGCTCTATGCCGAGGCTAGCCGTAAGCACGGTATGAAGTATGGTTTCTACATCTCTCCCTGGGACCGTAACTCTGCTCACTATGGCAAGGATACCTACGTTACTGAGGTTTTCTTGAAGCAGTGTGAGGAGTTGGCCGAATATGGTGACGACCAGTTCGAGATGTGGTTTGATGGTGCTAATGGTGGTGATGGTTACTATGGTGGCGAGGGTGGTACTCGTCAGGTAGATGCTGATATCTATTATGACACCCCCAATCTCCGTACTCGTGTCCACAAGATTGCTCCCAATTGTGTGCTTTGGGGTGTAGGTGGCGAGGCTCGTTGGATTGGTAACGAGTCTGGTTATGCAGGTGATAGCAACTGGGCTATGACTGACTATATGGACGAGAATGTTACTCGCGAAGAGGGTGACATCGACGGTTGGTTCTGGAATCCCGGTGAGAGCGATGCTAAGGCTACTGACCAGGGTTGGTTCTGGCATCAGGGCGAGACCATGAAGAGCGCTGCACGTCTATTCCAGATGTACCTAGAGACCGTTGGTCGCAATGCTACTCTTATCCTCAACTGTCCTCCTGACCAGTATGGTGTTCTTCCCACACAGACCGTCAATGAGCTTCAGAAGCTAGGTAAGCTTCTTCACGAGCGTTTGGCTGTACCTGTTTATGGCCTTGACGAGTCTACTGCTGCTAAGGACCTAGCCAAGACTGCTACTATCGAGGTAAGCGAAACTCGCACAGGTGGTAAGTACGAGGCTTCTAACCTCACCGATGGCGACAAGGAGACTTATTGGGGCACCAACGACGAAACTCGTTCTGCCACCATTACTCTCTCTTGGGACGAGGTTCAGACAGTACGTTATCTAGTGCTTCAGGAGCCTATCAAGTTGGGTCAGCGCATCAAGGACTTCCGCATCGAGTACAACGATGGCGAGAAGTGGATTGAGCTTTGCCCATCGCTCAAGACAGCCACCGTTGGCTACAAGAGAATCATTCCCCTAAACGGTAGCACCACCAATAGCTACGGCAATGGTTACAAGGCTAAGCAGCTTCGTGTCACCATTCTTGATAGCAGAGCGTGCCCCCTATTGTCTAACTTGAACATTTATTGATAGCTAGCCATGAAGAAGATTATATATTCAGCTCTTGCACTATTCACCATGTGCCTGAGCGCATCAGCACAGCTTACTATCAGCTTTGATGCTGAGGATTACAAGAATATTGGCGTTTACGACCAATGGGAAGAGAGCCCCTTCCGCACTGGCGCTCTCAAGGGCAATGCTGCTGTGGCCGACAATCCCAGCAAAGTTGTGGACGAGGTTATGGGTATTGCTCCCAACACCACAGACAAAGTCGTAGCCGTACAGCGTAGCCGCCATGCAAGCAATGCTTTCGGTGTGCGTATCGACCTCAAGGAGCCCATCCGTCTTACTAAGGCGCTCCAGTACATCCACGTGATGACATACGTTAAGGACAAGCCTGCTGACTCTCGTATGATGGTCATGGGTCTTGGCAAGCGTGTAGAAGAAAGCTGGTCATGGCAGACTGGCGAGGAGGAACAGTTCTGGGCTTGGACCTCAGCTCCTGTCAAGGCTAAGGACGGTTGGCAAGACATCGTTGTCAGCTGCAAGGGCTTCTCTTATTCTAAGGAAGAGAACCCCAATAGCGGTATCGACATCTATTCACTAGTCATCGTGCCCGACCTCCGTTCTCCCCATGCCGATGCATCTGACTGGGTGGCTTATTTCGATGAAATCGTTATTGACAACAATCCCGAAAAGCGCTTCACCACAGACAAGTATGCTCTCGAATTTGACCTCGAGGCAGCTCCCGTGCGCTCTGACCGTAGCCTTACCAAGGTGGGCCTCAATGCAGACGGTGCCAACAAGACCGCTAGCGTGAGCAACAAGTTGGTTTACAACGATAAGACCAACGTTACCGTATTCCCCGCAGCTCCTGGCACACAGGCTACTCCTACCATCACCTACAATGGTACTTGGATGAGCGGTTATGCATATGTAGACTGGGCCAACGATGGCAAGTTCACATACTCTGTCAACGAGGATGGTACTCCTGCCGAGGGTAGCGACATCGTCAGCTACAATGGTGCAGAGGTAAATGGTACATGGCGCAAGAGCGATGGTAGCACCGTTGCCAATGGTAACACCATCCAGAGCGGTATGCCCGCATTCACAGTTCCTGCTTCTACTCCTGTCGGTTTCTATCGCATGCGCTACAAGGTAGACTGGAATAGCCTCAATCCCGCAGGCGCTCCTGATATCATCGCCAATGGTGGTGGCGTGGTAGACGTTATCCTTGACGTTCATAGCGAAACCGTTAGCGTAAGTGCTTCTCAGCTCAACGGTGACATCGTACTAGCAGCAGACAATACTCCCTTGCAGAACTATCAAGCACCCTATGCCAAGTCTCTCAAGGTGAAGCTCATCCCCGAAAAGGGCTTCGTACAGAATGGCTTCCAGTTGAAGTACGGTTACAACGTAAATGCAGCAGAGCAGTTTGACGAGAATGGCAATCCCAACTGGATTTTGGCTAATGTGCCTGCTAAGAACATCGCAGCTGATAGCACATACACAATCCCTGCTGCTTACATGCGCGGTGGTCAGGTAAGCATCGTAGGTGATATGCAGCAGATCCGTCAGTACTCTGTCAAGGTAGTTGGTGCTCCAGAAGGCAAGGGTGGTGTCACCTTCGCAGGCGTAGAGTACGGCAATGGTGATGGTATCGACGCTTCTCAGCACTTCAATGTAGAAGATGTAGAGGGTATCCAGCTAGAGGGTTACATCATCAAGAGCATCACCTTCGACGGCTCTTCAGTAACCATCGTTTACGAAGCATTCAAGGCATACCGTCAGATTACCAATCTCAGCGAACTTCGCAACGATATGGCATATCACATCACCGCCAAGAGTGGTGAGGGCTACTGGGCATGGAACTCTACCATTACCAATGATTACGTAAGCCTTCGTGGTATCACCAATGCTCAGTATCAGGGTTTTCCTGCTGACGAAACCGTAGCAGCTATTTATGGTGCTGAGATAAACCCTTTTGATTCAACCGTTGTCTGGCAGATTTTAAAGTCTGGCGAGTCATACTATATCTATCAGCCTGCGCTTCAGCAGTATGTAACTCGTTCAAATCGCGACTATGTCTTCACCACAGAGCAGACTCCCGTAGACATCATTCGTGACAATGGCGACGGTTCATTTAGCATTCACGCAGGTGGCGGATATTCTGATGATTCTAAGAATTTTGCATGTATCTGTACCAAGGAGACCCCCTTTGCTATCCGCAACTGGACATGGGATGACCACGGTTCAGTACTTTATATCATTGAAAATCCCAACATCGAGGTAGAAGACATCATTGCAACCTCCATTCAGGACATCAATGCTTCCGAGCAGCTCACTAAGAAGGGTATTTACAACCTTCACGGTCAGAAGCTAGTTTCATTGCCCAAGCAAGGTGTAGTCATCGTTGATGGCAAGAAGAAGATTATCAAGTAAATCCCCCACCTAATCTCCCAGAGAGGTTAGGCGAGAAGTTTAAATTTACATGGAGAGCATCACATCATGTGGTGCTCTCTTGCTTTTTAGTAGTTTCCAGGAAGCCTAGTTCCAAGACTTCTAGAATGTCTAGGCTCTCAAGGATGGCTCCCTAATATCCTCTAGGCTCAGAGGCTTCGGGAGAGTTTTCCCCTTTCCGCTTTCAGTTTTCAGTTTCAGAAGGCTCAGAGGCTTCGGGGCTCACCTCTCCGTTTCCCGTTTCAACGGAGTTTTCCGTTTTCCCTTTTCCGCTTTCAGTTTTAACCGCCGTGCGCTGATTATAGCTCGCATTTGCCTCACCGATGATGGTGTTGATGGTAGCGATGTACTGTGCGATATCCTCGCTGGGGGTAACCACATTGTGAGCAAAGGCTACGGTGGTGATGTACTTGTACAGAGCATCCATCTCGGTGCGGAGGGTGGCACTGTCGGTGTTGCTATAGAGAGCGGCACGCGACTGGGTGCGCTGATCTAGCTTCACCTTGTACTGAGCGTTCTTCAGGGTGAGAGATTCTACAAACTCTGTGAGGCCTAGGGTGGTGACATACTCTGCTATCTCCTCTACGCTGAGGTCTAGGAGCATACCCTCCAG
>JAZLBF010000037.1:0-43962 GCA_045613565.1 Bacteroidaceae bacterium
TAAGCCTGTAGCTAGCGTTCATCCTGAGCCAGGATCAAACTCTTCATTGTATAATTTTTCTAGCGAAAAATTCTACGATTATCTATCGCGACTCGGCATAACAAGTAAACTTGCTCTGCGCTCGCTGCTCAGATAATTGTAAATTCTTCTTATTTATTCAATGTACTAGAGATTGTTGACTCTTAATGGAATTGACAAGTTTTATTTCCTCTATCTATTACTAGATAGTGCTTGTACTACAATTTCTGTCTACGAAAATATTTCAAAGAACTCTTTCTTTTTTAGCGCAAGAAAAACACCTCCGCATCTCAGTGACTTAGGAGGTTGTTCCCGTTTTGCGAGTGCAAAGGTAAGACTTTTCTGCAAATCACCAAAACATTATAGCAAGAAATTTACAAATTTTAACAAAATAAGTGTAAAACGGACAATATACATGAGGAGCTGGATGTAAAATACCTATTATATATAATATATAGAAGACTCTCCCCTAGCCCCTCTACAAGAGAGGGGGATAGTTACTAGAAGAATTTGACAAGAATTGCGATTGTTAGAAGCATTGAGTACTAATGTTACAGAAGATTAGTTAAAGGTTTTGGATAGCACTTTGCACACAGATATACTCAATGCGCAATTTGAAAAATGGACTTCACTCGAAGGAGCGCCATTTTCGTTTTGTAAAATCAAGGTTCACTCACTGTTAGGGTTGAATTTCCATTTGAAAAATGGTGCTAACACACGATGAGCAACCATATTCTTTTTGGAAAACGTTGGTTACTCGCTGTCGGCAATGAATTTTGATTTGCGGAACGAAGGTTACAGGCTGCGAGCAAGGGATTCGCAAAAATAGAATTGGTGCTAGCAAGGTGTGAGGTTCTATTCTACAATCAAAAAAGCATCACACCAGACAGATTGGTTGTTTTCTCTGGAAGAAACAACACTATGACATGCTATAAAGCATAAATTTAAATCTCAGTGATTCGTTTTGGCCTCATCAAGGATGTGTTATTCAAATAAATAATGTATATTTGCAGTGTCTCGCGCCGAAACTGCCTTTAGGCATGGGTGGGCTTTCCCATAGTCAAATAGAGACTTCTGAGAAACAAAAGATTTAAGGACATGAAACAGTATTTTATAATTATACGCATAAGGACATCGATGGATATGGGTATAGGCAGCAGATATGAGGATTGGGCCCATATTGATATTGATGAATTATTGCCAGGGAAGGAGTTCGTGATTCACGAGTACCCCTTGACTATAGAGTCGGTCGACGAGGAGTGGATTTGTTTCACCTACAGGAAGCATGCCTACAGGCTCAACCGCAAATGGCAGGTGATGGGCACGCCGCAGATAGGAATACCCAACGAATATATCTCGGAGCAGGTCAGATATGTGTTCCATTGCGGTAACATCAGGAGTTGCAATCACGAGTGGGATATCACGAATGCTGAACGCTTGTACAGGGAGATTATGCACAATGCTAGCGAGGGGTTGTTGTGGAAGAACATTCCCCTAGTGCGCGACTTTATCCACGAACTCAAGGACAATGCGCCTTTCAGGAACTACCAGGAGAATCCCGCGGGCAAGGCTTGCATACTACAGAATTTGCTGAAGGAGAAAGTTCTGGACATGAGGGACACCCCGAGATTATACCAGTCGCTGTGCGAACTGTATAGATTTTACCTTGATTTTATGGTTAACGAGGACTTTGACGAGGATCTCAGGAGTAATTACGATAGATACTATTTCAGAGAGGTGGACCAGTTGATTTACAGATATGCCTGGATTATGGACAATCCCAAGAGCGCACTGGCTCTGGATTGTTGGGACTGGTTGGGCGGCATGCTCAAGGTGGATCCCGTGCAGGCCCTGCCCGAGTGGGAGGAGGTTATATATGATGTAGAGCTGGAACTGGAGGAGGAACTCAAGGATGAGCTTCGAGGCATGGGGTTCTGCTACGGCTATTGGAGCGCCAAGAGGGCCGCACTGGCCAGAAGAGGTATAGAGTGGAACCCACCTCCATCCATGAACCCCGGAGTGATATTTGATTAAAAACGGAAAACTAAGTGACATGATAAAATTCTATAATCCCACAACAATCAGAACCATCTCTAAGGAAGAGGTGGAGAGGATTAAGACTTTGGCCAAGACAGGTGATCCTGTGGCTTGTTTCAAATTGGGACGCATTACCTATGCCTGGAGTGACTTGTCGGCTGAGGAGGACTATCTTATCACCACCAAGCGTCTGTTGACCCAAGCCCAAAGGGGTGGAGTGATAGAGGCAGATGTTGCTCTTGCCATTATGATGCTGAATGGTGAAATAGAGCCTTATAACCCCAGACGAGCCCTAGGTATGCTTGAGGATGCCATGAAAAAAGGTAATGAATATGCAGCCTATCATCAGTTGTGCAACCTGATATTCGCTCGCTTTGGTTATAAGCAGGACTTGAACTTGGCAGAGAAGATACTAGACCAGCTAATGGAACACAGCAGCAACCCATGGTTCTACGACCTAAAGGGCGAAGTACTTCAGGCAAGAGGTAGGTATGAAGACTCTGAACCGTGGTTTACCAAGGCTGTAGAATGCGGCATCACCTTTTCGTATAATGCGCTAGCCTATGCTAGGGGATATGATAACGAAGGTAAACTGAGGAACTGGGATGCCTTTATCAAGACTCAATGTAAGGGAGCGGACGAGGGAAATATGTTCTGCATGCATTATTTTGCAGAGAACCAGATACAGGAGTATGAGAGCCTCAGTCCAGAGCAGACTGAGAAGCGCAACGAGTGCCGAAGCAACATCCTGGAACTGTTGGAAGAGTGTGTGGATGAAAAGCATGGTTATTCGGCAGAAACCCTTGGCGACATCTACCGAGGAGGACTCTATGATGTGCCGGTGGATTACGATAAGGCGTGGAGATTCTATATGCTGGGGGCTGATTATGCTGGTTTAGGAGATTGCTACGAGAAGCTCTACGACATGATAGAACAGGGACAGGTGATCAGGGGCACTGATCGCCAGGAATGCCTAGAACAGTTTGCCATCTTTGGAGCTCGATTACGCAATCGCCGCATGCAGAAGGAGACGGTGCGCATGTACCGCAGCGGCCGCATGACACGATATGCTGCCGAGATAGAGATGTATCATATGCCAGCTATCGAAGGGACGATTAACGATTAACGACAAGCTATTAGTGGAGTTTCTGTAGAATTATTTTCCGTTTAGTAATACGTGGCAATAAGGATAAACATACAATCAACAGAGGAGAGTCTGGTGGCGCAGAGCCATTGGTGGGGATTTCCTGAGTTACCTGTAAATGTGGAGTGGCCTGAGAATGACGAGGGCGAGTTGTTGACCTTCATCTGCCAGGTGCGCCTGGAGGAGATTGCCGCCCTGGACCCAGAGGGATTGCTACCCCACGAGGGTATGATGTGGTTCTTTGCCGATATGGACTATTTTCTAGGTGATGAGGATGCCCTGTGTCATGGTATCGGCGAGTGGGAATCTGGTACATACAAGGTGATATATTCCAAAGAAACGGACCATCTGTACACCCACGAATACTATTGGGAGGATGGTACACTTGCCGTGCTCGAGGCAGAGAGAATAAATTTCGAAACCTCTGAGAGCGAGGAGGAGTTCGGATTCAAACTGCTTGGTATGCCTGCAATGACCGAGGGGTATGAGAATGAGAACGAGGGCATGGTGTCGCTTCTTCAACTCGACGAGGAGGAGAGGTGGATGATGCGCTTTTTCGATAGTGGCACAATAAACTTTATGATACCGATAGAAGCATTGACGAAACGGGATTTCGACAATTGTCAGTTGGTGTTACACTCTTCATGATGGGGACAACTGCCAATTATTCCTTCTTTATGAGGAAAGAGTGGCTTGGATTTGCATTCATCACCACAAATTACTAACTTTGTGTAGAATTATTTACTAACAAAATACATATCTCGTGATTATGAAAACGAAACGCTTTGCTGCATTGCTGATGGGGATGCTGTTGTGTGTGGCATCCTTTGCGCAGATTCCTGTATATGTAACCAAAACACTGAAACCCATCAGTCAGAAGGGCTATAACCCTGTGGCATCTATACAAGTGCGTGGACATCAGACGTGGAAGAATGCCTTCACCCTGGAGGCAGGTGAGGTGACATTCAATCTGGATGGCAAGTACGAGAACATCTCGTTCGTGATGGCACCTAAACATTACCAGGTATACAAGGATCCCGATATAGCGCTGATACATGCCGACGGAAAGAAGATCTTCGACTCTCCGGTGAAGACCGATGACCTGCCCAGGCACATTACCTTGAATGTGAGCGGGGTGAAGTCGTTGAAGTTCTCAATGGTGGACAATGGTATGGTATTGGCCTTCTGTGAGGTGGCCTTGTGGACCAAAGGGCAGAAGGTGCATAATCTGGAGGGTAGGTATAAGCTGGATGGCAATAAGAAGATGCTGTTCAGGGATTTGAAACCGTATTACCTGAGCCGTTCGGCAGATTTACAGGACGGTGCTCACAAATGGGTTACTCCTGGCAGAAGGGTAGAGTCTATCAAGATAGGCAACAAGACATGGGACTATGGTTTGATATTGACTATGGACATGCAGCTCATTGGCAACGGAGCGGCCGAGACGCTCGTGAACCTTAACGGGCAGTACGAAACATTGCAGTTCACCGTTGGACCGATGGTCACCGACGATGCCAGAAATGGTAAGGGTTGGGTTACTGTGTTGGGCGACAACAAGATACTCTATGAATATGAGATAGAGCAGCATCATATTGCCAGACAGGTAACGCTGGATGTGACTGGTGTGAAGAAGCTGGCGTTTGCCAGTGAGCAGTCGCACGGCAGTCAATGGGCGGGTATCGTGGATGCATGGATATATCCCAAGGGCGAAAAACCAGCAGAGACGGCCGAGGAGAGCGAAGGTAAATCCGATCCCCGTCTGAAGCAGCTACCAGATGTGTGCAAGCTTATCAGCAACATCCCTCCGTATTCGCTTCGTGGCAATGTCAGCAAGCAACTCTATGATGGCACTTCGGACTATGTCACCTTCTCTATGGGTGGTACTAAGTTCAACGAAGGCATCCTCCTATACAACACTGCCGGTTTTCTTAGCGACGATGCCAAGTCGCATGCCATTTTCGACCTGGGCAACGAGTTTGACTATGTGAGCTTCGTTACCGGTTATGTGAGCAAGAGTTGGTATATGGTCAACGACGAACTGTATGTCTATGCCGATGACCAACTGGTAAAGACAATCCCCCTGTGTGCCACATATCCAAACCAGAAGCATGTGATACCGCTGAACAAGTGTCGCAAACTGAAGTTCGAGACCAAAGGTCAGGGCACGATGGACGTTGCCGCCTATGGTCTGGCCGACCTGGTGGTGTACCGTGGCGAGGCGGTCGAGAACGACCTCTTTGTCCATCCCACACCAGAATGCCCAGAGGAGATTGACCTGATAGACCTAGGGGCTCCATACCTGCATTATATCAGTTCGTCAAAATCGGGCGGCTTTGTGGATGGCAGGTCCAAGAAGGATTACTTCACCAGATACGACAACAGTAGGATTTACAAGGGTTTTGTGTTGCAGACTAGCACACACTTCTCGCTAGATTTCGGTGTATTGTCGGGTTCTGATGCTGTGGGTGCAAGTACCATAGGCGCAGCAGCTGTGGGTGCATCGTTTGTGCCCATAGGTGCGGTAGGCAGTGCTGTGATTGGCACCTCGTTGATGGGTGTTGCCTCACTTATGATGCTGGCTGCTGGTGGCGAGGCAGTGGAGAATTCCTGTGCGGCATTTAATACCTACGGACAATACAATAGTGTCACTTTCACTGTAGAATGCCTCAGAAAGGAGGGAGACACGCAGTTCTTTGGTCCCGATACTTACCAGCCCGACATCAGCGAGAGGAAAGAGAAACTGCTCATTGGTGCCGACCATATAGTGATGGCCGAACTGGCAGTATTCGAAGGCATGAAGCCACAGACGGTGACTGTGCCCATAAACGGTTGCGAACAGTTGATGTTCTGGTTGGCGAACACTAACGGCAACTCTGCAGCATATGTGTTCCATGATATCAGGTTATCCAAGGAGAAGTGTGAGCTAGAGATTCCGGAGGATATGAGGCCAGCCGAGGCTATAGTGACCAAGCTACGCTGGACCGAACTGACAGTTCCTGAACAGTGGGAAAAGCCCAAAAGCTGTGGAGTCGATGCCATAGATAACTATTTCCAGGATATCAAGAACTTACACTATAAGGTAACCAAGGCGCTCAAGAACGAAGCTCCAGATTTTGATGTACATACATACTATTTGGAAACCGAGGCCAACCAGATATGTAAGGCAGTAAAACTGATAAGCAAGGGTGGTGGAGACAATAGGATTGCATATACCATCAGCGGATATGATTATAATGTCAAGTCGGTGACTGATATGAAAAAAATGGTCTACGAATTGTCAATGAAACAGGTAAGCGCCGGAACAGGATTGCTAGAACTGGGTTTGGGGGCAATTTCTTATGGCAAGGTGCTAAAGGAAACCAACAAATTTTTCAAGCAGCTCAAGGAGGCCGTGGACGACATGTATGAATGCACCATAGCTAACGAGGCTTACCTCAAAAAACTGATTTCTAATCCCATAGACATTGACGGACGACAGACCACAGAGAGAACCTTGTTCTCGCCACTGTTGCCCGGTGAGAAGGCGCCCGATGGCCCAAAGCCCAAAGTTAGAAATTTCGCTGAATAGCATTATTGAATCATGGAAACAAGCACATATTGGTACGAACTGAGAGTTGATTTCTATATCGAGGATGGTACTGGCGAGTATGAGTGGGACGATTCTCTCTCCATACCGAGGGAAAAGTTGTGTCTGGGCATGGCTTTATTTGACGGCCTGAACCGAAAAGGCGGATGGACTGCCTGGGGCAATGTGTATGTTGAGGAATTAAGACCTGATGGTGTGCTCACCAGTGCCGGATTGGTCTCGACGGCCAAGTCGGTGGTGAAGAATGTGAGGAATGTAATGCCTTATCGAGATGGTTATTTCAGCATCAGGTTGAGGTAGGTCATATCCCCCCCCCAAAAAAAAATATCATTATGATCCTTTGTATATCAATAGAAACAAGAGCCGATAGGAACATATCCTATAGGGGTTGTTACGCCTCGCACGAGGAGGTGGCGAATGGAGTGCATGTGGACAGGAAACTGCCATCACAGTACCGCGAGCATGTGAAGGGCATATTTGTAAAGACCAGTGATGATGGCGAGTGTGTGGAGGTGGAGAGCTGTTATGGCTCGGCCAAATTTCCGATAGACAAACAGAGCAGATGGGAGTCAGGATTAATAGGTCTGGACTATGCCTGTTGCGAAGTATCGATAACTTTCACACCTTACATTCAGGAGTATTGGGATGTACTTCTGACAACGCACGGCGGCGCAACATCCATGATAGCCAGAGACGAGATAAAGAAAGGAATGAATCTAGCTGGACTACACCCTTCTCTTGACGGCACTCCTATGCCTGGGATGGATCTAGAGGTATGCTATATTACCCACGACCGCCTAGGGCTATACGTTGGTAGTAACCATCACGACTTCTTCTATGTGAGCCTAGAAGATGAACCAAAGCAAATGACCGACGTTACCCTTACTCTAGAGAGTTACTCCACCCTTATCACCGAGTGGGACGAAATAGAGGACAAGCCCGTCCAATGCATTGTGGATACCAAGGATTTTGTGGATAGCCTTACTGACCCAGAGGCTGCTATGCGTGTTGCCGACTCTGTGGCAGAACAGCATCCCGAGATGCTCGAACTGATTGCCAAATATATGGGATTTGCTGCCAATTTAGGTTCTGCTGATGCCATCGCATGGCTCAGGGATTATTACGAAGATGACGACTCTCGATATCACGCTTACGACTGACCTAGACTATCATTTTTGCATCGTCCGATAATCAAAATGTCGGAGACTTTTTCGGTAACCACACGTACAGTAGAACGAGATCTTTCTTTGATGAAAAAAGTTGGAGTTCTAAAGCGTGAAGGTAAGGATAATAATGGATTGTGGATTATAGGTAGGTTCTATAAATTAGTAATAATCTTAAGTTAGGTATTTTCTATTGCTGTTGTTCTCTAATATCTCTTGTACCATATCTTCTTCATTTTTACTTACTCACATAGACCACTATGCTCGTAAGTTCAAATTTTATTGCTGTCCGGTAAACTTTTTTACGATATTTAAATTAAGGGCTGACACTTCTCACGAGGTATCAGCCCTTTTGGTTACCTTTGTCTTTGCACAAACATAATTGTAACCATGGGCAAAGATAGTTATTTTACCGGACAGCAATAACTTTGAGTCTAATAATAGGGATGAACTAGATGAACTTCATTTGTAAATTTCATGGTTACTTCCAACTATATAGTACAAGAAAGAATTTGTATCATGTCATGTAGTGTGGGATAGTGAAAACGTAAATGATTTTAGTAGATTTTAAAAAAACACTGTCTACTAATTTAGAAAATGCTTCTGCAATTTGTGCTGGCATTTTGCAAAAGTGAAAAATGCTTCTGCAATATGCGCTGGCATTTCGCAAAAATGAAAAATGCTTCTGCAATTTGCGCTGGCATTTTGCAAAAGTGAAAAATGCTTCTGCAATTTGCGCTGGCATTTTGCAAAAATGAAAAATGCTTCTGCAATTTGCGCTGGCATTTTGCAAAAATGAAAAATGTCTCTGCAATTTGCGCTGGCATTTCGCAAATTGGAGTTACCTAACAACATTCTCCGTGAAGGTCTATGCCATCACGGAGAATAGTTTATGTACATAAAACGATGCCGGTGGTTGCTATCGCATCCAGCCTTGCACGCCGTAAATCTTTTCGAGTAGTTTTCGTTCGTTGCCTTGCTTGTCCTTGAACCATACCTCCACTCTAGCGGCATAACAATCACCCCAGTCGCCTTCGTAGATGGCAAAATCCTTGTTTTCTACCAAACAGGAGAATTGGTTAGTGGCACCAACCTCTTGGCGTGAGCGTACTGGTATACGGTCTTCGGATAGGGGGGCGTTAGTTACAGCCTCGAAACATCGTAGGTAGATGGTTCCTTCTGGTAATTGAGGATAAAAGAAGGAGTACTCGTAGATACCGCCTTGAAAACCATCTCTAATCTGCAAATAGGAGGTTGTGTCTGACTGATTAACTTCGGCTGCTAGCTCTGTATTTTCTGGCCTTGGGGTATGGTATTCCATTCCTTCTGGTATGGGATGCAATTTGGCAAAATCCGTTGGAGCTGACTGAAGTGCAAAGCAAACAAATAGCATGAATAGAAATAGTATAACATAGGCAATAGCTGCAAAGACGAACTGAATAAACTTCTTTCGAACCAACAGCAGTATGCCTGATATGATATAGAGGAGGAATGAGAATAAAAAGGCTAGCATGTAATTATTCGAATCCGTTGGTGACTCTTCTGCTACTGCCCATGACCTATAAAGGCAGACGAAACAGATGATAGAAAGAATGAACCATGTTCGCTCGAGGATGATGCCAAGCCAGCGAAAAATGGTTGATAATAGATTAAAGAATTTCTTCATAGGTGAATATAAATTATGTTAACTTTACCGCTGTACCCGTGCAACACACCATCAGCATGGTGGTATTGCCTCCGACGGCTTCGTAGCTGATGTGTACTCCGACGATGGCATCGGCACCTAGGGCAAGGGCTCGTTGCTTCATCTCATTGATGGCCTCTTGGCGTGCCTTGGTCAGAACCTCCTCGTACGAATTAGTGCGACCACCTACTAAGTCACGGATTGAGGCAAAGAAGTCGCGCACGATGTTGAGGGCAAAAATGGTTTCGCCTGTTACTACATCTAGGTATTGTGTAATGTTCTTACCCTCGATACTGGGTGTTGTTGTAATAATCATATTGGGGATTATTTATTTGTTATACTTCTTATACTCACGCTCTACCTCTTCCATAGTAATACCTAGGGTATTCATCTGGCGGAAGAATTCGGGCAGGTGCTCATTGAAAAACTCCTCGCGACGCATGGAATATACAGCCTCTCTGGCTCCGGTGGCAACAAATAGTCCTAGTCCACGGCGTGAGATGGCAACATTCTTTTGCTGAAGGTATTCGAACGAGCGTGTCACGGTATTGACATTTACCTCGACCTGAGCTGCAAAGTCGCGCACCGAGGGGAGGCGTTCATCCTCTTGATACTCGCCCGAGAGGATACCATCGCATATAGTGTCGGCTAGCTGAAGATAGATGGCTCTTTGATTCTTGAACTCCATAGGACTAGTATTTAGGGATTACGAGAGGAGGTAAACTGTGCTCGGCAATACAAACGATAGGTCAGCCACCAGATAAAGGCCAATATGGCTAGCAGCATTGCGAGGACTATGTAGCTCATGGCATCGCCTCCAATCTTTTCAATAATAGCGTATAATGAACCTACATTGAATGTAGAAAATACCACTCCAAATGCAATGACCAGTAGTACCCAACCGACAATGTGATATAGGATGGTATAGGCTATGTTCATGCGGTATTTGTATGCATTGACCAAGGCAAAAGTTGACGTGCCGATGAATGAAATCACAGGACCCATGAGGTAAAGAGATAATGGTAGGGGTTCGCCATCGTAGAGGAGATTTTGGGGTATCTCGTCATAAATGGTGGTGAATACCCTACGACTGATATCAAATGACTCGCTATATCCGCACACCACCCTTGCCAGGATGATATTGAACACATCAACCAGCATTACTGATAGTGCAAACATTATCTGGGTACCGATAACGATAACAAGTACATGCCATAGGAAGCGTTCGAGATTGGAGGCAGGTAGGGTTAATTCTGCAATACGTCCCTGACGATTGCGTAGGTTGTGGAAGGTAAATCCGTACATCGTCACCATTATACAGTTGGCCAAGAAAGCAATGACAAATGCTATTGTGGAGTTTCTTACCATCGCTTGCTGTACTGAAAATGTATTACATTGGCCCAAACCATGGTCGAGGAAGTGTGAAAGATAATGGAATAAAACAGGCATGGATAAACATCCGAGCATTACCAGAAACATCTGGATATAGAAGTTGCGATTGATGGTGAGGTCCCATCGCGCTACATTGAGAAAACGATTAAAACTGAATTGTGTCATAGTTGCGAAGAGTTGCTGGTTAGGGTTTCGATAAATAGTTTCTCTAGGTTGACGGGATCGTCATCATCTGCCAAGGACTGACGGAGCAATACCTTGTTGCGCTCAATAATAACCACCGAGTCCAACAGATGCTCTACATCGTGCACCTGGTGAGTACTGATTATGATGG
This sequence comes from Bacteroidaceae bacterium, assembly GCA_045613565.1. Classification (GTDB taxonomy): domain Bacteria; phylum Bacteroidota; class Bacteroidia; order Bacteroidales; family Bacteroidaceae; genus Physcousia. The sequence continues at coordinate 11,359 of JAZLBF010000037.1, forward strand.
TCTTGCCAGGATTCATACCACGGATGATGGCCTTGCGGAATTGGCTCTTGGATAGAATATCCAAACCGTTGGTGGGTTCGTCCATCAGCAGGATAGAGGTATTGGCAGCTAGGGCTATGCACATGTACACCTTCTTCTTCTGACCCATTGACAAGGAACCCAGATTAACATCTGAGGTCATCTCAAAGCATGCTAGACATTCGTTCAGTAGCTCTTCGCTAAAGTTGGGATAAAAGGGCTTGACCACCTTGAGATAGTCATAGAGGTGTATTGGGGGTAGGTCATACTCCTCGGGTACCAGGAACATATCACTCAACACCTCGGGGCATCTGTCGGTAGCAGGCGTGCCATTAATCTGTACACTACCCTTCTGTGGGCGCAAAAGACCCATCATCAAATATAGTAGGGTGCTCTTGCCTGTACCGTTCTTACCTAGGAGGCCGTATATACCTCCGGACTTAAATTCAAGAGAGAAATCTGATAGCAACGGGGTCTGTCGGCCGTATGCAAATGTTAGGTCTTTAATACTTATCATAGTGTCATAGTTAGATATTACACTGCAAATGTACGACACATTATTTTACCTACAAAGAAAAGTAGAAAAAATATTGGATGAGCGGAAAAAAAATTGAGGTGCAGCACGTGCCACACCTCAATATACATTATTAATAAGTCGGTTGTACGAATTAGCTAACCTTGTTGAGCTTCTTGATGATAGAGAAGATGAACAATGCTGCTACTACGCAGATTACCATCAATACACCCCATACGATGGTGAGGTCCATACCCCATAGGAAGCCGGGGATAGATACGAGCATGTTACCTAGAGCGGTAGAAACGAACCATGCACCCATCATCATACCCTTGTACTTTGGAGGAGCTACCTTAGATACGAAAGAAATACCGATGGGAGAAAGTAGCAACTCAGCAAAGGTCAATACCAAGTATGTGCCTACCAAAAGGTTGGGAGTAACATCGGCCATGTGTAGGTTAGAACCATCAGCTGCATAAGCAGGAGCAGGCAAACCGATACAACCAACAATCATCAATACATAAGCAGCAGCAGCTACCAACATACCCAAACCAATCTTCACGGGAGCCTTAGGTTCCTTGCCCAACTTAGCCAACCAACCGAAGAAAGCGATGCTAACGGGAGTAAGCATTACAACGAAGCAAGCGTTGAACTGCTGGAAGATGGGAGCGCTGATAGAGATAGACTCGGGCAACTGAGTATACTGCCAGTACAAGAAAGCACAAGCAGCAGCTACAAGAGCGAAGCCAGTACCCTTACCCTTAGCGGTCTTGCTCTGGAATAGAGAGAAAGCACCGAATACGATAAAGATAGCAGCTACCAAGTTCCATACGTCAAACATCATTGACTCTACGCCAGATGAAGAAGTTGCGGTATAGTCACGTGCAAAGAATGTAAGAGTAAGACCATTCTGGTGGAATGCCATCCAGAAGAATACTACTACTGCCATTACCAAGCACAAGCATACGATACGCTCCTTAGTCTCAGCAGGAGAAAGCTCGTCAGCAGGTGCAACCTGTACATTTTCGTCCTTTTTATCGGTGTTTTTCTTAGTTCCGATTACATGACGGAAGGTGAACATACCAGCATAGTAGATAGCAATAGAGAAGATCAATGAAGCACAAGCAACGGCAAATGCATAGTGATAAGAATCTGCCTCGCTAGCACCCATAGAAGTCTGAGCCCAATCCATCAACTTGATAGCAGCGGTGGGAGCAAACATAGCACCTACGTTGATAGCCATGTAGAAAAGCTGGAAACCAGAGTCACGCTTCTGAGCATACTTGGGGTCATTATAAAGGTCACCCACCATTACCTGTAGGTTACCCTTGAACAAGCCAGTACCCAAGCTGATAGCTACCAATGCAGTAGCCATAGCGATAAGAGCTAAGCTATCCTTACCCAAAGGCAAAGAAAGAAGCACATAACCAGCAAACATGATAAATATACCGATGGTTACCATCTTGTGATAACCAAACTTGTCTGCCAAAATACCACCAACCAAGGGTAGGAAGTACACTAGGCCAAGGAATGTAGAGAAGATAGCACTGGTCAACTTCTCATCAAAACCGAAATTGGCTTGCAGAAACAAAGTAAACACCGCCAACATTGTGTAGTAGCCGAAACGCTCACCTGTGTTGGCAAGGGCTAGAGCCCAAAGACCTTTAGGTTGTCCTTCAAACATAAATGATTTTGTTTAGTTTAATTAATTTTAATTGATTTATATTAATATTTTCGCGGCAAAGTTAACAAAAATAAACCAAAACTAAAACTCACCCATGAAATAATCGTAACTTTGCACCCGATTTTAGAACAATATATTATGTAATTGCCCTTAGGAAGAGTACTCTGGGCACAGAAACACGCAAAAAAAGCTATGAAAAGTTTGGGCTTAAAGCCTCGTCTCTTTGATTCGTTAAAAGGCTACAACAAAGAAAGTTTCATGAAGGACCTCATGGCCGGCATCATTGTTGGTATTGTGGCACTTCCTCTCGCCATTGCATTTGGTATCGCTAGTGGCGTCACCCCTGAAAAAGGTATCATCACCGCTATCGTAGCAGGTTTCATTATCTCTGCTCTTGGTGGTAGCAAGGTACAGATTGGTGGACCTACAGGTGCCTTCATCGTCATCATCTATGGTATTGTCAGCAATCCTGACTACGGACTTCAGGGTCTACTCATCGCCACCATGATGGCTGGCGTCATCCTCATTGCCTTGGGATTGTTCAAGTTGGGAGCCGTCATTAAGTTCATCCCCTATCCAATAATCATCGGTTTCACCGCTGGTATTGCCGTTACCATCTTCACCACACAGATAGGTGATGTATTGGGTCTTACCCAGCAGGCAATAGCAGAAAACGGCGATTCCATCAGCATTCCTTTGAAGACTCCTGGCGATTTCATCGGCAAATGGGTGTGCTATGCTCAGAACATCAGCACCTTCAACGTATGGAACTTCCTCGTTGCCATGTTCTCCCTCTTGATAATTATCTTCTCTCCCATGGCTGTGCGTCGCATCCCTGTGCTCAACAAGATACCTGGTTCTCTCTATGGCATACTTCTTGGCACCTTGGTAGTACTCCTCCTAAAGAATGTATATGGTATCAGCGGTATAGACACTATCGGCGACCGCTTTGACATTCAGGCTAAGTTGCCTGAGATGGTTATTCCCAGCTTTACCTTTGCTACCATCCAGCAGCTACTCCCCGTAGCCTTCACCATTGCTATTCTAGGCGCTATCGAGAGCCTTTTGAGTGCTGCCGTAGCTGATGGTGTGATAGGCGACCGCCATGACTCTAATACAGAGCTAGTGGCTCAGGGTGTTGCCAACCTCGTTACTCCCATCTTCGGTGGTATTCCTGCCACAGGAGCTATCGCACGTACTATGACCAATATCAACAACGGTGGTCGTACTCCCATAGCAGGTATCATCCACGCAGTAGTATTGATACTTATCCTCCTAGTGCTCATGCCTTATGCCAAGTATATCCCCATGGCCACTCTAGCTGGTGTATTGCTAGTGGTAAGCTACAACATGAGCGGATGGCGTACCTTCAAGGGCCTACTAAAGAACCCCAAGAGCGATGTCACCGTACTATTGGTAACTTTCTTCCTCACCGTCATCTTCGACCTCACCATAGCTATTGAGATTGGTCTTATCATCGCTTGTGCTCTATTTATCAAGCGCGTGATGGAAACCACCGAAATCTCCGTTATCGAGGATGAGATTCACCCCAACGAGGAAAGCGAGGAAAGCCTAAGAATCCCCGATGGATGCGCCGTTTATGAAATCAATGGCCCTTACTTCTTTGGTATTGCCAACAAGTTTGGCGAACTGGAGTCTGTGCTCAAAGCTGGTCAGCGTCCCAAGGTGCAAATCATACGCATGCGCCGCGTACCTTTCATTGACTCTACTGGTATCCACAACCTTACCACATTGATAGAGATGAACCATGAGAATAACACCGAGGTTATCCTTGCTGGTATCACTCCCAAGGTTCAGAAGCAGCTCTTGAAGGCTAAGTTCCACAAGGTGCTTCCTAGCAAGAACTTCTGCAACAACATTGATGAAGCTCTTCGTCGTGCAGAGGAAATTCTATCGGAAAACATATAGGTTAGAGACTAAAGACAAGGGGCAAGGGACTAGAGACTAGAATAATAAGGTTATAGTCTATCAGTTATAGATAAGAAAAGAGCGCCAACATACTGATGAGGTATGCTGGCGCTCTAAGTTTATATGTATTTCTCAAAATCTGCGGTTTTATCGAGATTTAGAGAGATATTACAGGGGATGGAGGAATCTATCCTTATTTCATCTTCTGACCTTTGAGATTGTACTTCTCATTGTTCTTGATGATGATGATTTCCTCGTTCTGGAGGTACTTGCCGTCCTTTAGTTCTAGCTCTGAATCGGGAGAGGTGATACCGGTCTCGCCTTCATCGTTGTACTGATGCAAGGTCCATAGCGAGCACTTGTTGTTCTGAGCAATGGGGTTGTGAGTAGCAAGGCGCATGTTGTCTGCACCACCCTGATGATTGTTCAGATACTTGTTTCCACCAATGGTAAAGTAGACATAGGCATCGCTCTTACTGAGTTGACCTATTGTCCATGCCGACTTGGGGGTAGTATCAAAGCTGATATCCGTCTTGCCATCGTTGGCATTGATATACTTGCCTGATACAACACTCTTGATGTAATAGCCACCACCCGATGCTGCTTCGAAACGGAACTTGGTACCTTTGGCGGTTTGTCCGTTCAGGGAACCAGCGTTGTCTGAGATGAAGCGAGTAGAGTGTCCATCATTAGGTTGACACTCCAGGGTGTATAGTTTGTCCGTTTTCACCGTAGTTACCACCTCCGAGCCATCGTCTTCAGGCACCTCTGGCATGGTTACATTGAACAGGCTACTAGCCGTGTGCTGCTGATGAATAATCTCTAGCATCTGACGAAGTATTTTGGGGTTCTGAGCCGCTACGTTGTTGTCCTCGTGAGGGTCCTTGGATAGGTCGTACAAGGCAGGAACACCACTCTTTGCCACCAGTTTCCAATCACCCATACGGAGAGCTACCTGATTGGTTTCATGGAACTCCCAGTAGAGGAATTCATGCTTCTCCTGCTCTGCATCGTTGCCAGTGAGGGTATTGTAGAAGGAGATACCATCATAGCAATGCTCGTCGGTACTTGCCTCTAGGCTATACGCACTTCCATCCGCTCCTGCATAGTCAAGGAGAGTAGGCATAATATCGTAGAATGCCAACTGATGGTCATTAACCACTCCAGCAGGTACACCAGGACCCTTTGCTATGAAAGGCACGCGCACACCACCCTCGTGAGTCTGTCGCTTAGTGCCTTGCAAACCTCCATTGCTATTGAACCATGTGGGGTCGGCACCACCCTCGGTGTGAGGACCATTGTCAGAGGTAAAGATTACAAGGGTATTATCGGCAATTCCCTTCTCCTCTAGCTTTTCAAAGATTTCACCCACCTGAGCATCCAATCTACTAATCATAGCAGCAAATTGTGCACGACGGCTAGGAGCACGATAGTACCACGAAGCAAATTCGCCACCCCATTCGCCACCATCCTGACCTTTAAACTTCTCCTTGTATTTAGCCACGAGCGAGTCCTGAGGTTGCCACAACTCGGCATGAGGCAGTGTGTAGGTAAAGATACCCAAGAAGGGAGCATCCTTCTCTGCCTGACGGTCTATCCACTCCAAGGCATACTGATGAATGAGGTCGCTGGTATATTGGCTACGATTCTCGAAATCGCGGTCGCCAGTGGAAACTGCCTTGTGCTTAATGTTCTCCTCCAGGACATCCACCACCACATGCTTGTCGCCATACTTCTCAGGGTCATAACGGTTCAGGAAGTTGGGATAATACGTATGCGCCTGGAACTGGCATATATAACCGTAATAGCAATCTATGCCACGCTTATTGGGCAAGGAAGCACTACTGCTTCGTGTGCTCTTGGAGGTATCTGAGTTGCCTTTTGAGTCTAGCAAGTAGGTATTAGGATAGTCCGTATTGTAATAACCACCTGCCCACTTACCAAACATTCCGGTATTGTAACCAGCCTCTTTCATCACCTCGGGGATAATCTTGTGATTCATGAGATATGGTTCCTGACCAATGAGGGAATAGTCAGCATTGTTGCCATACATATTGGCTCTGGAAGAGGAGCGCCAGTACTCTCTGTTGCCACGCACATGGGTATGACCTGTATGCTGACCCGTCATGAATGATGCACGCGAGGGAGCACTAACGGGACTTCCGGCATAAGCTTGAGTGAATCGCATACCTTGGCTGGCCATACGGTCCAAGTTGGGAGTTTCGATGCGTTGCTGTCCGTAGCAACCGAGGTCGCCATAACCCATATCATCGCACATGATGAAGATGATATTGGGTCTACTGCCCTGAGCACCACCATCGGTTTGTGGTTGTGTCTGTGCCATGCTACCAGTCACAGGCAAGAGACCCATAGCGGCCATAATCAGTTGTCTAGCTTTTGTCATAGGTCGTTAGGTTTAGGTTGTTTTAAGAATATTCTAATAAGGAAAGTCTCCTCATATACATACCCAAGTCTAAGGATAATACACTTTACTCCTTAATCTTGCGATACGCCAAAGCACTAATCAGTAGCGTGAGAACTCCACCCAAAGCATAGGCTAAGATACGATTCTGAATTCCTACCATCATGGGGGAAACGAATACATAGGAGGAGCATACATAGGTCATAAAGAGAGATGGAAGTAGACCTACGAGCAAGGGTTTGCCATGCTTGTAAAGATAGGCTGTAATGCACCAGAGGGTGATAGCTGCTAGGGATTGGTTCATCCATGCAAAATAGCTCCAAATAGTTTGGAATGGTAGAGCAAAGATGATAAAGAGACCTGCTGCGAACAAGGGTAATGATACGAGCACTCGCTTGAGAAGTCCCGTTTGCGAAATGCCAAACATATCTGCTGCTATCAGACGAGCCGAACGGAAAGCTGTGTCGCCTGAGGTAATGGCGCATGCCACTATACCAACAACAACGAATGGAGCGATGTATCGGCCTAATGTCTCAAGAGAGATGACATTGACCATACGTGCCGCACTACCTCCGTATTGAGTAATGGCTTCGTTCAGCCCCTCAGCACCTCCCCAGAATGCCATGGCGATAGCTGCCCATATCAGAGCGATAATACTTTCGGCTATCATAGCACCATAGAAGATGGAACGGCTCTGCTTTTCATTGGTCATACAACGTGCCATCATAGGCGATTGAGTAGCATGAAAGCCTGATATCGCTCCGCACGCAATGGTAGTAAAGAGCATGGGGATGATGGGGAACTTCTCGGCATTTGCCATACAATTGCGCAGGGATGTCAACTCTGGTATCACATACTTGTCCGAGTTAAATAGCAGAGCAAAGAGTATTCCTACGGCCATTATTAGCACCGCCATACCAAAGATGGGATAGATACGACCTATTATCTTGTCCACTGGCATGATGGTAGCCAAAATATAGTATAATAATATTATAATCAAAACTGAGAACACTTCCCAACTCATCAAGGGGGACATAGCCGTTTCTAATGAGGGGAATGATAAGTTGGCTGCTATCAATTCGGCTGGTTGAGACATGAATACTGCGCCAACCAAAACCATCAACAAAAGAGCAGCAACTCGCATAAAGGTACGAGTGCCATTGCCCAGGTATTTACCGATGATTTCAGGCAAACTGATACCTAACATCTTCAATGACATAACACCTGCCACAAAATCGTGCATGGCTCCTATGAAGATACCTCCCAGAGTAATCCATAGGAAGGCCACTGGGCCATAAGCTGCACCTAGGAGGGCTCCGAAGATGGGACCTAGGCCAGCAATATTGAGCAACTGGATGAGGAAGATTTTCCATCTGGGAAGAGGAATATAATCCACACCATCATAATGGGTCTTGGAGGGTACGGGATTGTTGGCATCAACATCACATACTCTCTCTAGAAATCTGCCATAAGTGAAATATGCTATCACTAAGGCGGCTAAACATATAAGGAACGTAATCATAATATAAAAATGAACGGGGAGTGGTGAACGGCCTCTGTTATCTATTATCTGTACTCTGTACTCTTCAACAACCGTCCACCATTCCCCGAACTACATTAGCAAAACTCTATATCCCAGAGATTGTGCATAGACACCTGACCAGGCATAGCGTGCTGAGAATAAGGACGGATGTCTAGCTCTACGCTATATCCGATGCGGTCGGGCATTCCATACCATGGCTCTACGCATACATAGGGACATAGGAGGTCTGTCATCTGCCATACGAGCAATACTGGTGCACCATGAGTGATGCGACAGATTTCTGTTTCCTTGTCAGTACGAAGCAAGGTCATAGCCTTAACCTGATACTTGTCAAAGATGAGAGCCTCGTTGTGGAAAGTATCTACGCTGATGGGGATAAGACCTTCCTCTGTCTGGGGAACTAGATAACGTTCGCCTCCGAAGCAACCTTGCTCGCTAGCACGCACCACGCTGATACCATCCTGAGGCTCAGGACGCATATAGCCTACCACCTCGGAACCCTTCTCAAAGTCGGGCAACATGATAGCAGGATGACCACCTATCTGATAGTGTAGCACCTCGGTGTCAGAGGGGTTAGAAACACTAGCATTGCAAGTTAGTTTCTTACCATCCAAAGCATATGTAATGGTCAGATTGAAAGCAAAGGGATATTGCTGGAGGGTTTCCTCAGTTTCTTGCACACTGAAGCTCATAGAAGCATACTGAGGCTCGCCAACGGGAGTGAACTCCATCATACGCACAAAGCCATGCTTCACCATCTTGTAGGTCTTGCCTTGATACTTGTACTCACCATTCCACAAGCCACCACAAGCAGGGAAGAGAATGGGAGAATAACCTGCCCAATACTCTGGATTGGCATCCCACCATAGTTGTTTACCTGTCTCCTTGTCTACTACGCTGATTACCTCTGCACCTAGAGAGGCAATAGTAACCTGAAGATATTCGTTTTCGATAATGTAATTCATGGTTGAACAAATTTATTAAGTGATGAATAAGTTTATTCCTAAATAGAAAAAACAAGCGGAACCGAATTGAGGAGGAGAGAACACCTACCCCATAAATCGGTTCCGTTTGGTTATCTTATATTAGCAAAGAGCCTGAGTATCGAGAGCAATCATCAACTCCTCGTCGGTGGGTATGCAACATACGGTCACCTTAGAATCATCGGCAGAGAGGACAGCCTCAGTGGCACGACAAGCACGATTCTTCTCGGGATCCATCTTCACACCCATAAACTCAAGACCAGAGGTAGTAAGTTCGCGAACTTCCCACTGATTCTCACCAGCACCACCAGTGAAGAGGATGATATCCACACCACCCATTGCAGCAGCATACTGACCAATGTACTTCTTGATACGATACATGTACATATCCTTAGCCAAGCGACACTTGTCATTGCCATCAGCAATAGCAGCTACTACATCGCGATAGTCGCTAGAGAGGCAGCTAACACCAGCAAGACCAGACTTCTTGTTCAATAGGTCAGATACACCCTTGCTATCCAAGCCAAGCTTGTCCATAATGAAGGTTACAGCACCTGCATCTACATCACCACTACGAGTACCCATTACCAAGCCTTCAAGGGGAGTAAGACCCATGCTGGTATCTACGCACTTGCCATCCTTGACAGCTGCGATAGAAGCACCATTACCGATATGGCAAGTGATAATCTTCTTACCCTCTACATCACAACCTAGGAAGTCACATACGCGCTTTGATACATAGCGATGGCTGGTGCCATGGAAACCATAACGACGAACACCATACTTCTCGTACAACTCGTAGGGAAGAGCGTACATGTAAGCATAGTCAGGCATTGTCTGATGGAAAGCGGTATCAAATACACCCACCTGAGTGATATTGGGCAATAGAGCTGAAACGGCATTAACACCCTTGATGTTAGCGGGGTTGTGAAGAGGAGCCAAGTCATTGCAAGCGGTGAAAGCCTCCATTACCTCGGGGGTAAGGATAACTGACTTGTTGAACTTCTCACCACCATGTACCATACGATGACCTACGGCATCCAACTCCTCTAGGCTATTCAATACGGCATAGTCACCAGTAGTAAGTACCTCGAAAATCCACTGTACACCAGCGGTGTGCTCTTCGATGGGACGCTCCATCTTGTATTTCTCACCATTTAGCTTAACGATGATGCAGCTATCAGGCAAACCAATCTTTTCAATACCACCACTTGTAATCACGCTCTGGTCGTCCATGTTGTAAAGAGCGTACTTAATAGATGAACTTCCGCAGTTCAATACAAGAATCTTCATAATTCTGCTTTTTCCTTTTTATATATTAATCGTCTATTTCTACTACAAAAAGAGCATTACTTAGCATCCATAGCCTGACAAGCGGTGATAGCTACCATCTTGTAGATATCGTCTACTGAACAACCACGAGAGAGGTCGTTAACGGGACGTGCAATACCCTGAAGGATGGGACCAATAGCATCAGCACCTGCTAGACGCTGAACTAGCTTGTAACCGATATTACCTACCTCGAGAGAGGGAGCGATAAGTACATTGGCATGACCAGCAATGGGGCTACCAGGACACTTCTTCTCACCTACAGAGGCAACAAGAGCAGCATCAGCCTGTAACTCGCCATCAACCTTCAACTCAGGATCTAGTTCGTGAGCCAAACGTGTAGCCTCGATAACCTTGTCTACCACCTCGTGCTTTGCACTACCCTTGGTGCTAAAGCTTAGCATAGCCACACGGGGATCAGCAAAACCTGCTACGCTCTTAGCTGTCTGAGCGGTACATACGGCAATCTGAGCCAACTGGCTAGCATCGGGTACAGGAGTAACTGCTACGTCGCCAATCACCAATACGCCATTCTCGCCATACTCGGGCTTGTCAGTAATCATAAGCATAGCACCGCTCACGCAACTGATGCCAGGAGCACACTTGATAATCTGAAGAGCAGGACGAAGGGTATCACCTGTGGTGCTGAGAGCACCAGAAATCTGACCATCAGCATCGCCACTCTTGATAATCAAACAACCGAAGTACAAGGGGTCAAGTACTAGCTGACGAGCCTTCTCGATAGTAAGGCCCTTGCTCTTACGCAATTCGAACAAAAGCTGAGCATATTCCTCTGTCTTCTCGCTAGTAGCGGGATCGATGATAATAGCCTTGTCCAAGTTGGTCAAACCCAACTTCTCGCCAAGAGCAAAGATTTCATCAGGATTACCAATAAGAATGATTTCTGCCAAGCCATCACGCAAAGACATGTCGGCTGCGGTCAAAGTACGCTCTTCCAAACTCTCAGGCAATACGATACGCTGCTTGTTCTGTTGGGCACGAGCAATGATTTGTTGCATTAACTGTGACATATTCGTAGATATTTAAAATTGTTTATAACTTTCTATTCAATTGAGGTGAGATTTGGGGTTTCCAGAGTAATCAGAACTGTCCGAGCAATCAGATTTGCATTTTCCGATTTTAGTTTTCCGTTTTCCGATTTCCGTTTTCAGTTTTCCGATTTCAGTTTTCCGTTTTCCGTTTTCAAAACTTTCCCCTCATCAATATTCTTTCTAAGTGTTCGGCATCCACATGAGGCATATACTCATTGTTGTACGATGCCGTAATACCACCCGTTTCCTCGCTCACCACTATGGCCAAGGCATCAGTCTCTTTGCTTATACCACGAGCAGCGCGGTGCCTAAGGCCAAACTCCTTGGGGATATCCAAATCATGACTGATAGGCAAGATGCAGGCAGCAGCAGTAACTTGTCCGCCAGAGATTATCATTGCACCATCATGCAGAGGTGAATTCTTGAAAAAGATATTCTCTATCAATCGTTGGGAAATCTTAGCATCAATACGCTCACCACTACGGATGAAATCTCCCAAGGGAAGATCATTTTGCATCACTATCAAAGCACCTGTCTTCTGCTTGCTCATATTCAAGCACGCCATCAGGATAGGCATGATGGTATCACGATCGTAGCGATAATCCTCATCGAGAGTAGTTGTTGCAGCCTTAGGTTTGAAGAACTTCAATAGCTTGTTCACACGTTCATGAGTTCCGATGGCATAGAAGAAGTGACGGATTTCCTCTTGGAAGAGCACGATGAGAGCTATAGCACCAACGTTGACCAACTGATCCAAGATGCTACCCAGCAATTTCATCTCCAAGACCTTGCTGATAAGAATCCAAAGACTAATGAAGACAAGGACTCCGTAGAAGATGTTCACCGAACGTGACCTCTTCATCAACTTGTAACCAAAGAATAGCACTATGGCAACAAGGAATATGTCTATCAAGTCCTTTAATCCGAAATCAAACATTGCCTATAGATTTTAATAGCTTCTACTGCTTCCTTTACATCGTGTACTCTGAGAATATCTGCACCATTCATCAGTGCGATAGTATTGAGTGCGGTGGTACCATTAAGCGAGTGCTCGGGAGTGGTTTCCAATACTCGATAAATCATGCTCTTGCGACTGATACCCACCAACAGGGGACAATCCAAGAGATGAAATTCCTTTAGGCGCGACATCATGGTATAGTTCTCCTGCAATGTCTTACCAAAACCAAAGCCTGGGTCAATGATGATATCAGCGATACCCATCTTGTGCATCTGTTCTACCTTCTCACCCAAGGAGCGGAACACTTCGCACATCACATCAGTTTCGTAATGGGTTTGAAAACCATTCTGCGGAGTTCCCTTCATATGCATCAAAATATAAGGTACTCCCAATTCGGCTATGGTGGAAAACATCTCGCTATCCATATCGCCACCCGAAATATCATTCACTATGTCGGCTCCCAAGGCTACGGCTTGACGAGCAACCTCCGAGCGGAAGGTATCTACACTAATGATTGCTTCTGGCCATTCTTGGCGCACCAAACGCACGGCTGGTAAAAGGCGACGGAGTTCTTCCTGAAGAGAGATATCATCAGCACCCGGACGAGAGCTATAAGCACCCAAATCGATAATCTGAGCACCCTCGCTACGAATCTGACGTATTCTCAGCAAAATCTCTTCTTCCTCCTGGCAACGACTATCCGCAAAAAAAGAATCAGGGGTGATGTTCAATATACCCATCACTAGTGGCTCATCCAAAGAGATAAGTCTACCCTTAATGTTGATAGTTTTGGGATTCTTCTTCATCTTTTATATCGTCGTTGCAAAATATATTTTTTAATGAAAATAAGGCCAAAACATAGGATTTGCATGCATTTTTTATGGCCCTATATTTCATTACGCGTTTCAAAGGTACGAAGAAGCGAGGGAAAAACAAAGAAACGATAGAATTAATTTTAACTTTTTTTATAACTTTGCATTTGTAAAGTCCATTTAGCAAAAACAATGAATAAGACAGAACAATTATATCGTGCATTTTTGGCACATCCAGAGGTTACAACAGATAGTCGTAATTGTCCCGAAGGCAGCATCTTTTTTGCTCTCAAGGGAGAGAACTTTGATGGCAATGTTTATGCTCCCATGGCATTGGAAAAAGGATGCGCAATGGCAGTGGTGGACAAAGCCGATATTGTGCCAGAGGGAGACGAGAGATACATCCTCGTAGACGACGTTCTTAGCACTATGCAAGACCTTGCTGCTTACCATCGCCAGCAATGCAATATCCCCGTGATACAAATCACTGGCACCAATGGTAAAACTACCACTAAGGAACTACTCTCGGCTGTCCTTTCGGCGAAGTACAACACTCTCTTTACCGAAGGCAACCTCAACAATCACATCGGTGTGCCTAGAACTCTACTTCGCCTTCGCCAGGAGCACGAGATTGCCGTCATCGAAACTGGTGCCAATCACCCCGAAGAGATTGCCTTCCTTTGCCAGATGGTAAAGGCCAACTGCGGACTTATTACCAACGTAGGACGCGCACACCTCGAGGGCTTTGGTTCATTCGAGGGAGTTAAGAAGACCAAGGGAGAATTGTACGACGACCTAGTTGCTCGCAACTGCTTTGCCTTCCTCAACACTCAGGACGAGCACCTCTCCCAGATGGCCAACGAGCGCAACATCAACACCGTTCCCTACGTTCAGGGTAAAGTGCTGAGTTGCAGCCCCATGCTCTGCGTATCATGGTATTGCCAGGCAGAAGGCAAGTGGTATGATGTGCAAACAAATCTCATCGGCGCATACAATCTGCCCAACGTACTTTCTGCCATCAGCGTAGGACTTCACTTCGATGTATCACCCACCGATATCAATCATGCCCTAGAGAATTATATCCCTCGCAACAACCGTAGTGAATTCAGAAAAACCGAGCGCAACCAGCTCATTGTTGATGCCTATAATGCCAACCCCACAAGCATGGCGGCAGCTCTGGAGAATTTCCATCTGATGGAAGCCAACAAGAAAATGGCTATCCTTGGTGAGATGAGAGAACTGGGCAACGAAAGCCTTCAGGAGCATCAACGCATCATAGACATTCTTTGCACTCTTCCTTTGGACGAGATATGGCTCGTAGGCACCAACTTTGCCACCACCAACCGCGAAGCGCTCACAACTCCGCACATCGTCTTTGAGAATGTAGAGCAGGTCAAGGAACACCTATCACACTACCCCATCTCCGATCGCACCATCCTCATCAAGGGAAGCAACGGTACCAAACTCTTCCAATTGCCCGAGATACTGTAATACTTAACAGCGAGAGAGCACCACCCACGTGATGCTCTCTCCACATTTTAGGTAGGTTCTATAAATTAGCTTTGCGTTATATGATGATTATTGTGTTAATGGATTAAACTTTATTGAAAAAAACTCTCATCTTCACCGTTTCAGACATCTCCAATGGACCGAATATGACCATTTTCACTCCACCAGACATCTCCAATGGACCGAATATGACCATTTTCACTCCGTCAGACACCTCCGATGGACCAAATATGACCATTTTCACTCCGCCAGACACCTCCGATGGACCGAATATGGCCATTTTCACTCCGCCAGACACCTCCGATGGCTGAATATGACCATTTTCACTCCGTCAGACGCCTCCGATGGCTGAATATGGCCATTTTTACCAAATATCATTTTCCCAGCTAGACCAAGAACCTTGGCGAGCAGCAGGGGGTACTAGGATTGAAAACAAAAAATCCCCTTGTCATCTTTGCCTAAGCATTGACGACAAGGGGAAACAACATATGAACGACTTGTATTCTTTCGTCTTATTACTTCTGTGCGATGTAGTCTACAATCCACTGACCTACCTCGCGTGTGCCGTACTTGGGAGCTCCCTCTACCTGAATCTCGGGGGTGCGCACATTGGCTGCTAGGCTTGCATTTACAGCCTCACGGATTAGGGCACCTTCTTCCTTGAGATTGAAATACTCGTATAGCATTGCAACAGATAGAATCTGCGCCAAAGGATTAGCAATATTCAAGCCCTTGCCCTGTGGCCATGAACCGTGGATGGGTTCGAAGACAGGAGTGCTACTACCAGTACTTGCACTGGGAAGGAGACCCATAGAACCTGTAATCACAGAGCCCTCATCGGTAAGAATATCACCAAAGGTATTCTCTGTCACCATCACATCAAAGAACTTGGGGTCCTGAATCATACGCATGGCTGCGTTGTCGACGTACATATAATCTGTTTCCACATCGGGATACTGAGGAGCAATCTCCTGAGCAACCTTACGCCACAAACGACTAGAGGCTAGTACATTGGCCTTATCTACAACGGTAAGGTGCTTGCGGCGCTGACGTGCATATTGATATGCCACATGAAGGATACGCTCCACCTCTGGACGTGTGTAGTAGTTGGTATCAAGTGCTTCCTCCACACCATCTGCATTGATTGTAGGCTCTTGCTTCTTACCAAAATACATACCGCCTGTCAACTCGCGGATACAGATGAAATCAGCACCACGCACAATCTCGTCCTTCAAAGGAGACTTGTGTATCAAGCATTCGAAAGTCTCTACGGGACGGATATTAGCATATAGACCCAACTTCTTGCGCATAGCCAACAGTCCCTGCTCGGGACGCACCTTGGCGGTAGGGTCATTGTCAAACTTGGGGTCACCTACGCTAGCAAAAAGTACTGCATCGGCTTGCTCACAAACCTGGAAAGTTTCTTCGGGGAAGGGATCGCCAACCTCGTCAATAGCATGAGCACCACAAAGGGCTGACTCGTAGCTCACCTCATGACCAAATTTCTCGGCTACGGCGCTACATACAGCTACGCCTTGTTCCATAATTTCTGGGCCGATACCATCGCCCGGAAGTACTGCAATCTTTAGTTTCATATTTCTAGTAATCTTTTTCAATCAAATTCAACATCTTTATTACCGCCTTGATAGCGGCTCCCATCTGGTCGGCATCCAAGCCACGGGTGCGCAACACTCGGTCTTGCCAATCCCAGGTGATAACCGTCTGTACCAAAGCATCGGTACGACCACCTGGAGGAATGCCAACAGTATAGTTGACCAACCAGGGAAATTCTCTACCCAATTTCTCTCTATAGATATGCCTAATAGCTCTCACGAAAGCATCAAACTGACCATCACCTGTGGCTTGTTCCTCGTAGGTCTTGCCATGAAGTTCGAGGCGAAGGCTTGCCATTGGCTTCAAACCATAAGCAGTAGTCACCACATAGGAGAGGAGACGAACATCCTCATCGGCAGAAGCGTGTCTAACAACATCCGATACAATGAAAGGCAAGTCCTCTTGAGTGACGATTTCCTTCTTGTCGCCTAGTTCGATGATACGCTCTGTGACCAACTTAGTTTCCTCGCTACTGAGTTCGAGACCCAATTCTTCTAGGTTCTTCAAAATATTGGCCTTGCCTGAAGTCTTACCTAGAGCATACTCACGCTTACGAGCAAAACGCTCTGGCAAAAGGTCGTTCATGTAGAGTCCTGCCTTGTTGTCACCATCAGCATGTACACCAGCCACCTGGGTAAAGACATTCTCACCTACGATAGGCTTGTTGGGAGGAACAATTATGCCTGAACATGTCTCAACTAGACGCGAGATTTCTCCCAACTGTTCCTCGTTGATATTGGTTTCAAAACATGCTTGGTCAGAGAGAACTGCTTGCACACTGGCCAAAGGAGCATTACCGGCGCGCTCACCCAAACCATTGACAGCGGTATGGATACCCTTGCAACCAGCAGTTGCCGCCGCAAGGACATTGGCCACCGCCAAGTCATAGTCGTCATGTGCATGAAAGTCGAAATGTACATCTGGATAGCGTGCCACCATCTGGCTGACATAAAGGCTTACCTGCATGGGATTTAGCACACCCAAGGTATCAGGCAACATGAAGCGCTCGATGGGAGTATTTTGCAAACCATCCATTAGAGCAAAGACATAGTCGGCTGAATCCTTGATACCATTTGACCAATCCTCAAGGTAAACATTCACATTGACACCTCGCTCGGTAGCATAAGCCACCACATCGCGGATATCCTTGATATGCTCATCAACGGTTTTGCGCAACTGACCTTCGCAATGTCTTCTAGAACCCTTGCACAAGAGATTGAGATGGCGACAACCTGTGCTACACAACCAATCTACCGATGTCTTGCCATCGCAAAAACCTAATACCTCGATGCGATCAATCTTGCCTGCTCTTTCCGCCCATTTGCATATACTAGATACGGCTTGCTTCTCGCCTTCGCTCACACGAGCAGAAGCTACCTCAATGCGGTCAACACCCACCTTCTCCAGCAGGGCACGAGCAATCATCAACTTCTCATGTGGCATGAAAGAGACACCACTTGTCTGTTCGCCATCACGAAGAGTGGTGTCCATTATTTCAACCATCCTTACCTCCTTTCCCACTCTTCTATCTTACCTTTATTCTCTAGTAAGAAATCTATATCGTCAAAGGCATTCATCAAGCAATACTTCTTGTAGCCATTGATTTCAAATGACTCGCTATTGCCTGTGGTCATATTGGTAACGGTTTGATTAGGTACGTCAACCTTGACCTCTGCCTGGGGATTTGCATTGACGGTCTCAAAAAGTTCCTGCTGAAACTCCTTGCTAACAATCACGGGTAGAACGAAACAGTTGAGCAAATTGTTGCGATGAATATCAGCAAAAGAACTACTGATAACCACTCGCACACCATAACCTGCTATTGCCCAAGCTGCGTGCTCGCGACTAGAACCAGAACCCCAATTCTGACCACCAATGATAATCTCATGAACACCCTGTTTGGGTTGCTCGCTATACTCAGGCCTGTTCATTACGAAATCTGCCACGGGATTACCCTCGGCATCAAAACGAAGGTCGTGCATGAATGCATCGCCAAAAAACTGAGGGTCGCGTGTAGTGCTAGCCAAATATCTAGCAGGGATAATCAAGTCAGTATTGCAATTGTCAATCTGAATGGGGATACAGGTTGACTGAATAATATCAAATTTCTGCTTTGCCATAGTTCTTTACAATTTACGAGGGTCAGTTACTACACCAGTAATAGCCGAAGCAGCTACCACTAGAGGGCTTGCCAAGATGGTGCGCGCACCAGGACCTTGACGTCCAACGAAATTACGATTGCTGGTTGAAATAGACAACTTACCAGCAGGCACCTTGTCGGGGTTCATTGCCAAGCAAGATGAGCAGCTAGGCAAACGTAATTCAAAACCTGCTTCCTTCAAAATCTTGTCTATTCCCTCGTCGATAATCTGCTGACGAACCAACCAAGAACCAGGCACTAGCCATGCCACGACATTGTCGGCCTTCTTCTTACCCTTAACCACTGAAGCAAAGGCGCGGAAGTCCTCAATACGTCCGTTGGTACATGCTCCCAAGAAACAATAGTCAATGGGAGTTCCCTCCAACTTCTGACCAGGTTCGAATTGCATGTACTCCAACATTGAGAGGAACTGACCACGATCGGCCTCATCGATTTCTTCCAAAGTGGGAATGCACTCGTCAATGGCAATACCTGCACCTGGGTTTGTACCATAGGTGATACGAGGTACGATATCCTCGGCACGATAAGTAACTTCCTTGTCAAAGACCGCATCTTCATCAGAGTATAGCTGCTTCCACTTAGCCACGGCCTCATCCCATGCCTCTCCCTGAGGTGCATATTCTCTATCCCTGAGGTAAGCAAAAGTTGTCTCGTCGGGAGCAATCAAACCAGCACGGCTACCCATCTCGATGGAAAGGTTGGAAAGTGTCAAACGACCCTCCATACTCATATTGCGAACGGTAGAACCTGCATACTCCACGGCATAACCCGTTGCACCTGAGGTGGTCATCTGTGCCATAATGTATAGGGCAACATCCTTGGCGGTAGTGCCTTCTGGCAAAGTTCCCTCGATATTGATGCGCATGGTCTTGGGCTTACTCTGAAGAATAGTTTGCGAAGCCAAAACCTGTGCCACCTCGCTAGTACCAATACCCATAGCGATAGCACCTACGGCACCGTGGGTAGAGGTGTGTGAGTCACCACAAACGATGGTCATGCCGGGTAGAGACAAAGCCTTCTCAGGACCTACCACGTGAATGATACCATTATCCTTTGTACCCATAGCAAAGTGACGGATACCAAACTCGGCACAATTCTTTGCCAAGGTTTCCACCTGCTTGCGTCCAACGGGGTCGTCGATACGCTCCTGCTGGTCGCTGGGAGTGTTATGGTCAGGCATAGCCACCACTTGCTCAGGGCGGAATACTCTGATATTCTTATCTCTCAATGTATCGAAAGCCTGAGGTGTAGTCACCTCGTGGCAATACAAACGATCTATGTATAATTGTGTTGGGCCATCCTCCACGTTTTGTACTACGTGAGCATCCCAAATTTTGTCAAAGAGGGTGGACCCTCCCCCCTGCCCCTCCCTGGGGAGGGGAGTAGTTTGTATTTTACTCATAATTTGCTAATTCTTTAAATATATCATCTATTACCGCTTCTATACTGTATAGTACCTCATCATTAGAAAAGCGAATAATATTATAATTCATTTTTACTAATTCTCGCTCTCTGATATCGTCGTCTTCTTGTTGCTGACGCTCTGAATGGTAAGCCCCATCAACTTCTATTATCAGATTTACTTCAGGCAAGAGAAAATCAACAATATAATCTCCTACTACATATTGTCGTAAAACCCTATAACCTATTTGACCTGCCCTAATATGCTCCCACAAAACCTGCTCTGCTAATGTTGGATTTAATCTGTTTATACGAGCAAACTCCTTAAGTATATTGTACTTATCGGGAGAAGCTGATTTAAAATCAAACATTATCTACAATTTAACTATTTGCAATTGTGACTACTCCCCTCCCTTGTGGAGGGGTTGGGGGAGGGTCTTGTTTAGGGTGGGTCTAGGTCCCTTACTTAAACTTATTAATACAGTCAATGTATGCTTCTACTGAGGCGGTGACGATGTCAGTGTTGGCTCCGAAGCCATAGTATACGCGACCATCGTGCTCTACTTGCATGTGCACCTTACCCATATCGTCTGAGCCCTTGCTGATAGCTTGGATGGTGAATTCCTTCAATACCATTTCGCGCTTGATGATGTTTTTAACGGCACGAATAGCGGCATCTACAGGACCATTACCTGTTGCGGCTGACTCGAAGGATTCGTTGGCGATGAGCAAACCTACGCTTGCCACACTCCTCACACCCTTACCTGTTGTCACCTGAAGGTAATCCAACTTGATATTGTGAGATGCTGAGCGGTCGGCACCTGCCAAAACCAGGATATCATCGTCGGTAACTTCCTTCTTCTTATCGGCAAGTTTTAGGAACTCCTGATAGATATTGTCCAGTTTCTCGCCGTCTAGCTCAACTCCATTCACGCTCAAGCGATGGCGCAAGGCAGCACGACCACTACGAGCTGTTAGTACGATAGCATTATCGTCAATACCCACCTCCTTAGGATCCATGATTTCGTAGGTGCTCACATTCTTTAAGACACCATCCTGATGAATACCGCTACTATGCGCAAAGGCATTCTTACCCACAACGGCCTTGTTAGGCTGAACGGGCATATTCATCAAGCTACTAATCATGCGACTAGTGGGATAAATCTTGGTGGTATTGATATTGGTTTGAATACCTAGGTCGGGGTGTGTCTTGAAAATCATTGCCACCTCTTCCAAACTGGTGTTACCAGCACGCTCGCCAATACCATTAATGGTTACCTCCACCTGACGAGCACCATTCAATACACCTGCCACGGTATTGGCGGTAGCCATACCCAAGTCGTTGTGGCAATGGGTGGAAAGGATACTCTTACCTGCGGCAAAGGCATCTACGTTTTCGTACAAGAACTTAATCTTCTCGCCATACTCATAGGGAGTGCGGAAACCTGTGGTATCAGGTATGTTACACACGGTAGCACCTGCCTTACATACGGCCTCGATGACACGAGCCAAATACTCATTGTCCGTACGACCAGCATCTTCTGCATAGAACTCTACGTCCTCCACATAACGCTTGGCATGCTTGACGGCAGCTACGGCGCGCTCGATAATCTCCTCTGGGGTGCTATTAAACTTGTACTTGATGTGCGAGGGGCTTGTGCCAATACCTGTGTGGATTCGTGCACGCTTGGCATACTTCAATGCCTCGGCTGCTACGTCAATATCTTTTTCTACGGCGCGTGTCAAGGCACAGATAGTGGGCCATGTTACAGCCTTACTGATTTCAATTACAGAATTGAAGTCACCAGGACTTGAAACGGGAAAACCTGCCTCGATAACATCTACGCCAAGAGACTCCAACTGACGGGCAACCTGAATCTTCTCGACGGTATTGAGCTGGCACCCAGGAACCTGTTCGCCATCTCGCAAAGTGGTGTCAAAAATAAACAATTTGTCGCTCATATGTTGTTGCTTTTAATTATTTTGGTGGACAAAGTTATAAAAATTAAAACATATAGCGAACATTTTGTCACTCTTTTTTAATATTTCGCAATAAAATGGCTAGAAGCCTCCCATTGCAGGAGGGTATTTTCTGCTGTTCGGAAGTGCTCTCCCGATGCGGGAAACGGCTTCCGAAGCCTGGAAAATAGGTTTTGGTGGAGCAAAACGCATTTCCCTTTCTTTGGAAGTCCTTTCATTGGGCAAAAAGGCAAGAAAACAACTTTTTGACACGAAAAAGGTGCATTATTCTTACATTTTGAGATAAAATCTGATGGATAATGGTTGAAAATCTGCCTTCGAGGACATAATTTTATTTTTTTTGTATAATTTTGTACTGAGTTAAGACCTTAGTAATACCTTTTTAATATATATAACGTCGTAGGTGAACCAACAAAGTGTAAGAAAACTGCTCGATAGCGGTTTGGAATTTGCCCTATACAGATTTCCTGGCGAGAAGGAGCCTCATCTGGTACTACAAACCGATGGTGAGGCTCAGGTTTTGGATTTAAAAAAATACCAAGAAGCCACCAACAACTATGGTACCGATGCAGAGCCCTCGGGCTTTGTCTTTGCTCCCTTCGTAGAGACGAGCAAGATGCCCACGCTGCTCATCAAGCCTGACATAGCTGTGAGCGGATGGGACCTCATCAACATGGAGGTGGAGGCGCTGAACAAGAAAAAGAAGCGCATAATGCTCTCGGCCATCGTGGTGGAAGACAGAGATGCCTCCATCGACGAGCACGAGGGATACGAGGTGGCCTTCCGCACATTCAAGTACCAATTGGACAGAGAGAATTATCAGAAACTGGTTCTCTCCTTCTCTCAACTGAAAGATTGGGAAGGTGCCGACCGTGAGGACGAGGTGTTTATTCGCGCCACTGAACGCTTCCCCAACTCGATGGTTTATCTAGTTTACACTCGCAAGGGTGGTCGATGGTTTGGTTGCACACCAGAACTCCTTCTCGAGGGTTATGGCATGAAGTGGCACACAATGGCATTGGCTGGCACCAGAACTTGGGAAAGCGGCGAATGGAGTGAGAAGAATGTGCATGAGCAGCGCGTGGTTTCCGACTATATCGAAGGCCAGTTGCAAAGTCTTGGTGCACGCATCACTCGTCAGGGTCCCTATACCTCCAAGGCTGGTCATCTCTTCCACCTGCGCACCGATTATACCTTCCATCTGCCCAAGGCTACATCGCCATTGCACATCCTGAATCTGCTTCACCCCACTCCTGCCCTATGCGGATTGCCCAAGATGGAAGCATGGAATTATATCCGACTCTTCGAGCGCAACAAACGTATGTACTATGGTGGTTTCCTCGGTCCTCTGAACCTTCGCACCGAAACCAACATCTACGTCAACATCCGTTGTGCTCAGATTCGTCCCTTCGGCAAAGCTCTCTTCTTTGCTGGTGGAGGTTTGACAAGGAATAGTAATTTCTACGAGGAGAAGGAAGAGGTAAAGAGAAAACTGGAAACCCTGCGCGAAGCATTCACATCATAAGAGACAAGAAGGTACAATAGCATGCTCAGTTCTAACAAAATCATACTCGAAACCCTGGCCGTGCTTCGCGAGCATGGTGTGGTCAATTATGTGCTCTGTCCTGGTAGCAGGAATGCAGGCATAGTGCATAGCATCTGCCAGATAGAGGACTTCTACACCTACACCGCCACCGACGAGCGTAGCGCCGGCTTCATGGCCATTGGTATAGCATTGGCTACTAATCTTCCCACGGCGGTTGTGGTTACTAGCGGTTCGGCTCTTGCCAATCTGTACCCTGCCGCTTGCGAGGCTTACTATCAGCACATCCCCCTGGTGTTCATCTCTGCCGACCGCCCAGCCGCATGGATTAATCAGATGGACGGTCAAACCATGCCTCAACCTGATGCTCTTGGACAGATGGTAAAGATGTCCGTCAACTTGCCTTCAGACAATCTATGGCATGCAAACAGATTGCTCAACGAAGTGTGCATATCTTCCTATCGAAGAATGCCCCGAGGTCCCGTGCATATCAATATCCCATTGGAAGAACCCATTTACGATTTCTCCGCCACCGCCTTGCCCGAGGCTAGAATCATACGCTATGCTGATTTCGATACCATAGACATGAGTAGGCAGGAGTACAAATGCGACATTGAACACTTCCACGGAGGAAACACCCTTATCGTCATTGGCCAATTGTCTGAAAACGAAACGCCACACCTACAAAAACTTGCGCGCATTGCTCAGAAATTCAATATCGTTGCTGAAAACCTGAGCAACCTACCCCTCAATCTCTATCGCAATGCTTCCTCCGTTGATTGGAGCAAACTTGAAGGCATCGACCGCGTGATTACCTTGGGCGGACATATTATCAACAAGGAACTAAAACAATACTTGCGCCAGTGCCACCTGAAGGAACATTGGCATATTAGCGAGGATGGTGCCATTGCCGATTTGTTTTGCCAACAAACCATGGCCATCAAGGCTAGCATCGACAACTTCCTAGATGTATTTTACACTTATACAACCACCGAGATTTGGCCAAGCCCACTTCCCCCAAAGGAGCAGAAGGCAGAAGATGGTCGCATAGACATTCTCAACCGCCTCTACCAACTATTGCCTCCCAAGGCTGCCCTTGTTTTGGCAAATAGTTCTTCCGTTCGCTTGGCTCAGTTGGCAAACAACCGTCCTTGCGAAAGTACCCTTTGCAATCGTGGCATCAATGGCATCGAAGGCACTCTCTCCACCGCCGTGGGATATGCTATGGTGAGAACCGACCAACCCGTGTTCGTCATCATTGGAGACCTTGCCTTCTTCTACGACCAGAATGCTCTTTGGCAAAAGTCACTTCCCTCAAATTTACACATCCTGCTCTTTAACGATGGAGGCGGAAGTATTTTCAACACCCTACCCCTACCCAGCGAAGCGCCCCATAGCATAGAGGCCATCACTGGCAAGCACACACTCTCTGCCAAGCACGTGGCACAATTGCACGGCATCCGTTATATGCAAGGCACGGAGAACTTAGAAGAATTTATCAATACACAAGAAACTAGCATACTAGAAATAATATGAGACAATGGAAATCTGTAAAGGAGTATCGCGAGATTCTCCTTGATGAGTGGAATGGCATAGCCCGTATCACCATCAATCGTCCCCACGTAAGAAATGCTTTCACTCCCCTGACCACATGGGAACTGAGTGACGCCATGCGCTATTGCCGTGAGTCAAGCACCGTCAGAGTAGTTATTCTCACTGGTGCCGATTCTCCTCGCAAGGAGGGTCAGACAGAAGAGGAATGGATGCGCACCAATGCCTTCTGTGCTGGTGGCGATATGAATGTCAAGGGTCGTGGTGGCTATATTGGCGAGGACGGTGTGCCTCATCTTTCTGTGCTTGATGTGCAGAAGCAGATTCGCTCCATCCCCAAACCCGTCATTGCCATGGTCAATGGTTTTGCCGTTGGTGGAGGTCATGTCTTGCACGTAGTGTGCGACCTTACCATCGCCGCCGACAATGCCAAGTTCGGACAAACTGGTCCCAAAGTTGGTAGCTTCGATGCCGGTTTCGGTTCTAGTTATCTGGCTCGCGTCGTTGGTCAGAAGAAAGCTCGCGAGATATGGTTCCTCTGCAAACTTTACACAGCTCAGGAAGCTCTTGACATGGGGCTTGTCAACAAGGTTGTTCCTCACGCTCAACTAGAGGATACTACCATCGAGTGGGCTGAACAGATGATGCAGCACTCGCCCATCGCCTTGCGTATGATTAAGCGTGGATTGAATGCCGAACTTGATGGTCAAGCTGGTATACAGGAATTGGCTGGCGATGCCACCATGCTTTATTATTTCTGCGATGAAGCCCAAGAGGGTGGCAAGGCTTTCCTTGAAAAGCGCAAGCCAGAATGGGGTGACACATATATTCCATAAGAATCTCCCCCATTATGAATATCTCCCTATCACACCGCACTCTGCACTTTCGCAAGCCAGCACGCACTAGCCGTGGCGAGTACCTAACACACGATGCCATCATCATCACCATCCGCGATGAAGAGGGACGCCGCATAGGTCTTGGCGAGTGCGCTCCATTGCCCGACCTCAGTGCCGACCGCGATGCATATACTCGTATGTCTGACGTGGCTAAGTTGATAGAACAGGCTTTGCAAAGCGATAATTATACAGAAACTTTGCGTCCCTATCCTGCCCTACTCTTTGCACTAGAGTCTGCCATGTACGACTATCAGCAGAATCCTCTCCTGTACGATACTCCCTTTGCTCATTCCAAGGTAGGTATCCCCATGAACGGCCTCGTTTGGATGGACACTTACGACGAGATGCTGGCTCAGGTGAAGGAAAAACTTCGTCAGGGTTTCCGTTGCATCAAGCTGAAGATTGGTGCCATCGACTGGGCTGAGGAGTTGCGCCTCATCAGCACCGTACGCTCGCGCTTCAGTAGCGACACACTGGAATTGCGCGTCGATGCCAATGGTGCATGGTCTCCCGAAGAGGCGGAAGAGAAGATTGCCCAGTTGGCTCAATACGATATTCATTCCATAGAACAACCCATTGCGCCTTATCAGTGGAAGGAAATGGCGCGCCTATGTCAGTTGCAAGAAGAGGCTCGCCTGCGTGGTGAGAAGTTTGTGAGCATTGCTCTTGACGAAGAACTCATCGGTGTAAACTCCCTAGAAGAGAAGCGCCTCATGCTTGACACCATCCGTCCGCAATATATCGTCATCAAGCCCACCCTGCACGGCGGTATCACGGGTTCTATCGAATGGGTTAGCGAAGCGCAAAAGCGTGGCATTCCTTCATGGATGACTAGTGCTTTGGAAAGCAACATTGGTCTGCGCAACGTGGCCCTCCTGGCGGCTCGCGTCTATGGTCCTAAGATTACTATGGCTCAGGGCTTAGGCACTGGTTTGCTCTACACCGACAATATCGAAATGGACATGGAATTGCGCGGCTCTAAGATGTGGCGCGCACTAGTAGAGGAGGTATGACACTAGAGGAATTCCTTTCTGAATGGCACAACCAATCGTCTACGCTCGAGGTACACACGAGCGGTAGTACTGGTACTCCGAAGCGCATGCTGGTGGAGAAGTCGCGCATGCGTGCCAGTGCTCAGATGACGTGCAACTTTCTTGGCATCAAGCCCGGTGGACAAGCTCTGCTATGTATGCCTCTGGATTTCATAGCCGGCAAGATGATGGTGGTACGTGCTTTGGAAAGGAATCTTCATCTCATCGAGGTAGCGCCTAGCGGACATCCGCTTGCTCTTCTGCCCGATGATGTAGAGAGCATCGACCTTGCCGCCATGGTACCTCTACAGGTATGGAATACTCTGCAAGTTCCCGAAGAGCGCGAGCGCCTGCTTTGCATCAAGCACCTCATCATTGGTGGTGGTGCTATACCTGCTCAACTGGAAACGGAATTGCGCTCGCTTCCCATCAATGTGTGGAGCAGTTATGGCATGACCGAAACTCTTAGCCACATTGCCTTGCGCCCTATATCCGAGGACTATTATTCTCCCCTGCCTGGCATCACCCTGGAACAGGACGCTGACGATTGCCTCATCATCCATGCTCCTGCCCTTTGTCCCGACAAATTAGTTACCAACGACATTGTGCGCTTTCATGCCAACAATAAATTCCAAATCATCGGTCGTCGCGACAACACCATTTGCTCCGGTGGCATCAAGATTCAGATTGAGGAGGTAGAGCAATGGCTTCACTCGCTAGGTATAAATAATGTTGTGGTAACATATCGCGATGACCCTCGCCTGGGCCAAGCCGTAGTGTACCTAACTACCCAATCCATAAACATTGATACCCTCACTATCCCTGAGCACAAACCCAATAGCAAATACTGGCTACCCAAGCACACCATTATAATAAATGCCCTACCCCTTACCGCCAACGGCAAGATAGATAGGGCAAAAGCAGTAGAGATAGCAAAGGATTTTTTTTAAAATCTATGGCACAATAGACACCATATAACGCAAAGCTAATTTATAGAACCTACCTTAATCTATAACCAGTTCCTCCACTTCACCAAAGCGGTCATATCCGCTTATTATCACCTGGTCACCGGGTTGCAAGCCATCCAACACCTCGTATTGTTCTGGATTCTGGCGACCAATCTTAATTTCTACACGACGAGCTATGCCATCCTTGTCCATGCGATATATCCAACGACCACCAGTCTTCTGATAGAAATCACCACGTGGAATGATGATTGCCTGTTCTGGCTGACCAAGTTCTATCTTCACTCGATAACTCTTGCCTAGACGAATATTGTCTGGCACATCACTTAGAAAGCGCAAGTCGGTCTCAAACTTACGGTCCTTCACCTCTGGTACTACACGAGCTATACGCAGGCCAAAGGTATCCTGCTTCTGAATGATATTGGCAGGCAAACCAGCATGTATGCGCTCAACGTAGTATTCGCTCAGCGAGGTACGAATCTTGTACTCGCTCATCACCTTGATTTCTCCTATCTTAGAACCACCAGCTACTTGCTGACCCAGGGTTAGTCCCAGGCTACCAAGTTGTCCGTCAACCGGAGCACGCACTATCAAGTCGTCAGTACGACGCAGTACATTCTGTAGCTTGATTTGCGATTCGTTACGGTCAACTTCCAACATTTCCTTGCGCAAGACAGCGGTAACAGAATCATGTTGCAAGCTCTGCATCTGCAACAGCAACTTCTGGTGCTCATGGCGATAGTCCTCCTCGGCAATATCCAGTTCGGCACGACTCTTGATGCCCATGCTGAATTCTTCACGCACCTGCTTTAGCTTACGTTCCAGATTACTCATCTTGTAACGCTGTTCCATAGTCTGAAGCTTCAGGGTGATACTCTTTTGCTCCATCTGAATCTCCTGTTCACGTAGGTTACGCTGACTCTTCTGCCACTGCTCGCGCTCCTGATCTATGGTGCGCCACAAGTCAGGGTTGCTCAGTACCAGGATGGTATCACCCTTGCTGAGCATAGCACCCTCGTCACGAACTATTCTTTCTACAGATCCAGGCTCTCTTGAATTCAGTTGAATAGTCATAATGGGATGAACGATACCCTCAGTCTCTACAAACTCCATAAAGGGAGCATCCTGCACAACAGCCACCTTGATAGTTTCGCTATTGATACTCTGTCTCTTGGGCAACAAAGCCACATAAATGGTATAGACTATGATGGCTAGCAAAGCCACGCCACCGATAATGTACATACGGTACTTGATATACCATGGTTTGGGAGGAATAATTATATCCATAAGTTAATAAGACCCACCCAGCTCTATGATGGGATTTTATTTAATTGTTAATACTCTTTTGTTTTTATAGTCACTTTTCCGCTTTCACCTTTTCGTTTTCCGTTTTCCGTTTTCCGATTTCCGTTTTCCGTTCCTTCACACCGGCAAATTGTGCACCAACTCGCAATCGTTCAAGAAATCGTAACCAGTCATGGAGCGTATGGTGTAATACAGGGTCCAGTAGGTACTGATAGCATACAGATACGAGGACTGTGCCGAATTACGCTCGGCGATAGCATCGTTCAGGTCCAACAGAGAACTCTGTCCACTGACATACAGATGCATAGCCACCTTGTAACGGTCTTCTGCCCTCTTGTGCGTCAGCTTGGCTATACGAACTTTTTTGGCCTGCATATTAAATTGTACCACCACCTTCTGCACATTCTGTCGAAAGTCCTCCATGCCTTGCTGAACCTGAAGCTCTATCAGTTCCTGCTGAGAGCGAGCCACCTTGACACTGCCTTTACCCCTGCCCCAATCCAAGATGGGAAGCGAGAAGGTAATGCTACCATACTCCTGATGCATAGGCTTGCCATAGACCTCGGCAAGGGTGCTACCCGTCTGTGACAGGCCAAACTGCATGTATATATCAGCCTTTAGTCCAGCATTAGCCTTGGCAGATGCCAGAGAACTCTGGGCCTGCAAACGTTGTATCTTGTAGGACATTGGATCGGGACTGTTCTGTAGAGCCAGGTTTAGAGCCTTGTCCAGTGGAATCTCAAATTCGGGCACACTATCACTAGGTATCAACCTAATGTTTGTCTCCTGATTAAGCCCAAGGAAAGAACGAAAACTCTGTAGCTGTTCCTCCAGCGAAATCTCGGTATCCATGGCAGAGGCCTCTGCGCTAAGGCGACGTATTTCCAATTGAAGCATCTCGTTCTCCGTAATGGTACCTATCTTGTATCTACCCTGTGCCATACGATATAGGGTATCAGCACTGGCATAGTTGCTACGAGCCAGGTCCAGAGAACTCTGAGCATTTACCAGATTGAAGAAGTAGCGAGTAGTGTTGGCAGAGATTAGTTCCAATTGCTCTGCATAGTTCTTCTGGGCTTGGGTGTAGCGCAATGGCTTGATTTTCTTGTCCCACTTCAGCGAGTTGTAACCAAACAGACTCTGACTATAACCAACCGAGATTGGGGTTGAGCTAAACCCAGTAGTCTTGCGCTCTAATTCACGATTAAAGCTAAGGCTACTATTGACAAAGAATGTACCACCCGTCAAACTGATATTCTGATTGATCCTCAGATTGGCACTGGCATTAATCTGACTCTGACGAAGGAACTTGGTTGTACCATCTCCCTGAGTAATCTGACTCACACTATTGTTAATCGAGGGCGAAGCACTCAATGTAACCGAAGGCAAGTAATTAGCACAAAAATAACGATAATTCCAATGCTCTGACAAGAACGAATGCTTAGCACTCTGCACCGAAGGCGACTGCTCCTGTGCCAAGCGGATGCACTGCTCCAAAGTTAGCGACAACGAATCGGGCTGTGCACGCAACATATGATTTGCAAAACACATCAGAGCGACAACAGACAAAAAACGATAGTATCTCATATCCTACATATATAATATAATGTATTAATTTGTATCAATCCGCAGTCATTGATTTTACCACGGTAATCACTTAGCTAGCTGACACAAAGTTATAACATATTCTTCCATTCCACACAAGAAAAAATGCACAAAAATGGCCACTGTCAAGTATTTAGACACTAAATTGTATGATTTCTTGACACTTTTTCTCTCCGCGTGCTGTATAAAATCCGATTCTGACATCCAGTCTGTCCTCTCCCCGATGCTGGAAGTCTGCTATTTGTTTAGGAATTGCACTCCCGACCTGGCATTGGCCCTCTCCCTATTCGGAAGTGCATTCCTAGACCCTCTCCCCAACCTATATTATGCCTCCCATTTCATAAAACATACCGCTTCAGGTCTCCCTTCTTGCGAAGCATATTGCGGCGCTCAGTGGGGGTAACATTCATTGCACGCTTGTAGGCATAATACAGGTTAGTGGGAGTTCCGATACCGCTGCGCTTGCCCACCTCGACCATCTCCATATCGGTGTAGCGTAGGAGGTCGTCAGCCAGGCGCAACTGATATGCCATACGGAAATCTATGCCACGCATACCGGTGAGCAGGAATACCATCGAATCTATATCCTCTACTCTAGCGCCCAAGGCCTTGGCAAAGCCCTCCTGACTGTTGTTTCCAGCCGCTATATATGTCACATATTTATCGAAGATTTCTATACCCGTGAGATTGCCCTTCACCTCCAACGCCTCATATCTTGCATTACCATTCTCGTCATAGAAACGTTCCTTCTTGAAAGGACAGATGTACAAATCCTCCAGCGAGTACTGTGGTTTTACTGCCAGTACCCTTGATTCGAGCTTTCTCCTTCTTCTAAACATGTAGTGGTATTGGTTTCTAGTCTTCCACGAATTTCCATTACCGTATGACATAAAATATCCTCCTATACTTAATTGTTTGGCACAAATTTACACTCTTTTTACCACTATTGCAAGCGTTCTAGGCAGAAATCGGCTCACGCAAATTAACTCTTTCGGGAATTAGTTAATATCAAAAAGCACGAACATTAACTCTTTCGGGAAATAGTTAATACCAAAAAGCACGGACATTAACTCTTTCGTGAAATAGTTAATATCAAAAGGCACGGACATTAACTCTTTCGTGAAATAGTTAATATCAAGAGTACTTTTCACCTCCTAAATCGAGTAGGAGGAAAACGAAGTAGTTTTCTTCCTACTTTCGTTTTCCGACCTCTCACACCACCGTACGTGCCGTTCGGCATACGGCGGTTCCTATTTTGGGTTCCATTTGAAATACAAATCCGTCAAGCAAGGGTAACCTGCCCTCTTTAAGGACGTATTGGATATTGCGCGTGTCAGTATCCAGCTATCTGCTATGCGCCAATAGCCCTTACGTGTATTTCCCCATTGATAGGCTTGATACTTATCTATACCACACCTTATGAGGTTGGCTACCTTTGTCTTGGTTTTCTTCCACGACTTCCATATGCACATTCGGATTCTGCGACGTAACCATTCGTCTGTTTCCGTACACAACCGTTTCATATCAGCCAAGTAAAAGTAACCCACCCATCCGCGTATGTATTCATTCAGTTTCTGCTTTCTATTCTCATAACCCCATCCATTACTGCGTTTTGTCAATTCTTTTAGTTTTGATTTCAACTTTGTCTTGGATTTGGGGTGAACAGTCAGAGAGCATTTTCCTTTGGATACACGGAAAGAATAGCCAAGGTATTTTATGCCTTGGACGTAAGAAACCACGGTCTTTTCTTGATTTACTTTGAGATAAAGGAGGTTTTCTAGAAAACTGCTGATTGATTT
>JAZLBF010000038.1:0-23767 GCA_045613565.1 Bacteroidaceae bacterium
AAAAAGACAAGCTTACTAACATAAATTGATGTTTTTAAAACGGAGCAGGTTATTTTTTGAATGTCACTTAATACTGGTAGTAAAAGAACAGTTTAAGTTCCGTCTGGCCATTGTGCGAAGCTACGATGGACATCGTGTGAATAGGCAGAGGATGGGCAAAACGAGTCTAAATTCGCGTTAAATCGCGTTGTTAAAACAAGTCAATAAGACAACGAGACCACAAGATTTTTGATTCTAAACAGATTACAGACAAGAAAACGCCAGCTTAGCATTACACTAGGCTGGCGTTTTATAACTTGTTGTCTTATAGACCTCTAAGATGATTTCCGCAAAACTGCCTAAAAAAAATAGCAGTTTGCGTTTGCAGTAGCAAATTTGCAACGTAATCTATTGATTTATTGCATACAAGCAACGTCAGAAATTTAGCAAAGGTTGGTCAGATGGTCAGATGGTCAGTTATTTTTTACGGAGTTCAATCCCTCAAGACAGATACCTCGACTATCTCGTCAAAGTATTCTTCCCATCCTCTACCTTCAGCACACCCTATCTTGAGGCCATAGAATTTGGTGCCTTGTCGACGATATTGGGTGATAGCCTTACGCTGCTCAGCACCACACAGAGGGATGCAAAAGTCAGAGAACCATAGTACATCTGCCGAGGAATAGTCGCCACTCTCGAGCAAAGAGAAAACCTCCTTAAGCATCTGAGCGGCACTAGTTGCACCCACTGAGCGTTGTCTGAAAAACTCTAGCAAGGCTACTCTGTTTCTTCTCACCTCTATAGGACGGGCCTCCACGGCAAAGGAGATGAGATATAGCTTACGCTTCTGTTGCTCGGCAATGAGCAGAAGTTTCATCATCAGCGAGTTGGCTATATTCTCGGGCAATCCCTCCATACTCCCCGAACGATCCACACACACTATCATGGGACCCTTCAATCGGGCAGGCCTTGGAGCCACCTGTTTTGAAGGCTTAAGCATCTCACTATTGTGATGAAAGGTTTGCAGATTTTGAGTTGCATACTTGTACAGAAATACATCATACAGAGCCTCATCACTACATTGAGCTATCTCCAAAGGAAGCATGGACTTGATATCCTTACTCAATGCCACACCTAGGATATCACTTTTGGCGGCGTGTTGCATCTTCATCTTTCCACCTATGGATACTGGCATGCGCGAATTGGATTGCTCATCAGCAATGCGTCCCATCTTGTTGGCCATCAGCTGCAATTGTGGGTATTTCCTTTGCAACTTGGCTATTCTCAGATGTTGTTCAAAGAGCAAGCTATTCCATTGTCCACCCATCAATCCCCATGCCTGGAAGAAATCCTCTTTTTCCACCTCCTTATCCTTGAGATACTGAGGTATGCTCTCCAGACTCTGCTTCATCACAGAGGTATTTCTGTGCTTTATCTGCTCTATATCCTGATGGCGCTGATGTCTTTGTTTGCGTTCGTAGGACTTGGTCCAATCCTCTATCATCTTAAGCCACTTGTCGTTATTATCCAAGCCACCTTCTCTCTCAAATTCCGAACGATACAAGCTCTCGTCAAAACCAAACTGCTGATACTCGTTGGCTATCTCCGTGAGCAACCTTTCCCATCCGTCACGCTTCCTAATAGGGCTCCAATTGGCCACTTGCTCCATGCGTTGCAATTCTCCCTGAGCACAGGTATTTCTGAACTTCTCCCTTTTGACAATCTGTTTGATAAAGGCCAGCATACTATCGTAGAAAATGCGTGCTCTCACCTCGTCGGCAAGTACATTGTACACCACAAAGGGGTCGCTCATCACCTCACATAGATAGTGCTGCATATAGTCGCCATCCTCGCCATCTGCCAATTCGGGCAACTGACCTGTGCGCACAAACTTGTCCAACATCTCCACGTAGATGTATCCCTCCAGATAGTCATTTGTACCAATACTCTTGGTGCCAGACCTTCTGAAGTTTTCCATCCTACGCTCGTACATCTGCTGGAGCGTCATCCATCTATTTGTATCAGTCATAGAGCAAAGAGCTAATATCCGCCCTTGTACAAGCAACCTGCTTCACATAGTCCTTTAGCATCTCCTGTACGTAAGCAACATCCTCCTTGCTGGAGAATAGATTGCCTTTAAGGGCATCTGCCGTTTGACGAAGAAGCATGGCCAATTGCTCCACCTCCGCCTCCATCGACATATCTCTCCATTCAGGCAATGAGGGCTTCTTCTCACTCATAGCCGTCAACTCGCGCTGAGTATAGCGTATCAGTTCGCACCTCACTCCGTTAATGTAGAGATGCTTCTCGTCGCGCATCAGTTTCACACTCCTTCCTTCCTGCAATTTGGTGGCTCGTTCAAAGGTCCTTATTCTTTCCTTTCTGCTATCGGTAGGGTCAACATAGATGTGTCCCACAATGGAGTCGGAATTTCTCAGGTGCGGCAAGCGGTGAAAATCAGAAGCAAAGATATAGGTATTACCCGTATTGTAAGTGGATAATCTATAGTAGAAATCGTCGTACACTATCAAGTCCTTATCCTCGGGCTTTGCCACTTCCCATGAGGCCATCAGAGCGGCCGCCGCCTGTTTGATGCGCATCTTTTCCGCTACTCGTTCTTTCAACAGATGTATTTTATTCTCAATGGGAGCAAATACCGACTGGCTCACAATGTACGCCACCACCTCGCGCTCCATTGGCTCGTTCCACAAACAATACGAGAGCACCACTATATCTGCCAGGCACGTCTCTTCTCTTCCATGCACAAAGGCAGAGGCCTTCAACAGGTTTACGGCCTTCTTCCATCGGCGGTCGCTCACGTAGATGGAATACTCTGTTTCGCCATCTCTATCCTTCACATGCTTCAAACTGTTACGTATATATAGGATGCTATCCTTAACACCCTTATCCACTCTCACCTGAGCTATCTGTTTCTGCCATTGGGCATACTCCTTGGGAGTGATTTGCAATTGCTTCAGTCGAGCAGAATACGCCACATGCTCCGTGTCTAGAATCATACTCAGGAAAGAGTTATCGTCCTTCACGCAATTAGACACACATCGCACCAGGAATCTATCCCACAGAGCTTCCAAACCCTCTCCCTCGGCAGGAAGTTCGTTGCTGGCGGCAATAAGTAGTTTCAAGGGTAACAAAACCTCCTTGGCACCATTGCGAAACACCTTTTCATTCAAGGCCGTGAGCAAGGTATTTTGTATGGCAGGTCCTGCCTTCCATATCTCGTCTAGAAAGACCACATCTGCCGTGGGCATGTATCCCTCGATGGCTCTTTCATAGGTATCGTTCTCTTTCAATTTGGATATGCTTACAGGACCAAAGATATCATCAGGAGTAGAAAATCTGGACATCAGATATTCAAATGAAGAGGCTCCCTTGAAGGCATCCTTCAATCGGCGTGCCACCATACTTTTGGCCGTTCCCGGAGGGCCCAGCAGAATGATACTCTCCCCTGCCAAAGCCGCCAGCATACCCAGACGCAATTCCATTTCCTTCTCATACACGCCCTTGCCTATCTCAGCCAACAATGCTGATATTCTTTCTCTGATATTCATCTCAGTTCTCTTCCTGACCTATCCTCTTTTCTTTATCCTAACTCTCTTAATTATAACCTCCTTCAAAGGATGCTCCTTGGCATCAATAGGCACCTTGTTGATAGATTCTACCACCATCATACCATCTACCACCTCGCCAAAGATGGTGTAATCGCCATCCAATAGAGGACATCCTCCCTTGGTGGTGTACACCTGCTTTTGATGAGCGGATAAGGCAGGCAACTTAAACCCTGGTTCAGTATCCCTTCTTGTCTGCCACAATTCAGCCAACGTACCCATGGTGTACTTCTTACCTGCTACGATATAGAAATGCGTACCACTACTCTCTCTATTCACATTGACACTATCTGGTTGACGGCACATAGCCAAAGCACCAGCCTTGTGGTAATGGCGAGGATAAAGTATCTCGGCGGGTAGGCGATGGCGATACTTTTCGGGGTCAACCGTTGGCTTTGCTCCACCAGCCTTTTGCGATGGTTCTCCACTCTGTATTGTGGCTCCAGGGACAATGCGATTCCATATAATATTCTCGTACACTCCCTCCTCTATCATCTTGATAAAGTTATCACGATGCACTGGAGTATCATCATAAAGTCGAACAGTAATATCACCTCTGGATGTCTCTATCACAACCTCGGTCTTACCTATCAAATCACGCTTATCATCAGAGCATGAGAATAGCGCTAGTGCCAACATTGCTACCAACAAAGAAGGTATGATTTTTTTCATAAGTTTAACTTTTGCTTTTTTACATTCATTATATTTACTCGTGGTAATACACCCTCTTTACTCGAGACGAAACAGAGGTCAGAATCTCGTAAGGAATGGTACCAACGATATCAGCAAGGATGGAGGGTGATAGTTCGCCACCGAAGAGGATAACTTGGTCGCCTTCTTGTGCTTCGGGTATATCCGTCACATCAATCATACATACATCCATGCAAATATTGCCCACATAAGGAGCCTTGCGTCCATGCACTAAACAATAGGCACGACCATTACCAAACAATCTATCCCATCCATCGGCATATCCAATGGGAATGGAAGCTATGCGAGAATCTCTTGTCAATACACCACGACGACTATAACCCACCGTTTCTTCCTTGGGTACATCGTGTATCTGTAGGATGGTGGTCTTCAGAGTACTAACATTGCTCAACAAGGCATTGTTACGAGCATTAATTCCATATAAGCCCAAACCTAGGCGCACCATATCCATCTGACGCTCAGGGAAGTGCTCAATACCAGCACTATTGCACATATGACGAAGGATATGATGCGAGAAAGCACTCTGAAGTATGTCGGCTCCATGCAAGAAGCGTTTGTACTGCTCTGCAGAGAATCTATCAAAATCATCACTATCACTACCCACAAAGTGCGAGAAGATAGAACGGGGTACTAGTGCCGTCTGATGCCTTAGACGCTCTATCAAGGCTGGCATATCCTTCATTGGGTCAAAACCCAAACGATGCATACCCGTGTCCAACTTGATATGTATAGGCATACCTGTAATACCAGCTCGTTCGGCCGCTTGAATTAATGCATCCAATATACGGAAGCTATACACCTCTGGCTCAAGATTGTATTCGAAGAGGGTATTAAAACTGGTCATCTCTGGATTCATCACCATGATGCTCTTGGTAATACCACCTGCACGAAGCAAAGCTCCCTCGTCGGCAACGGCCACGGCCAGATAACCCACCTGTGGTTGGCTTTGCAGAGTCTTGGCTATCTCCACCGCTCCTGAACCATAACCATCAGCCTTGACCATACAGATGATGCGAGTAGAGGGTTGAAGGAAGGAACGATAGTAATTGAGATTTTGCACTACGGCACTCAAATCCACCTCAAGGATGGTCTCATGCACCTTTTGTTCAAGTGCCTCCGTAATGGCATCGAAATGAAAGGCACGCGCACCCTTGATGAGCACCATGCTATTGCGTAGGGATGCGAAATGAGAACTTTGAAGAAACTCCTTCGTTGATGAAAAGAAGGCACATTGCGAAGCGATGTTGGCAAAACTAGAAGCGCTTTGCATCAACTGCTCTCCTATACCATAGAAACGCTCCACACCACGCTTTTCCAACAAACGTGCCACATGTGCATACAATTCAGTAGATGGCACTCCGCTCTGTAAAATATCACTTAGGATGAGCACCCTCTGACGTCCTTGACGATCGGGACGACGATTCATAAAGTCGAGAGCTATATCCAAGCTACTCAGGTCGCTATTGTAAGTATCGTTGATGAGCGTATTGGCATGTCTGCCTTGCTTTACCTCTAGGCGCATAGCCACGGGTTCTAAGTTGCGCAAACGCTCTTGTATAACCTCCTCTGGCATACCTAGATGGCGACACACCTGAGCACACACCTGACGATTGCGTTCGAGCGCATCACCCTCTTCGGGAGCCTCTATCACCACGGGACAATCCTTGAAGAGTAGCATCTTCTCTGCCTTTTTCTGCTCAAGACTTTGAAAATTCTCCTGATGAGCAGGACCTATACCAGTAAACACACCAATGGTGGGTTGTATCATGCGCTGAAGTGCTTGCATCTCACCTGGTTGACTGATACCTGCCTCAAAGATGGCTATCTGGGTGTTAGGATTAAGTCCCCACACACTCAAGGGTACACCTATCTGCGAATTATAACTACGAGGCGAGCGTGTCACTACCATGTCTGGAGAAAGCATCTGATAAAGCCACTCTTTAACGATGGTTTTGCCATTACTACCCGTGATGCCGATAACGGGAATGGAGAAAGACTCACGATGGCGCTCGGCTAGGCGTTGAAGAGCCACTCTGGTATCAGGCACAAGCAATTGCACCGCCTCGGAAAGACCTTCCTGCAAAGTATCCACTACGAAGGCACGCACACCACGCTGATACAAATCATGTACATACAAGTGGCCATCTCCACACTCAGTTCGTATGGCAAAAAACAAGGTACTCTCGGCAAAGCAAAGGCTTCGGCTATCGGTCAAGAGCCACTCCACGTGCAAGTCGGCATTACCCTTCATCTGAGCACCCACCAATGATGCAATTGTTGCTATTCGCATAATCTATTCCATATAATTTCTACGGCCTCCATATTAGGATGCAAGCCGTCATCAGCATA
Organism: Bacteroidaceae bacterium; assembly: GCA_045613565.1. GTDB lineage: Bacteria > Bacteroidota > Bacteroidia > Bacteroidales > Bacteroidaceae > Physcousia. The sequence goes on from JAZLBF010000038.1 coordinate 6,666, forward strand.
ATATTTGTAATCCCTCAACTCGTCCATCATTATCTCATACGAGGGGAAGTAATCTACTCTCTCTGGGTATTCCTTTTGCAATGCATCGATGGCCAACAAGAGAGTGGCTTTGCTCAATTGAGAACCGTGCCAACCGTATTTCCTGTAGCGAAAGGGACTCAGTGTGAAGGTGACTTGTAGGCTAGGATTCTCGGCAAACAATACTTCCAAGGTCTCTTTCATAACCTCTACCACCTTGTCCAAAGATAATCTATCCTCGACAAAAAGCACATCTGCTTGACGCTGACAATTGGATACGCACATCATGGGATAAGGCGTTTTTTCCGTCAACCGATAGCAGACGTTGGTGCCTAGCGTAATGAACAACTTATCCGCCTCTCTTAGCGACTTTCCAAGTTCAGAAAAAGTTCCTTGTACCTCGGCACGAGACAGAGCCTCTTCTTCGTTTCTAAAGCGTGTATTAGCCCACCAGCATCTCCACTCTTGCATAGCCTCATCACGAAACATGGGTAAACCATCTGCATTGCCCTTTAGGGCATGCAACACGGTGTTGCGGATGCTCTCAGGATTGAACAAAGTACCCAAGGGATTGCACACAGCATGATATCCTTCGGCCTCCATCCTGGCACCCATGTATTGAGAAAAACACGAGCCCAAAAGTATGTATTTTTTAGCTTTATCGAGCATCAAAGGGGAGTTTTTAGATTACTTTCGCACAAAGATATGAAAAAAAGAGAAGTATTGACCTATATATACATATTTTTTTGTACCTTTGCTTTGGATTAAATTTTGCATAATTGTGAACACAAAGATAGAAAATTTGCTTTCCACAATAAATTACCCAGAGGATTTGAGAAAATTGCCTTTGGAGAAGCTGCCACAAGTTTGTGATGAGCTACGTGCTTTTCTTATTGACGAACTAAGCAGAAACCCTGGTCATTTTGCAAGTAGTTTAGGCGTGGTGGAACTCACCGTTGCCCTACATTACGTATTCAACACCCCAGAAGACAGAATCGTTTGGGATGTGGGTCACCAGGCTTATGGACACAAAATCCTGACTGGAAGAAGAGAAAAGTTTCATACCAACAGACATTTGGGCGGTATAAAGCCATTTCCCTCGCCTCAAGAGAGCGATTATGACACCACAACCTGCGGTCATGCATCGGTAAGCATATCAGCTGCCCTTGGTATGGCGGTAGCGGCAAAGAGACAAAACATTGATCGTCATGTGGTGGCCGTAATTGGTGATGGCGCCATGAGTGGTGGTTTGGCTTTCGAAGGATTGAACAATGCTAGTTCTACACCCAACGATATGCTCATCATCCTCAATGACAACAATATGAGCATCGACCGTGCGGTAGGTGGCATGAAGGAATACTTGCACCAATTGCACACTAGCAATAGATACAACCGATTGCGCAACACCGTGGCACAGAAGTTAACCTCTTGGGGATGGTTGACAGATAGCGGCAAGAAGCGCATCATACGCTTGAATAATTCGCTGAAGTCGTTTATTCACAACGAGCAAAATGTCTTCGAAGGCATGGACATCAGATATTTTGGTCCTCTCGAGGGCAATGATGTCATCTCGCTAGTATATACTTTGCAGAGCATCAAGGACATGAATGGTCCTAAGCTATTGCACCTTCACACCAAGAAGGGACACGGATATCAACCTGCCGAGGACAATCCTACCGTCTTCCACGCTCCTGGTAAGTTTGACCCCGAAACGGGTGAGCAGCTTACAAAGAACGCTGATGGTGAACCTCCCAGATATCAGGATGTATTCGGCGAGACATTGCTTGAGATGGCTCAGAAGAATCCTCGCATCGTGGGTGTAACACCTGCTATGCCTTCAGGTTGTTCGATGAACATCATGATGAAGGAAATGCCCGACAGATGCTTCGATGTAGGCATCGCTGAAGGACACGCCGTAACCTTCTCTGCTGGTATGGCTAAGGATGGCCTCATCCCCGTATGCAATATATACTCTAGCTTTGCTCAGCGCTCATACGACAATGTGATACACGATGTAGCTATCAACAAGTTGCATGTGGTAATGTGTCTTGATCGCGCTGGCATTGTTGGCGAAGATGGTCCTACACACCATGGTGTATTTGATATGCCTAGCTTACGCACCATACCCAACCTTACCATAGCCTCTCCCATGAACGAGGCAGAGCTACGCCGATTGATGTACACGGCGATAGAATGTCAGGATGGTCCCTTCGTGATAAGATATCCCCGTGGCAATGGCGTGATGGTGGATTGGCAATGCACATTGGAAGAACTCCCCATTGGCAAGGGAAGACTTGTTAGCGAGGAGAAGAACAAAGCCGACAAGCGTATAGCAATACTCAGCCTCGGTCCTCTTGGCAACGTAGTACAAAATGCTATCAACACCATAGCTCAGGAAAGCAACGCTTCATATCTGCCTGCTCACTATGATATGCGCTTCCTCAAGCCCCTTGACGAAGACATCATGAAAGCAGTTGCCGAGAAATACGACCACATCATTACCATCGAGGACGGTTCACTAAATGGTGGCTTTGGTTCGGCGGTGCTAGAGTGGTTGGCCGATAATGGTTTTACCAAGAAGGTTACTCGCCTAGGCATACCAGATAAGTTTATCGAGCATGGTGCTCCCGCTCAATTGTACAAACTAGTTGGCCTTGACGTGGAAAGCATCATCAATACCATTCGTCAGGGATAATAATACACACAGATAAGCTCTCACTCTCAATCGTATGAAGATAATCATTGCTGGTGCTGGTGCCGTGGGAACTCACTTGGCAGAACTACTCTCCAATGAAGATCACGACATCATCTTGATGGACGAGGATTCAGGCAAAACCGAACAGCTTGCCGGGGGTAACTATGACCTCCTCATCATGAATGCCTCTCCCACTAGCATTAGTCGCCTGAAAGAGGCTGGTGTAGCACACACCGACTTGTTTATTGCCGTCACACCAGAGGAGACGAAAAACATCACCTGTTGCATGCTGGCTCACACCTTGGGTGCCAAGAAGACGGTGGCTCGTGTGGACAATAGCGAGTACACCACCGAGCGTTATCGCGAGGTATTCAAGAGCATGGGTATCGACTCATTGGTATATCCAGAGGAACTAGCGGCAAAGGAAATCATCGATGGTTTGAGGCGCTCATGGGTGAGACAATATTGGGAGGTTCATAATGGTGCTCTATGCCTAATGGGTATCAAGCTACGCGAGGAAGCAAAAGACCTCTACAACAAGCCTCTGAAAGAACTCTGTGGCCCTACGGTTCCCTATCATATTGTTGCCATCAAACGAGAGGAAACTACCATCATCCCCAACGGTAACACCGAGATACAATTGGGAGATATTGCCTACTTCATGACCACCAAGAAGCACATCCCCCTGATACGCAAGATCGTAGGCAAGGAGAATTATGAAGATGTGAGAAAGGCCATGGTGATGGGTGGTGGAGACATTACCGTGCATGTTGCGTTGGCAAAGCCTGACAATATCGACCTCAAAATCTTTGAGAAAAACGAAGATAGATGCAAGGTATTGTCCGAGCAATTGGATAGTAGCGACACGATGATAATACATGGTGATGCTAGAGACACGGACTTGCTCATCGACGAGGGTATCAGAGAAGTACAAGGTTTTGTGGCCCTTACCAACAACACAGAGAACAACATCCTTGCTTGCCTTGCCGCTAAGCGCTTGGGCATCAGAAAAACCGTTGCTCAGGTGGAAAACATGGATTACGTTGGCATGGCCGGCAAATTGGACATCGGCACCATTGTCAACAAGAAGAACATTGCTGCTAGTCACATCTATCGCATGCTATTGGATACTGACGTAGCCAATATCAGACGTCTTACCATTGCCGATGCTGACATTGCTGAATTCATAGCCGCCGAAGGAAGTCCTATCACATGCAAACCTATCCGCGAATTCCATTTCCCTGAAGGCATCACTTTGGGTGGTTTGGTGCGCGATGGTGTGGGTATGAGTATCAGCGGTAATACTCAGATACAAGCTGGCGACTGCGTAGTGGTATTTAGTAAGTCTGGCAAGATTCGACAAATAGATAATTACTTCGTTGCTCCCACCTCTACCATTAGTCGTTTGATATCCTCGCTCAAGAGTTGAAATGGCAATGATTCTCTGTATGCCAAACTCTTTTTCAAGGCATCTTCGATAGAAATACTACTATTTCTGTATCCCGACAATTCATTTTGGCGCTGTGTTTCGTGCATGGCCAGATTGTTGATATCTCGCTCACGCTCGCGCCTCAATTGATGACAAATGGGATGCAACAGAGGTAGCACCACTCCATCCACTAGAGAATGACCTTGTATATATAAATAGGTCTCTGCCGGAGTAAGTCCCATGCCTAGTAGTTCTTCTCGCAAAGGAGCATAAGTGGTCTTTCCTTCAGGAAATCGCTGATACAACCAATTAATTTTCTTGTTCACACGCTTACGCACATACTCCAATGTCAATTCAGGTGCTTGTATATTGACATCATGATATGTGATAGTATCCATCAGTTGCATGATGCCAAATTCATTATCCCTACCCTTTCTGTAAGCCCAGATACTCCATACAAAGAGAGGCCAAATGATGGTGCTATATTCCTCGATATAAGCCTCAAGGTTGAGTATCTCGCGGTCGTTGAGTGTGGCGCGTGTACAAGCCCTATGCAACCCTGGAGCATAGCACATGTAATTCTCTATGGCATAGGCATAGGTATGAAGCACATACTTACTTTCGCAGAGGGTTTGGCTCAATGGTGTTTTGCCCTGAAGCAACCAATCATAATCGGCATCCACACAAGCTATCATGTAAGGCCCTAGATTGTTCATCATGGCCGTCTTCTTACCCTTGCCCAACGTGGTGCGCGATGGGAGCATTATTTCGAAGTGGAGAAAAGGAGTTTCGTACTCATCCAAAATATCTCGCCAAAAGGTGATGTCGGCATAACTTTCAACGAAAACCACCACCGTCTTCTTAGACTTGTTAGGTTTCAGTTTATTTGCCGCCGCCACATAATCAGACGATATATTAGCCGCCAACCTTCGTGCCATGAATACGAAAATCTACTATCGTTAAACCTTCTTTATTTACCCTCAGTGACTTCAATGGCCTACCGCTCCCCCATTAATTCACAATATCCTCCACATCAGTCACGCAATCTGTCCATCCGTCCATTATCACGGCAGGAGAGTGTGTGGTAAGGATGATTTGTGCATTGGGATTGAGTTGACGAATGAGAGAAATCAATTTCTGTTGCCACTCTATGTGCAATGATATCTCAGGTTCGTCCATAAACAGGGTATAAGGCTGCTTGTTTTGCACCAATACCGTCAGCAGGATAATCAGCATCTGCTTCTCACCGCTACTCAATTGATAGGGCAAAAGTTGTTCGCCATGCTGAACCAGCATTATCTCGTTGCTAGTTCTGTTTACCACTTTGCCGGTATCAGCAAACAGAGAGTCAATGATGTCAAAGAATTGCGCCTTCTCACTTGCTATCTCCTGAGCCTTTTGCTGAGCATCAGGAGCTTGTTCAGTAAACAGTTGCACCATGCGGTTGGACATATTCACCTGATAATCCAGATAGCGACGCTGCAATTGGTATAACTGGAAATCCAATTCGCTATGCAAACTCATATCCGCCACTTTTGACAAGATGTCGCGCGAAATGAGTGGACGGTCAAACGAGCGTATCACATCAAATCTCACCTCTTGGGTTCCCTCAGGCGAATAGCTCAATGTCACGCCATCCTCCGTCCTGGCCAATCTGTCCACATTGAGCAGATACTTCACCACTTTGTTTAGGATGGTACTCTTGCCCACGCCATTCACACCACTTAGTATGTTGACATCCTGGCGCAAGTCCCACACCACATGATGAAGTCCTGACCAAAGTGAATCTATCTCAATACGGCTAATGTATGCCATACGCTCAGTATTATTTTCTGTAATTAATAAATGGTGGTGCTATTGCAAGGATATGTCTGAGTTTTTACGCTGAAGTATCCGCATGCCTTCTCCACCTTAGTTCCAGTCAAGGGGATGTAGCACATACGAGCGCTATCTCTACCGATATATTTGCGTATCTTCTGAGGGATATGGTCCCAATACTCCTTCAGTGTCTCGTCGGTCACCACTGTCTCACCCTTGAAGGCTACGATTACAGGTAGGTGGTACCTGTTTACGGCGCGACTGATTTGCCAGTTCAACCATACATTGTCCGCATCTGTATCCTTGGTAACAACCAGCATCAAGTTGTCAGCCTTCTCCATCTGTGCGAAGAAATCAGTCTTCACGGTGGTCTCTACCAAGTCGTCATGAGTGGCGATAAAGTTGATGTACGGAATGTTCACAAAGTTGTAACGACTGGGATAGCGTTTTTGCCAATCACCCAAGAGATTTAGCGTGTGCAAATTCTCCTTTCGTGCATCTCTAACGGCATCTACATTGAATGCCAAGTATGTTTTGTTGCTGTTCATAGTATATTTTCTATTTAAAAACCATCACAAATATACGAATAAACGAGTAAAAAGATAGCAAGCTTGCTTGAATATTTTTGCAACGAGTGAAAGTATATTAGAATTTATCTCAAATATACAAAAAAAATACCTTGCAACACCCGCATGAACTTCTTTTTTTTGATAAATTTGCATTGTGATACAGGATTTAATCAGACAAAAAGAACTACTCAGGAAGGAATACGAGTTTGAAAAGGAGCAATTTCAGCGTCAAACTCAAAACATGGGCGTGCAAAAAAAGGTGCGCCGTGGTTTGTGTTGGTACCCCCTCTCCGTGGGACGTTCCTATTACAATAGTCTTGAGCAGTTGGTGGTTGAGGTGAGCCGATACACCGACCTCGACATAGAGCATCAATTTGAACCAGGCAAGCCCGTCTGCTTCTTTCAGGAAGATGCCAGTGGCATGCTCTCGTATATGAAGTTCAATGCTCAGGTTAGCTTTGTCGAGGAGAATCGCATGGTCATCGCTCTCCCCTCCAAGGATGCTCTCCTCCAACTAACCAATGCCGAGCGTCTAGGCGTACAAATCTATCTGGACGAATACACCTACCGTCTCATGTTTCAAGCTCTGGACACCGTTATCGAAGCTCGCGAAGGACGTTTAGCTCAACTGAGAGACATTTGCCACACTTATGCCAAGGCCTCCGAGTTTAGCTTTGCACCAGTAAGATTTCCCTGGCTCAATCCCTCGCAAGAAAAGGCTGCCAACCTGGTGCTACGCGCCAAGGATGTGGCCGTAGTGCATGGTCCTCCTGGCACGGGCAAGACTACCACATTGGTAGAAACCATCTACGAAACCCTGCGCCGCGAATCTCAGGTGATGGTGTGTGCACAGAGCAATATGGCCGTTGACTGGATAAGCGAAAAACTAACGGAGCGTGGCGTCAACGTACTTCGCATAGGCAATCCCACTCGTGTCACAGACAAGATGCTACAAGACACCTACGAGCGCCGCTTCGAGAGTCATCCTCTCTACGACCAGCTCTGGGGTATCCGTCGCAACATACGCCAAATCTATGAGCATCGCGAGGGCAACCGTGAGAGTCGCCATCAGAAGATAGCTCGTCTGAAGGAACGTGCTGCCGAATTGGAATATCGCATCAACGAAGAACTCTTCGACGATGCTCGCGTAATAGCTTGCACACTGACCGGCAGTGCGCATCATCTGCTTACGGGACGTCACTTCCCCACCCTCTTTATCGACGAGGCGGCACAGGCTCTGGAGGCTGCTTGCTGGATAGCCATTCAGAAGGCTGACCGCGTGGTGCTTGCTGGCGACCATCGCCAATTGCCACCTACCATCAAGTCGCCTGCTGCCATGTCGGGCGGATTGGACAAGACTCTCATGCAAACCATCTGTGAGAAGCAACCCAAGTGTGTCTCCATGCTCAACGTGCAGTACCGCATGGCCGATGACATCATGCAGTTCCCCAATAGGGAGTTCTACGATGGTTGCCTCTATAGCGACCCCAGCGTCAAGTATCGTGGCATCCTAGATTGGGATACACCCATCGAATGGATTGAAGCGGAGGAAGGAGAGGGTGAGAAACGGGAAACGGAAAACGGAAAACGGAAATCTGAAAACGGACTTGCGAAGCTTGATGAGCCTTGGCAAATAAAACGGAAATCTGAAAACGGACTTGCGAAGCTTGATGAGCCTTGGCGAATAAAGGGGAAAACTAAAAAATCAGAGTATTCCGATTACTCCGATTACCCCGATTATTCCGAGCAGACAGCTGCCGATGGCCTTAGTCGCATCAACCCTGCCGAGGCACAACTGGCTTTGCAAACCTTGCACGACTATCTAGAGCGTATAGGCCGCGACCGTATCCTATACGAACGATTGGACATCGGTATCATCTCTCCCTACAAAGGTCAGGTACATCTGCTCAGACAAATGATGCGCAAAGACTCATATTGGAAACCCTTCCGCCAACTGATTTCCATCAATACCGTTGACGGTTTTCAGGGTCAAGAGCGTGACATCATCCTCATCTCCATGGTGCGCAACAATGCCGAGGGACAGGTGGGCTTCCTTGCCGACCTCCGTCGCATGAACGTGGCCATCACTCGTGCACGCATGAAGTTGCTCATCATCGGCCACTCGCCTACCCTCTGCCGGCATCCCTTCTATCGCCGACTAAAGCAATACACCGACTCTCTGCACGACTATTAATATCATCTCCTCCCCAACCCGACTGAGCGAGACTATAATACATAATACATCAACTATAAAATCTGAAAAAAACTATGAACTTTAAAGAACTTTGCGAGGCACGCTACAGCTGCCGTAAGTATCAAGACCGTCCCATCGAGGCAGAAAAACTAGATTACATCCGCGAGTGCGTACGCCTAGCTCCCTCTGCCGTTAATCGTCAGCCATGGCGCTTCATCCTGGTGGACAATTCTCAGCCCGAACTCTTTGCCAATGTCAAGGCTACCTACCATCGCGATTGGATTAACGATGTACCTGCCATCATCCTCTGCATGAAGGCCGAGAGCGAATGCTGGACACGCCGTTACGACTCTAAGTCACACGCCGACATCGACCTAGCCATCGCCATCGAGCACCTCTGCCTAGCAGCCACCGAGCAGGGTCTAGGCACCTGTTGGGTATGCAACTTTGACATCAACCAGTTCCACGAGATAGTTCCCATGGAAGAAGGTCTCGAGCCCGTAGCCCTCATCCCCATCGGCTACCCTGCCGACGAGCTCGCCCCCAAGGTACGCAAAGCAATGGAAGAGGTGTGGAAGTAACCACCCCTCCACATCAAACAAACAATCACCATCAAGAAGAAGGTTGGAAGAGCCCCACTCTCCCAACCTTTTTTTAATGTCTCTATAGCATCTATCCCATCTCCTTCGCCCCCTCCAACTGTTAAAGTTTGTAAAAATTACAATCTTTATGTTAAAAGATGTTAAAAGTCAGTACCTTGTTTTGGTAATTAGTACTAATTTTATATATCTTTGCAACCGAAAGAGATAAAAAAACTAATGTTTAACCCGTCGCCAAAAGAAAGGAGTAGAAAACCAGGTGGCACTACAGATTATCCAGAGAAACATAACATTAAAATCTGTAAAAGCTAAAAATCAATGGTTCCGCTTAAGCAGAAAACCACCAAAACCTAGATTTTAGCCAAATCCAAGGGGTTGGGAACCACCAAAACCTAGATTTTAGCCGAATCCAAGGGGTTGGGAACCATCAAAACCTAGATTTTAGCACACAGATTATTTCATTAACCCTAAAATATCCTTATTAAGATGAATCAAATAGGTAATATAGCATTTAGTCAGATGACAGTAGGTCTATTCTGCGACACACACGTACAAGTGAACAACCAGATTAAGGCTACAGGTGCAGAAGCTCTTCACATAACCGCACAAGCACCAGAATATGACAGCCTCGTCAGTCAGTTGATGAGCATCGTCCGACGCTCTACCACTTACATCAGTACAGAAAAAATCAACAACCTTGACAAGGAACGCGACTGCGCCCTCGGAGTTATCATCAACATCGTGAAGGCCCACAAAACCAACACCATTGCCTCCAAGTGCAATGCCGCTATGGAACTGGACGCAATGATAGCACCCTATAAGGGAATTGGCACTCATGAGAAGCGTACCGAAACACGAGAAGTGGCAGGTCTGCTCAGCGTACTTTCCTCCCAGGAGGCACAAGCTCATCTAACCACCCTAGCACTTACAGAGGAGGTAGAAGCCCTTACCCTGAAGAACGCACAATTTGACGTAGCATTCAATCAGAAGATGCAGGAAGAGGTTGAACGCATGCCCCAGACCAGCATCAATACCGACGAGCTTCGCAAGCAGATAGACGCCAAGTACTCCGAGATAGTGCAAACCGTCAATGCCTACGCCATTGTACAACCCTCTGAGGATATCAACAACTTTATCAATCAAGTAAATGCACTTCTCACCCTCACCAAGCGTAGCATGGCCTCCATGGGTAAAGACAGCAACCAAGAAGACCCCACCGAGCCAGAGACTCCAGACACACCGGAAACTCCCGAAAGTGGAACCACTACCGAAACCAGCGCATAGTCATTGATTAATATCATTATTGTTATTTAAGAACAGAGCAGTGAGGAATCCCCCACTGCTCTGCTTATGAAGATATGGTTGTTTATTATTGCTGTCCGGTAAAATAACTATCTTTGCCCATGGTTACAATTATGTTTGTGCAAAGACAAAGGTAACCAAAAGGGCTGATACCTCGTGAGAAGTGTCAGCCCTTAATTTAAATATCGTAAAAAAGTTTACTGGACTGCAATAAATTTATTTATCTCAGCGAAATTTGTCCAATTTCTTGACACTTTTTTCTGAGCACCTCTGCAAAACATGACCAAAATCACTACGCTCTCATAAATATATAAATCACATTGGGGGGAGTTAAATCAGTGCTAATTTAATACCATCAACGGGGTTTTATTATAAGAAAACAGGGGCTAGTATAGAGTAAAAATCGTTAAATTTTCAAAATGTGGGGTTACATCTTTACGATATTTTTTGTACCTTTGCAGCCGAAGAGCACAAAGTTCTTCGCCAATATGAAAAGAGACATAAACCTACATTATTACATTTCAGCAGCGTATATTTACATCCCGTACCATCACAATATTTCCACCAATTGGGAGGACTGAGTGTTAATGTAATTCCCTTTACGAATCACTAATTTATATTTATAATTGTATGAGCAAAGTACATTTGTTCATAATGGTGCTGTGTGCATCATTATGGGCTGAGGGTAGCTATGCCCAAAATTCTTATGTATTGACGCTTGAGCAAATGTTTGCTTTAGCGGATAAAAATAGCAAGAGTCTGAAAGTAGAAGATGCTGCAGTAATGGAAGCTCAGCAGGGAGTAAAAGTTGCAAAAAATGGTTATCTTCCCGACATTGACATATCCTTGTCTGCAAGTTACCTGGGCAACGGTTGTCTCATGGACAGGAACTTCTCTAATGGGCAAAATGTCAAGATGCCTCATTTCGGTAACAACTTTGCCATTCAAGCCACTCAATTGATTTACGGCGGAGGTGCCATCAGCAATGGTGTGGCCATGGCCAAGCTGAAAGAAGAGATGGCTGGCGTAAACCGAGAGGCGGCTCGTTCGCGCATCAGATTTATGCTCACTGGTTTCTATCTCGACCTCTACAAACTACAAAACGTACTAAAGGTATATGACCGTAACATCGATTTGGCAAAAGTTGTCATCACCGACACCAAGGCACGTAACAAGGCTGGTGTGGCTCTGCAAAACGATGTTACTCGCTACGAGTTGCAACTGAAAAATCTGGAACTGGCCAGGCGCAGAACCATCAATTCGATAGAGATTCTCAACTATGATTTGGCCACCATGCTTGGCCTTCCTGCAGACATGGAGATTGTTCCTGATAGTACGCTCATAGAACAAGCCCTGCCCACACAAGACATCTCATATTGGCAACAGTTGGCTCAGACACAGGCACACCCCATCAAGCAATCGGCATTGGCCGTGGAGATGGGCAAATATGGCGAGAAGTTGGCCCGTGCAGAGATGCGCCCCACGGTAGCTCTCATTGCCGGCAATCACTTTGACGGACCTATTACCATTGAAGTGCCCACTATAAATAAAAACTACAACTACTGGCACGTGGGAGTGGGTATCTCGTTTAAATTATCATCGCTCTACAAGGCAAACAAGAGCATTAAGCAGGCTCACCTCAATACGATGACAAGTCGCCACCGCCAGGATGATGCACAGGAACAGGTCTCGCTGGCTATGCAGGCCGACTATACCAGATACATGGAGGCCTACGACGAGGTGGCTACGCTGGAGAAGAACGTTCAACTGGCCCACGAAAACTATACGGTGATTGAAAATCGCTATCGCAATGACATAGTACTCGTTACCGACATGCTGGATGCATCCAACCAATTGCTTGAGGCCGAACTGCAGTTGGCCAATGCATGCATCAACGTGATATTCAACTATTATAAAATGAAAAATACATCTGGTAATCTATAACACAACACTAAACATATATATATTATGAATAGAAAAACAAAAAAGCTGATTTACAACATCGTTGCCTGCATCCTATTGTTGGGCGCCATCTCATGGGTATGTGAAAAATTCATCCACCTGGGAAATGTGGAGTTTACGGAGAATGCACAGGTTAAACAACTCATCGTGCCCGTCAACTCGCGAGTGCAGGGCTTTGTCAAAGAAGTTCGTTTTGAGGAATACACTAAAGTTTCAAAGGGCGACACACTTTTAGTCATAGAAGATGCCGAATATCGCTACATGCTGGCACAAGCCGAGGCCAACCTTGCCAATGCACAGACGGGCAAGGATGCTATGCACAATGTGATATCTACCACCAGCAGCAATCTGTCCGTCACGGAGGCAAGCATAGAAGAGGCTCGCATACTGTATGAAAATGCCAAGCGCAACTACGATAGATTCTGCACCTTGTACGAACAGAATGCTGTCACTCGCCAGCAATATGATGATATGAATACCGCCTATTTAGCCGCAAAAGCCAGATACGACATGCTCGAGCGCCAGAAAGAGAGCGTACGCTCGGTGAGCCGTGAGCAAAACACCCGTCTGGGACAGAATGAAGCTGGCATCCGATTGGCAGAAGCTGCATTGGAACTGGCTCGTCTGAACCTCTCCTATACCGTGGTGCTAGCTCCATGTGATGGTTACACTGGCAGAAAGGACATTCAGGAGGGACAACTCATTCAGCCTGGCCAAACCATGGTGGACATTGTAGACGGAGAAGACAAATGGATTATAGCCAATTACAAGGAAACACAGATGGGCAACATCCGTGAGGGCCAACAGGTGGAGATAGAGGTTGATGCCGTACCCAATCACACCTTCAAAGGTATTGTCCGTTCTGTTTCTCGTGCCACGGGAGCTAGTTTTTCGCTTATGCCACAAGACAATTCTTCTGGCAACTTTGTCAAGATAGAGCAGCGAATCCCCGTGCGCATCAATTTCACCCAGGACAACGATTCGGAAGCCATGGAGCGTGTGAGCGCTGGTATGAATGTAGAATGTAAAGTTTTATACAAATGGGCCATCATCACAATCACAGCCAACCCTTTTCCATCCCACAGATACGCTTAATCCCCGAGGCACTGAAGCCGTGGTTGCTGATAGTCTTCATCATCGTTTTCAATTGTACGGGAGGTGTCTATCTGGCTGCAGTGAGCGATATGGTAGGCTCCACACAACTCTTGCAAGAGGACATCATGATGGCTGGCTATGCCTCACTGGTGGGTATGGCTCTGTACTTTGCCATTATGTTCCGCACCAAGTGGGCCGTAAGACCCAAGACAGCATTGGGCAGTTGTATCGTGGTCTTGATAGCTGCTAATCTGATTTGTATGCACACGGGTAGCGTACCGATACTTGTGGGAGTAAGCCTGGTGGCTGGCTTCTTCCGCATGTGGGCTATCTATGAATGCAACTCCACCATCCAGTTATGGATTACCCCCAAGCGCGACATGGCTATATGGTTCTGCTATATCTATCTGATGGTAAATAGCACCATCCAACTTACTGGCATTGCTGCACTCTCATTCTCGGTGTGGGCATCGTGGCACTATATGTACTGGTTTATCATCGGTGCCTTGCTGATTATGTACCTCATTGTACTGGTATGTTACAGGGGTATCTCCATCATGCCGCGCCTTCCACTGCTGGGCATTGATTGGGTGGGCATGCTGCTATGGGGTGCTACGGCTATGTCCGTCCTGTTTGTATGCATCTACGGAGAGCATTACGATTGGTGGCAATCAGACCTTATCTGGTTTGCTACAATATTGGCAGTGGCTTCCTTTGGCATGAACTATTGGCGCTCCACCTATCTGCGCCATCCATACATCGCATTCAATATCTTCAATTATCCGCTCGTGCCCATCTGCGTGGCTATCATCATCATCATGGACCTGTTGCTTGCTCCCTCGCATATCTTCGAACATGCATTGATGGAGGGCGTCTTGGGCTATGACCATCTGAATACTCTCACTCTCAATTGGGTTTCCATCCTAGGCACCGTAATCGGTATTGTCTTCACCTGGCAAACCTTTGCACGCAGAAAGTGGACCTATCAACGAATGCTGGTGATAGCCTTCTCTTGCTTTGCCTTCTATCTGGCATACTTCTATTTCCGCATAGATTATAATCTGCCCAAAGAGGCATTATATCTCCCCGTCCTGGTTCGCTCGGCTGGATATGTCATCGTGGCGGTAATGATGCTCACGGCAAATGCTCGTCTCCCCTTCCCTTACACGTTCCTGCATGGATTGTCGTTCCAGAATATGTTCAGCGCGGCCTTGGCTGGACCTATAGGCAATGCCATTGTGGGGCGTGCACTAAAGGTTGTGATGGCTCGCAACTCCATGGTGCTGAGCGAGGGATTGGATGGTGTGAAACTATCCACCAGGCATGTCCCCATGGGCGAAATATATGGTATGATACAGCTACAATCGTTGCTCGAATCCATGAAAGAGATATACGGTTGGTTGCTCCTGGGAGCCATTCTCTGTCTGATAATCCTGATGCTTCGCTATAGTGGCATTCGTCCCCAAAAGATGATTGAACCCACATACAGAGCCATTCACAAGTTCATTAGCACTGATATAAGAACCCGTTTGCAATTTCTCAAGCAGAACAGAGTTGAACAACGATAAAACACAAAGATAAATATGAATTATAGTTCTTTAAGCAAATTGAAGAGCCATATCAACTCAAGTGTGGTATTGATTTTCTTCACCATACTTGCACTTGTTTGCGCCAACACCCCCACCATCAAGGAGTGGTATTTCTCGCTTTGGCAACTGGAGATGAGTCTTTCCGTTGGAGATTTTAATTTCTTCAGCCACGGAGGCCATGCCATCACCCTGGGACAGATGATTAACGACTTTCTCATGGCTATCTTCTTTCTCTCGGTAGGTCTTGAAATCAAGCGCGAGATAAAGGTGGGCGAACTATCCTCCATGGACAAGGCTCTGCTCCCTATCATAGGTGCTTGCGGTGGTATGCTCATTCCCGTATTGGTATTCTTCCTGGCATGTCCTGATGATGCACTAATGCAACGAGGTCTGGCTATACCTATGGCCACAGACATAGCCTTCTCCCTGGGCATACTCTCTGTCTTCAAATCCCGAGTGCCCGTGGGACTGAAGATGTTTTTGGCAGCGCTTGCCGTTGCTGATGACATGGGCGGTATCATTGTCATCGCACTATTCTACTCCTCGGACATAGACATGCTATACATCTGCCTTTCGGCTATCAGTATCGCTATTATGGTTGTAGGCAATATTGGCAATGTCAGGCGTAAGGTATTCTACATTTCCATTGGTCTTGCGCTATGGTACTTTATGCTCAATTCTGGTATTCATGCCACCATTGCCGGTGTTATTGTAGCGTTCTGCATTCCTGCCACTCTTGTCAAGGGCACCGGGTATTATTTGGAGCGAATCAGAGAGAATGTGGGCAAAATTCCCATTGTAGATTTTGGCAACCTGCACAAAACCATAGTCCTTACCAACGACCAGATAAATACGCTGAAAAGCATAGAGTCAGCGGCAGACAAGATGATAAGCCCTCTTCAAGACCTGGAAGACAATCTTCATTCCATTATCAACTACATAGTGATACCACTCTTTGCCTTTGCCAATGCAGGTATCGACCTATCCGATATGAGTATGAGCAGTGTATTTTCGGGAGTAGGTCTGGCCGTGATGGCTGGTTTGGTTCTCGGCAAATTCCTGGGCGTATTCTCCTTTTCATGGATTGCCGTCAAGCTAGGCATTGTATCTCTTCCTGCAGGTGCATCCTGGAAAGCCTTTGCCAGCGTATGTGTAATATGTGGTATAGGTTTTACCGTATCTATGTTTATTGCCGACCTCTCATATGCCGATGCAGGTATCGATGGCATGATATTGCTTGTCAAGGCAAAATTAGGAGTCCTACTTGGCTCAGCCCTTTCTGCCATTATCGGTGGTGTGTTATTGCATAAGACACTACCCAAATCCTAAATTCATACTGCAACGAGCATTGAGATTAGCAAGGGCAAAGAGATTAACGAGTAATATATCCTAACACTTGAGCCAACTCAAGTTGGCACATGACCTCACATAATGAGTCAGTTACAAAAGCATTGCGCCAGCAACTGTCCCACTGAGACAGAGCGAAGCGGAGGGGGTGGACAGTTTCGTCATCTGTACTCTGTACTCTGTACTCTGAATACTCGCTAATCGCTAACCGCTCATCGCTCATCGAGTAACCACCCACTCCTCTATGTTGCGAGTATCCTTGCTCTCTCAGCGATGAACGATGAGCGACGAGCGATGAGCGAATTGGTATTGATTGTTATTCTGTTTGCTTTGATTTACGAAGCCCAGATAGCATACGTGCAATAGTTTGATATTCGTCTTCTAAGTCCTTTAACTGGTTTAACGTAATATATCCTAACTCTTGAGACAACTCTAGTTGACACATGACTTCGTTTAATGAGCCATAAGCAATTTCTAGAAAGTGT